>CAJQLJ010000072.1 GCA_905479135.1 uncultured Campylobacterales bacterium | reverse complement strand
TATAGAGAAGAGGAAATACCCAGCTCCATTTCGAACCTGGAAGTCAAGCTCTTCATCGCTGATAATACTGCAGGGTCCCCTTGTGGAAACGTAGGCCGCTGCCAGCTCTTGAGTATTTACACACAAAGCTTAGCTTATGCAACTCTTGGTTGTTTATGCTAAGCTTTTTTTTTAGCCTCTTTTTTCCCTACTTTCTATTAGCCTTATTTTCTTCTTGTTATAGTTCATAGATAATAATTGTTAATATATTTCTTGACAAATTTTTATAGTATTATTTCATATTAATTAATATACAAATAGATTAAGTTATATTCTGAAGTGATTTATATTTAATATTTAAATATAAAAAAAGGCCAACCTTTCGATTGACCTTTTATTGGAAGATTAAGAATCTTATTTTGATTCTAATATTTCTATAGAAATTATTGCATCATTTTGTTCAATTGTATCCAATACTGCAAAACTACTTGCATCTTCTGGTTCTATTCCACCAAAAACGGTGTGATGTCTATCTAAATGAGGTGTAGCATCAAAACAAATAAAGAATTGACTTCCTCCTGTATTAGGACCTGCATGTGCCATTGATAAACTTCCCTGATTATGAACTTGTTTTTTCATATCAACTTCACAAGGTATTGCCCAGTCAGGACCACCAGTTCCAGTACCATTTGGACAACCACCTTGTGCCATAAATCCAGGAATTACTCTATGAAAGTTAAGGTTATTGTAAAAACCATCATTTGCTAATGTAGCAAAGTTTGAAACAGTATTTGGAGTATCTTCGTTGAACAATTTAATTAAAATAACTCCTTTACTTGTTGTTATTTTTGCATATTGAAACTTCGCTAATTCTTCTATTGTATAATTATATTTTTTTAATTCTTTACCGAACATTATCTACCTTTTATTGTTTTTTAAGATTATATCGTTTTTAGGTGTAAGATAGTTTAATTTTATCAGATTTTGTATAATTTCTTTAAATACAGGAACTGCTGATGCTGAAGCATATCTATAATACCAATATTTACCTGTTGAGTTTGGATTCATCACAGTAACTCCAATTGTATAAGAGTTCTTTCCATCACCTACAAAGCCAAAAAATGAGGATATGTATTGTTTTAAATATTTACCACCCCTTGCTATTTGAGCAGTACCTGTCTTACCACCAATTTCTAAACCATCGATTTTAGCTGCAATACCTGTTCCTTCTTCTACTGTTTGGATTAATAATTTTTTCATTTTTTCTGCAGTTTCTTTTGATATTACTTTTTCAGGTTTACTATCATAAGCTTTATATTTATTATTATCGTGTGTTAAATAAGAAACAATTTTAGGTGTAGACATAAATCCTTCACTATTAAAAACGGTATAGGCTTTCATCATTTGCATAAAAGTGGCGGTAATACCCTGTCCATAAGAATCAGTAGCTTTAAATATGTTATCTTCACCATCACGATCACCTGCTGAATATTGTCTTATACTGTGGATTACACCTTTTTTCTCATAAGGTAAATCTATACCAGTTTTTCTTGCAAGTCCAAATCGTTTAAATCCTTCATAAAATTCTGGTCCTGATAATCTTTGTGCTATTGTTAAAGTACCAATATTTGAAGAATAAATAACAATATCTTTTAAAGTTAAATAATGTTTTTTAAATTGGTGATCATCTCCTATCGTATATCTACCTAATTTATATTTTCCATGTGGGAATTCACCTTTGCTATTTGCTTTACCTTTTGTATTATAAGCAAAAAAGAGTTCATTTTCTTTAATTCTATTTTTGTCCATTACCAATGAAATAGCTATGGGTTTAACTATTGAACCTGGTTCGAATTGATATTCTATTGCATTTACATTTAAAGAAGGTATATCTTTTTGTCTAATTTTTTCTGGATTGAATCTATTTGAGGATGCCAGTGTTAATATTTCACCTGTTTTACTATTCATAATTGACACAATAATTTCATCAGCACTTAATTTTTCTTTATGTTTATCAAGTGTTAGCTCATTATTTTTTTGTAATTTTAATGGAATATTTAAATTTAATGTTGCTCCATCAATTCTTTTTCTAATTACAGAATTCTTGTCAAAAGCAATATATGATAATACATCTCTATTTCCCTTTAGAACTCCATCTTTTGATTCACTCAACTCTTTATTATAACTTTTTTCAAGTCCCTTTATACCTTTAACTTTTGTTGTACCATTTTTACTTTCAAATTTAGAAATATAACCAACTACTGGAGTTAAAGTATCATCATAAGAAAATAATCTTTTTTCTCCACTTTCATTTATACTTAAACCTCTTAGTATTTTTCCACCTTTTACTTTTCTTGAAATAAATACATTTAGCTTTCGTAATTTAAAAGCTAATTCTTTTAAGTTCTTAGCTGTTCTTGAATCTATGTTATAAGATAATATTAAATTACCAGGTTTATTTTTTGCTTTATTTAGTTTTTCTTTTAATTTCTGATAGGGTATTTTACTATAAATAGAAAAAAGCTCTAAGAAAAGTTCCTTTTTATCTTCTGCTAAGTGTCTCGTATCTATAGATGCTTTATATAGTTTTTTTGATGAAGCAATTTTAAAATTGTCAGAACTAACTATATCACCACGTACAGAAAGTTCTTTCTTCTGACTTTGTAGTGTAGGCATATGCCTGTATTCAGTTATTGTTCTGAACACAGAAATAATAAGTATTAATAAGAATAAAAAAATAATCATAAATAATATTGCGATTTTCTTAGTTTTGTTAATTTTTTCGATTTTGTTTGAAGACATATTTATCCATAATGTTATATAATAGAGTATGTATTCTAACAAAAATAAGATTAAATCAATAAGTAGTCATTTAAATTGTCAAAAAGCAGATTATCCCCTACTTATTTTAGTATCTTTATTAATTTCAGTAAGTGTTATATTTTCATACTCTTTGAGCATTTATACAGTTGAGTATTATGGTTATAACCAGTTTCATTTTTTCCTTAGACAAATTATGGTTGCGATAGTTGCAATATCTATTATGTGGACTTTCTCATTGATTCATCCAGATAAATTAGTCGGAAAAGTTGGTATGACTTTATTTTTAGTATTCTTTTTTTTGATGGTTATAATGCCTTTCCTACCATCTTCAATGGTAACAGCTTCTGGAGGTGCAAATAGATGGATAAGATTACCTGGTTTTTCTCTCTCTCCTGTTGAATTTTTTAAAATAGGTTTTATATATTTCTTGTCTTGGTCTTTTCATAGAAAAGTTATAGATCAACCAAAGAAAATTAGTTTAAAAAAAGAATCAATACTTTTAGCTCCATATTTTTTAACATTTCTTGTTGTTGTTTTTATTGTAGCTTTTTTACAAAAAGATTTAGGACAAGTAGTACTTTTAGGAATTATTTTAGTAATATTATTGATCTTTGCAAATAGATCATTTAAAATATTTCTAATACTAGGTGCTGGAGCACTAATAGGTTTAATTGGACTAATTCTTGCAGCACCTCATAGGATACAAAGAATATATTCTTGGTGGGCAATGGTTCAAGATGGAATTCTTTCTGTCCTTCCATCTTGGGCTGAGGGTTATTTAAGAATAGATGAATTACCTGAACCATATCAAGTATCTCATTCACTAAATGCAATGCATAATGGTAGCTTTTTAGGTCAAGGTATATCTAATGGTGATATAAAAGTTGGTTTTTTATCTGAAGTTCATACAGATTTCGTACTAGCAGGTATTACAGAAGAAATAGGTCTTTTAGGTTTGATTTTTATTGTAGGTATAATGTTTTCAATAATCTGGAGAATATTCAGAATTAGCAGAAGAATAAAAAATCCAATTTATCATTTATTTACATTAGGAATTGCTTTAATGATTATTATCGCTTTTTTAATTAATTCTTATGGAATATCTGGAATGATACCAATAAAAGGTATTGCAGTACCTTTATTATCTTATGGTGGTTCATCTATGCTTTCTATGTCAATTGCGGTAGGTTTAGTTTTATCAATAAGTAGGATTGTACCTGAAGATGAAGTAAAAATAAGAAATAAAAAGGACTAGTATGAATGGAAATGTTGTAATAACTGGTGGTGGTACGGGCGGACATTTAAAAGTAGCTGATGCTTTTATTGAAGAGTTTTATAAAAGAGGTATCCCCGTTATTTTTATAGGCTCTTCGAATGGTCAAGATAAACAATGGTTTGAAAATGATAAAAGACTAAAAGCTAAGTATTTTTTAGATACCAAAGGAGTAGTAAACAAAAATACTTTTGGAAAAATTGTATCATTATTAAATATAATGTCAAAAACAAATGATTGTTTAAGACTTTTTTCTAAATATAATGTAAAAACTGTTGTATCCGTTGGAGGATTTTCTGCAGCTGCTGCAACTTTTGCTTCAATTATTAAACCATCTTGTAAATTATATATTCATGAGCAGAATTCTGTTATGGGAAGTTTGAATAAAGTAAGTTCTAAATTTGCAACAGAAGTTTTTTCTTCTTTTTTAAAAACATCTATCATAAAAGATTATCCTGTATCTAATGTGTTTTTTGATTTAGGACGAATTAGAGATAAAGTTAATACCGTGGCATTTTTTGGTGGATCACAAGGTGCAGTAGTAATAAATAACTTTGCTTTAAAATTAGCTCCTAAATTAAACGAAATGGGAATAAATATTATTCATCAAGCTGGTAAGAATGATTATCAAAGAGTAAAAGAAGAGTATGCCAAATTGAATATTGATGCAGAAGTTTTTGATTTTTCAAAAGAAATTCCTTCAAAAATGCAAAAAGCAGATTTTGCAGTTAGTCGTGCTGGTGCTTCAACATTATGGGAACTTTGTGCAAATTGCTTACCTGCACTTTTTATCCCTTACAAGTATGCAGCAGGAGATCATCAATTTTATAATGCCAAGGATTTAAAAGATAAAAAATTGTGTTTTTTACTAAGAGAAGAAGAGTTAAAAGAAGAAGATTTTTTTAATGCTATAAATAGTGATATTCATGACATTAGTAAAAGATTAACTTCTTCTATTAATTCAAATGCAGTGTCTTTAATATGTAATGTTATTGTTCAAAATAATAAGAAGTAGAATTCCAAAGATTATTCTATAAATACCAAAGGCCACAAAAGTAAAGTTTTCTAGGAATTTTAAAAACAGTTTTATTGCTAGAAAAGCTACTAAAAATGATACAACAAAGCCAACAGCTAGATTTAATATATTTGCATCTGTAAATAGTTCTTTATGATGTTTTAATAAATCGTAAGCAGTTGTAGCACACATAACAGGAAAAGCTAAGAGAAAAGAAAACTCAGCACTTGCTTTTCTGTTAAGACCAACTAGCATTGCACCAATAATACTAGAACCAGCTCTTGAAGTTCCAGGAATTAAAGCAAAAATCTGAGCAAAACCAATCCAAGCAGCTTGTTTATAAGTTACATCTTCAACATCTAAAGTATGTGTTTCTTTTTCATCGTAAAACTTTTCTACTATTAAGAATATAATTCCACCAATAATAAACATATAAGCAACTATTTCAATTGTAAACATTGCTTTTACTTGACTTGAAAATATAAAACCAATAATTGCAATAGGAAAAAATGCAATCATTACTTTTGACCACAAATCAATATGAGAAATAGTAAATTTAGAAGGATAAGTTAAGATTACAGCCAATATTGCTGCAAATTGAATAATTACCTCAAATGCTTTATTTATACTATTTTGTTCAATACCTAAAAATTCACTAGCAACTATTAAATGACCCGTTGAAGAGATAGGAAGAAATTCAGTAATTCCTTCTATTATTCCTAGAATTATAGTATCAAATACTGTCATTTATATTCTCTTTTCTTTTGTTAACTTTAAAAAAAGTTTTAAGCTTCTTTTTTCTTTTATTCCAATTGTATAATCAATCTTCTTTAAATATTCCAATATATTTTTATTTGATATCCCTGTTCTTTTTGAATACTGATTTAAAATATAAGTTGGTATTTTTATATGGTTTTTATTAAATTTCTTGATTATTTTTTCTAGTTGTAACTTATGTGAGGAATAACACAAAACAGCAAAAACGAAGGGTAAATTATATTTCTCATTCCAAAATTTAGCTAAATCAATAAAATCTTTCTTTTTAGTGCTATGGTAAAATTTTAATGCTTTATCACCAATTAAAACTTTTCCTTCTAAATCTAAAACTTTTGCTAATGCATTTGATGTATCACTTTGAAAATCTTTTTCCTCTTTACCTGGAATTAGTAATACTGATAAAACATCTTTTTTAGCTATGATTCCTAAATCTAATTTTTTTTCATTCCTTGACGCTATTGATGATATAAAAGCTGAATCAACTTTTCTTTTTTTAAATTTTTTATTTATTAAAGAAGGATAAGATTTTTTATATTCTATTATTGATTTAGTTTGTGTTGAACTAATATTTTTTTTTATATAAATATGAAATGGTAATAAATTTATAAAATCTATTTTTGCAAAAATCATGAAATTATGATTCCTTTACATTAAAATTG
>CAJQLJ010000071.1 GCA_905479135.1 uncultured Campylobacterales bacterium | reverse complement strand
TAATACTGCAGGGTCCCCTTGTGGAAACGTAGGCCGCTGCCAGCTCTTGAGTATTTTTACACAAAGCTTAGCTTATGCAACTCTTGGTTGTTTATGCTAAGCTTTTTTTTTAGCCTCTTTTTTCCCTTACTTTTTTAAGTTTAATCTATAACATATTTTAATTCCATATAAATATATTATCCATGAAATATATATCCAAAAGAATGTAAATAATAATGTTGCTAGTGAACCATAAATAGTAGTATAGGTTTTATTATAAATCACATAATATATAAATAAATTTTTTGTAAGCGAAAGGGTTATTAGGGTTATGAAAGATGATAAAAATGCGGCTTTATTATCTATTTTTTTATTAACACTCAGTTTAAATAAAACATAGAAAATTAACCATGAAAACGTATAAGATATTAAGCTATTAAAAATAGTGTTATTATAAAAAGAAATAATAATATTAAATGCTATGAATATAATAGGAATTAATACAAAAAATATTGAATAAAAGAAAAATGAAATATATAAAGGTTTTCTTTTTGTTTTATGTATTTTATTTACAATATATTCATAATCTTTAACAAACATAATAAATACAAAAAGCATATATATAATTCCTATACTTCCTAATTGATTAGAGTTTGAAATATAATTTTTTATTGAATTAATTATTTCTTCAGAATGTGTTGGATTAATAATATCAATGATATATACAGTAATCATATCTAAGTAATTATCAAACTCTTGAAAGTTAGAAACTATTGCAATAAGTAATGCAACAATAGGCAGAATTGAAAATATAGTAAAAAAGCTTAGTGATGCTGCATAGTATGTAGTATCGTCATTAAAAAAAGATTCTAAATTTTTTAAAATCTTCTTTAGTAAGCTTTTCCCACTATTATTTTTATTCATTATTTCATCATAATCCCATTTTATTAGGATTTAGAATATTTTTTGGATCAAAAGCTTTTTTTATACTTCTAAATAATTCCATTTCTGCATTATTAAATGCAATTGACATAAACGGAGCTTTTGATGTTCCAATTCCATGTTCACCACTTAAAGTTCCACCCATATCAACTACAAGTTGGAATATTTCTTCAATTGCTTTGTGTCCATCTTCCATTTCTTTTTCGTTGTCTTTATCTTTTACCATTACATTAACATGAATATTTCCATCTCCTGCATGTCCAAAACAAGGTACTTGGAAGCCATATTTATCTCCAATAGCATATATAGAAGCTAAAGCTTCAGGAAGCTTAGATCTTGGAACTGAAATATCTTCATTTAGTTTTTTAGTTCCATAGATCGTAACCGCAGGAGAAGCATTTCTTCTGGCAAACCAAAGCTTATTTCCTTCTTCTTCATTTTGTGCAACTATAAAGTCACTTGAACCATTTTCTTCAAATGATTCTTTTAATGTAGATAATTGAAACTTCACTTCATCTTCAAGGTTTCCATCTACATCACCAATTAAAATAGCTCCAGCACTTTCAGGAAGATCAACATTCAACTTATCTCTTAATGCTTTAATAACTAATGAATCTAAAAATTCCATAGCGACAGGATTTGCACCTTTTGCTAATGATTTAAATACAGCATTCATTGCATTTTCAACACTTGGGAATATTCCCATATAAGTTTTTTTATGTCTTGGCTTTGGTATCAACTTTAAGGTAATTTCTGTAATTACTGCTAATGTACCTTCACTTGCTATCAAAATTCCTGCAGTGTTATAACCTGCAACATCTTTGATAGTTTTTTTACCAGCTTTAATAATTTCGCCATTTGGTAAAACTGCTCTTAGTGCCATTACATAATCTTTTGTTATACCATATTTAGCAGCTCTCATTCCTCCAGCATTCTCTGATACATTTCCACCTAGAGTAGAATAGTTTTCACTTGCTGGATCTGGTGGATAAAATAGTCCTACAGCTTCAACTGCTTTTTGAAAATCCATATTAATTAAACCTGGCTGTACAACACCAACCATATTTTCCATATCTATTTCAAGTAATTTGTCCATGTGTCTTTCTAAAGAAAGAGTAATACCACCATTTGCAGGAAGTGCACCACCTGTAAATCCTGAACCAGCTCCTCTTGGAACTATAACAATTTCATGCTCATTACAGTATTTTAGAATTTCTGAAATTTCTAGTTCATTTTTTGGAAATACAACAGCATCTGGTTCAAATCTTGATTTTGTTGCATCATAACTATATGCAATTAAGTGAGCTTTGTCACTCTTTACATTTTCATTTCCAACAATATTTGTTATAAAGTCTAAATGTTTTTGTTCTATCATTATTTTAATCCTAATAGTTTTTTATAATATTCGTCGTATGTTAGATTTTTTTTATTTGATAAGAATTCTATATCAAAATTTGAAGATTCTATATCTGTAACTCTTGTGTAAAATGGCATCTCTGTTTTACTTGTATCATATGACAATTGATAAATTGTTAATACTTTTAATGTTTTAGTATCAAATATATATATTTTTTGATTAGCAACTATAAAAATAGTTCCTAAGTTTTGTGAAATTGCATAATTTTGAATATATTCTTTTGTTAAATAAGGTGCTCTATCTTGTTTAAGTTTTGTGGCAAATATATCTGAATGTAAAAAATTGTTATAGATAAAACTTGATTTTACAGTTTGGAAAGTATCTAAATTAGGGGCTATTAAAAGTGATGCATTATACAAATAATTTAAAAGCAATATATCATTTTTTTGAACAATTCTATTTGAGTTTGGAAGTGCTTCTTGTGCCAAGTCATTAAATTTTGAAAACTTAATTATTGAAGTAGTTTTATTTGATTCAATAACTTGAGCGTTAGATATTATTAACTTCTTATCATCATTATAAACATGTATAACAACACCGCTTTGACCAATTGTTAAATTGCCAATATCAATAGTTGTTTTATTCTCTGTTATATTAGTGATTTTTACAGGAATTGTTTTGAGTGAAAAATTTTCTTTTAAATTATTTTTTTCTTTAGTTTGTATAATTTTTACTACTTTTGTATTTACTATTTGATCATTACTAAGTAAATATTGATAGCTTAGATTATTTTGTTCTGAATCAATTTTAATATCTAAAACATTCCACCCCATTTTTTTCATTTCTTGAAGAGAGTATTTACTTTCACAAACTCCTCCATCTAAAGTTGTTGTCTCAATAGTAGATGGTGATTGCCAGTTCTTTTTGTAACAAACAGTTGTTTTGGCATTTGCTATTGTTAATGATAATAATACTGTAATACTAAGTAGTAAAAGTTTATTCATTTAAGTATCCTATTAATTTGATTGTAATTCTTGAAGTTTTTCTTTTACTTCATTAACATGTAAAATTTCTATTTTTTCACCTTTTACTGTTTTCTTTTTTCTAACACTTACTTTTTCCCAAACTGCTGCAATCTCTCCATGAGGTGAGATTATAAATGTACTTCTCACTACTCCCATGTACTCTTTTCCCATGAATTTTTTAAGCTGCCATACTCCATAATCTTCACAAATCTTTTTATCTTCATCCGCAAGTAAAGTAATAGACAAGTCATACTTTTCAATAAATTTTCTATGTTTAGCAGTATCATCAGGAGAAACCCCTAATATAACTGCATCTAAATCATCAAACTCTAAATGCGATGTTGTAAAATCACAAGCTTGTGTAGTACAACCCGGTGTTAAATCTTTTGGATAAAAATATAATACTATCCATTTCCCATCTAAATCTCTTGAACAAATTTCTACATCATCTTGATTTGGAGCACAAAATTCTGGTGCTTTATTTCCTATTTCTAACATATTATTAAATCCTTTAACTTTTCTATTTTATTGCTATAAATGTTGCAAAATTAACCCATTTAAATATTGTCTCACAATGTGAAAATCCTGCATCTAATATCATTTTTTTATTTTCATCTTCTGTATATGGTATTAAAACATTTTCTAAAGCTTCTCTTTTTTGAGATATTTCAAATTCTGAGTAACCTTGTGTTTTTTTAAATTCGTAGTATTCATCTATACTTTGTTTGTTTAATTTTGAGTTTGATGATATAACTTTTTCACTAAAAATAAATATCCCTTCATCTTCTAATGAATCAAAAACTTTTTTTACTAATTTTTCTCTCTGAAGTGGTCTTATAAATTGTAATGTATAATTTGAGAAAATTAGTTTTGCATTTTTATAGCTTACATCATGTAAATCTTTATTAATTAACTCGATATCTACACCAAAAGCTTTTGCTTTTTTAGAAGCTCTGTTTAACATAGCCATAGAATTATCAATGCCTATTAATTCTAAATTATGTTCACAGTGTTTGCTTAGTTCTATCAATGTTGAGGCTGTAGAACAGCCCAAATCATAAACTTTGTCATTTTCTTCTAAAAAGTTACATGCGAAGTTTATTGATAATCTTTGCATGTCTTTATAAAATGGAACTGATCTGTTTAGCATATCATCAAATACTGAAGCTACTTCTTCATCGAATTCGAATTGTTTTATTATTGATTTTTCAAATACTTTATCTACCATAGTATTATTTTATCTAAATGCTTATTAATAAGTATTTATAGTCTTATTTTTATTCAAAAAATACTTTTTGGATTCTTTTATATTAGAGAAAATCTCTTCTTTTAAGTCTTTATATGTATCAAACTTCTTATTATCTCTTAATTTTTTATAAAACTTTATTTGTATTTCATAATTATTATTTATTATATTTTCATCAAAGATATGTGTTTCAATAGCGTATGAATTGTCAGTTGTAACTCTATGTCCTAAAAACGTTATTGAGTTATATTCAATATCATTTAGAATTGTTTTAGTAGCATAAACACCTGCTTGTGGTAATAAAAAATTCTCTACAATCAAATTTATCGTGGGCACAAAACTTTTTGTGCCTATACCTTGACCTTTTACTTGTGTTCCATATATTTTGTATGCTTTATTTAAAAGTTTGTTTGCAGTTTCTAAATCTCCATTTGATATATATTCTCTGATGATTCTTGAGTGAACGGGAATATTATCAATTTTATATTCGTCTATAACAATTACTTCTCCATCAAATATATTTTTTAACTCTTGAATACAATATCCTCTATCTTTACCAAAACAAAAATCAAATCCTACTACAATTTTTTTTAGTTTAGGATACTCTTTTTTTAAAAGTTGAATAAATTTATTTCCTTTTAGATGTTTTATTTCATCAAGCACATAGTAATATATTGGATATTTTGAATACTCTTGTCTGTATTTTTTTGGAGTTAATGTTGCATATTTTGATTCTATAGATAAAATAGCACCATTGCTATCTAATTGTTTAAATAATTCTTGATGAGCTGAGTGCATTCCATCAAAACCACCAATGGCTATTGATGTAATTGTGTCTTTATTTACTAAAGTAGAAAAGTTCTTCTTCATTTCCATCTTTCCCTTGTAGTTTACTGATTGACGAGTATTTTAATTTCCAGTTTAATTGTTCTGTATATACAATAAATTTTTCTCTTGCTTTTACAATTGCTTTCTTATCTTTTACAACACCTTTTTTATCTCTTTTTACATTAGTTCCAACTTCAAACTGAGGCTTGAAAAGAATAATAATATCTTTTGAAGATAATCTGTTTATATCTTCAATAATATACAAAATTGATATAAAGGATACATCACAAGTAACTACTTCAAATATTTCAGTTGATTTAAAATTTCGAATATCTGTGTTTTCAAAAAAAGAAATCTTTTCTTCATTTTTAATTTTTTCATGCAATTGATTTGAACCTACATCAACACAAGTCACTTTTTTTGCATTATTAAGTAGTAATATTTGTGTAAAACCACCAGTACTACTTCCAATATCTAAAGTGTTCTTATCAAAAAGTGATAATTTTTGAACTTTATTTAAATCTTCCAAAAAATATTTTAGTTTATATGCAGCACGGCTTACAAAAAAATTATCTTCTAGTATTTGTATTTCTGATGTTTCATCTATAGCAAAAGAACTTTTTTTTATAATTTTTCCATTAATTTGTATTTTGCCTGCTTTAATTAATTCAGCAGCTTTATTTCTACTTTGAATATTATAATTTATTGTTAAATATTGGTCTAATCTCATTTTTGCATTATAGTTAAATCTTTATCAAGACTACTTTATATATACTTTTATTAGACTACTTATTGGGAAATATATTGAAATACATTCAAAATCAATTTGATAATTGTTATGAAGAAAAAAAATCTAAGTTTATTGCATTTTTTATGCCTTACAACTTATTTAATGAAGTTATGAACAAGTTAAAGAAAGAACATCCAAAAGCTAGACATTTTGTTTATGCGTATAGATATCTAAATGAATTTGATCAGATTGTTGAAAATTGTAGTGATGATGGAGAACCTAGAGGTACATCTGGAAAACCTTCACTTGCTGTATTATCTGGCGCAGAAATTATTAATAGCGCTGTTATCATAGTACGTTATTTTGGCGGAGTTAAGCTAGGAACTGGTGGTTTAGTTCGAGCATATTCATCTAGTGTAAATGAAGTTATAAATATTAGTGAATTTTTTGAATATAAAAAACTCGAAACAATAAAATTAAAATGTGATTACAGTGAACTTTCAAAATTAGAATATCTTTTAAAACAAGAAAATATTAACATTAAATCGAAGGAATTTCTAAAAGAAATTATTATTTATATAGAACTTTCAAAAAAAGAATTAAATAGTCTAATACTTAAATTACCTCGAAATATATTATTACAGTAACAATTTATAATAATTTTATTATAATAAATTATTAAATTATTATAATGGAGATATTAAGTGAAATTAATTTATTCTTTTCTATGTGTTACTTTTTTGACTACTTACCTTTTAGCTGAAGAGAAGATTGACATTAATTTCAAAGAGTTAAAGGTTATGGAATTGATAACAATTACATCAAAAATTTTAAATAAAAATATTTTAATAACTGAAGAAATAAATGGAAAAATAGATTATATTTCTAACAAAACTGTTTCTAAAAATGAATTAATAAAAATACTAATGCTTGTTTTAAAATCAAAAGGACATACATTACTCAACGAAGATAATATATTAAGAGTAATAAAGCTTGATGAAAGTACAAAAAATAATCTTCCTATTATAAATTCAAGTTCATATAAAGAAGAAAATTATAATCAAATGTTAACAGAAATTTTTAAAGTACATAATGTAAATGTTGATTATATAACTTCTAAAGTAAAGCATTTAATTTCAAAAAATGGAATAATAGTAAGCAATATAGACTCAAACACCTTAGCAGTTACAGATTTTATAAATAATATTAAAACAGTGAAAAAAGTTATAAAAATGATTACTCAAGGATCTCAAAAATATTTAGAAATTATTGAACTTAATAATATCCAAGCAAATGATGCAAAAAAGAATATTGACACTATTGCTAAATCAATCTTTAATGAAAAAATTTTAACAGAAAAAACTAATATTGTAGTAAATAAAGAGAGTAACGCTATTGTAATTATTGGAAATAAAGAAAATGTAAATTATTTAAAAAAGTATATAAAAAAAATCGACTTAAAAGATTCATTACTTAGAAGAGTCGTTGAAGTCATACCTTTAAAAAATGTAGAGGCGAAAAATGTAATAAATATACTTAATGATGTTATTGCAAAAAAGAAATATCTAGATCCAAATAGTAAACCTTTATCTTCAGTTGATGAAGAATCAAACTCTATAGTTATAATGGGATTATTAAATGAAATTGAGTATATTAAAACACTTATTATAAAACTAGATAAAGAAAAAGCACAAGTTTATGTACAAGCTAAAATTATTGAAATAAGTGATAGTTTACTTGATGAAGTGGGTATTAAATACGGAATAAAAGCAGGAAATACAGGTAAAAATGGTTTAAGTACTTTTGCATCAAGTTTAAATGGAGGAAGTTCATTTGCATTTAATCCAGATGCCATAGGTCTTGTAATTCCTACAATTGCTTCAGGTTTAGCTCTTGGTGCATCTATTAGTCTTTTAAACCAAGACGGTGCTTTAGATATTGTATCAGAACCTTCAATTTTAGCAATAAATAATAAAGAAAGTTCAATATATGTAGGTGAAACGATATCTGTAAAGACTTCATCAAGCATTACAGATGGAGGTACTACAAAAGAAAATTTCAAAAGAGAAGATGTTGGGTTGACGTTAAGAGTAAAACCTCGAATTTCAAATGATAATAAAGTAACTCTTGAAATAAATACAATTTTAGAAGATATAAAAACAACTACAACAAATAGTGGAAATGCAGATACTACAAAAAAAGAGATAAAAACAACTGCAATAGTAAAAAATGGTGAGTCTGTTATTTTAGGAGGTTTAATTGAAGATAAAGAGGAATTAACTGAAGATAAAGTACCAGGTATTAGCGAAGTTCCAATTCTTGGAAGATTATTTACACATAATAAAGGAAATATTAGAAAAAGGAGTTTAGTTATTATAGTAACTCCATATATAATACCAAAATCAAAAGATTTATCATATGTTAGGGAAAAATTATCTCAATTAAAACTTTTAGAAAATAAATATTTAAAAGATTCACTAATAAGGTTAAAAGAAAAACAAATTAAAAATATGAAAAATGAAAATATTCATCAAATGAAAATTAAAGCTTTGGAAAAAGAGTATTTAAAAGTTAAAGAAAATCAGAACAAAGCTTCAGAAAAGGTAGAAAAAGAGCATCTCAATTTTCAAAGTGAACATGAAAAAAGAGTAGCTGAAATTTTAGGTAACTAGATAATAATTTTCAAATAGTTTATACTATTTCAGGATCTATTTGATGTTTAACTAAAGTTTTTTTAGCAAGATCGTGCTTACCTGTAACTAATTTTTGTAATTCGTGTAAGTGAATTATTGGTAAAATCATTTCTCTTCCTGAGCATTTTTCTAAAGCTTTTCTGTTGTAATCAAATATATAAAAGTCATCATCATTATCTACAAGTAAAAAATCAGCATTATTATCAAATGCATCTAGTAATATAGTTGTTGCAACACAATATGTGATTTCTTGATTTTTTGAAAAAGTATTTTTTGCTAAATCTAGTTTCAAACTGTCTAAGTTTAATATATTAGCATTAAGTTTATTTAGTAAAGAGTTTGTTTCTTGATCTTTGTTTGTTGGATAATATGCAATATTGAAATCTTTAAAATCATGTTTGATTTCTGTATTCTCTTCAAAGTTTCCAAAATCGATTATTAGTGTGTTTTTAATTCTGAAGTTATGTTCTACATCTTTATTTATTAAAGCTAGTTTTTTTTGAATACTAATTATCTTTTCTTCAATTGAAATATCAAAATTAAATATTCTTTTTTCTAAACTAGTATGATAAGAAGCTCCAAATTCATGTTTTTTTAGAATTTCAAGTATTTGCTGCTCATTATTTTTGTTTGAATCAATTAAGTCAGCTGCTAAAAGTAAAACCGAATCTCCAATATATTCACTTTTGTAGTTAAGTGTATTTGACGCATAATAATAATGCTTTAGGCTTTGATAATTATTTTTGTCTTCCATTGATATAAAATCATCTAGAATTAATAATTTTTCATTGAAATCATCTTCGTTAATAATTAAATCATTGCAAGCTCTTCTAATTGAAATAGGTTCAATTGTTAGATCATTACCAAAATTTTTAACTAAATCTTCAATTTTAATTGATGCTTTTAAATATGTTGAATTTACGACCAAATCAAAATCTTCATCATTTTCATATCCAAATGGATTTTCATTATTGATGACATTTAAGATATCTAATAGAGTGAGTTCATTAGTTATTTTAAAAAAATGTTTAGTATAAAATGGTAAATAATCAGAGTTTTTATCGAATTTAAATAAAGAGATTTCTAGTTTCATAGTAATAGTTTCACCTTTGTATGTGTATTATTGTCTTGATTTTATTTAATTTATACTTAAAAAAATGATAAGTTGGTAAATTTTGACTTATCATTTTAAAAGCTGTGCTATTCTGTAAACCTTTTCACATTAGCACCAATTTTTGTAAGTTTACCTTCAAGGTCTTCATATCCTCTATCAAGATGGTATATTCTATGTATATTAGTTTCACCAGATGCTACAAGTGCCGCTAATACAAGTGCTGACGATGCTCTTAAATCAGTTGCCATTACATCTGTACCATTTAAAGTTCCATTTTTACCATTTATTGTAGCTGTATTACCATTTAAGTGAATGTCTGCACCTAATCTTAATAATTCACTAACATGCATAAATCTATTTTCAAATAATCTTTCATCAATTGTACTTGTACCATTTGCTTGAGTTGCAAGTGCCATAAATTGAGCTTGCATATCTGTAGGAAAGCCAGGATATTCAGTTGTTATAATATTTACTGGTTTAATTTCATCTGTAGGAAGAATAGTTACACTTGTTTCATCTTGTAAAATTTCAAAGTTCATTTCCTCTAATTTTGAAGTTACTGCATCTAAATGCATAGGAATAACATTCTCTATTTTTATTTTTTCATTTCTAATAGCTGCTGCACACATATATGTTCCTGCTTCAATTCTATCTGGAATTACATCAAAATCTTTTATTTCTAAAAGTTCTTTGTTTGTACCCTCTATTATTAAAGTTGAAGTACCAATGCCTTGGATTTCTACTCCTGCACTTGCTATTACTTCACAAAGTTGAACAATTTCTGGTTCTTTTGCTGCATTTATAATTGTAGTAGTTCCTTCTGCTAAAGCTGCTGCCATAACAATATTTTCAGTTCCTCCAACAGTTACTTTATCAAATACAATTTTTGAACCTTTTAGTCCATTTGGAGCACTAGCTTCAATATAACCATGATTAATAATAATCTTTGCACCCATTGTTTCTAATGCTTTTAAATGCAAATCAACAGGTCTTTGTCCAATTGCACAGCCACCTGGAAGTGAAACTTCACAATGTCCAAATCTAGCTAAAATTGGTCCTAAAACTAAAATAGAAGCTCTCATAGTTTTTACTATATCATATGTTGCAGTTGTATTATTTATATTAGAAGTGCATATCTTGGCAGTATTATTTTCTTTAGTAAAAGTTCCTCCAAGTTTAGCAATGAGTTTTAAAAATGTGTTGATATCTACAACATTTGGTAAATTCCCCATTTTTATTTCATTTTTTGCTAAAATTGTACATGCTATTAAAGGTAGTGCAGCATTTTTTGCACCAGAAATACTAACAGCGCCAGAAAGTTTATTTTGTCCAAGAATCTTTAAATATTCCATTTTATTCCTACTATAAATGTATTGTTATTTAATATAAAGTAGATATATTATCTAAAGTATGCTTTAAATAATAAAAACAATAATCTTTGTTTAATACAGATAGGAATACAATTGCGATTTTAATTTTAGGGATAAAAATGGATAATCAAGTAATACAAGGTGCTAAATATATGTTATTTGCTTCTTTACTATTTGCTTTTATGGGAGCAGTAGCAAAAGAGTTAAGTAATTCGATGAGTTCTATAGAAGTAGTTTTTTTTAGAAATGTATTTGGTGTTTTTTTAATTTTAATTTCAATTTATAGAAAGCCTTTATCTCAAATAGGAGGTAAGTTCTGGTTATTAGTTTTTAGAGGAATGGCTGGGTTTATAGCTTTATTATTTTTCTTCTATAATATTGCACAGATACCTTTAGCAGAAGCTATGACATTCTCTAAAACATCTACAATTTTTTCTGCTATTTTTGCATATTTATTTATTCAAGAAAAATTAGGATTTAGAGGTTGGTTAGGTGTCTTCGTAGGTTTTATAGGAATATTATTTATGACAGGTTTTAATCCAGATAATCTAGAAAAAACTGATTACTTAGGAATACTTTGTGGAGTAGGTGCAGGATTAGCATACACATCAATAAGAGAACTACGTAAATTTTATGATTCAAGAGCAATTGTATTATCTTTTATGACAATTGGAACAATTGGTCCATTAATATTATTAATCATCGGTTCTTTTTATCAAAATCCTGATTTAGATTTTCTTTTTGCAACTTTTGTTATGCCAAAACCAAATGATTGGTACTTTATCATATTCTTGGGAGTTTTTGCAACAATGGCTCAAATATATATGACAAAAGCATATTCATGTGCTAAAGCTGGAATAATTGGAACAATATCATATTCAAATATTATATTTTCAATCATACTAGGAGTTATTTTAGGTGATGCTTTCCCAGATGTTTGGGTTTCTTTTGGTATAATACTTATAGTTTTAAGTGGACTTTTAGTTTCTAGTAAGAAAAGTTAATAAGGAAAATTATGAATTTAAAATTAAATATAAAAAAGAAATATTATGAACTTAGATAAGGTAATATCTGGATTTTTTATTATTCTAGCAATGACTATAAACTTTGGATTTTTCTATGGAGATATGCATTCTTTAGAATCTCACAGTAAGTACGAATTATTTGCTGCGATTATTGTTAATATTATTGCAACTACATTAAAATTAGGTGATAAAACACAAATGGGTTCAGTATTATTAGCTACTTCTTTAGTAGCAGATATTCAACTTATTGCTGCTGCAATTATTTGGACAGTTGCTGCTTATGTTTATGTTGTAGATGCTTATGTTATAGGAATCATAGTTTCTTTATCAGGTGGAGCATTATTAGCAAATATTGTATCAGTTACATTATATGTAGGTGATACTTTAAAATCTAAAAGATAAAATAGGTTTAACTATGGAAAATAGTTCATTATTTATAATATTTCATAGAATGAGAATACCATTTTTAGTGATTATTATAACCTACACAATCTCAATTATTGGACTAGTAATAATTGAAGGTATTGATGAACAAGGTAATCCTCACCATATGGGAATATTTGATGCTTTTTATTTTGTATCTTATATGGCTACAACTATAGGATTTGGAGAAGCTCCATTTGAGTTTACTTATTCTCAACGAATTTGGGTTACTTTTTCTATTTATATAACTGTACTTGGTTGGTTTTATGGAATAGGTTCTTTAGTTTCATTATTACAAGATAAGCTTTTTCTACAAGAAATTGAAAAAGCTAAGTTTGATAGACAAATAAGTAATCTTAAAGAGAAGTTTATTATTATATTAGGGTACAACCAAATTACAAGCCAGATAATAAAAAAGTCTTTGAAACAAGGTATAAGAACAGTTGTTATTGAAAAAGACAAGAATAAAATAAATAATTTGATTCTAGAAAATTTTACTCCAACAGTACCTATTTTGTATACTGAAAATTACAATTTAAAAGCACTAGAACTAGCTGGAATAAAAAAATATAATTGTAAAGCAATAGTTTCTTTATTTGAAGATGATGCTTTAAATTTAAAAATCTCCTTAATTTCAAGATTGTTGAATAAACATGTAAAAATTGCAGCAAAATCTACAACAACAAATCATAGTGAAAATTTGAAAGATTTAGATGTTGAAATAATAGCAAATCCTTTTTCTATTATTTCTTCTGAAGTAAATATGGCATTAATTGCTCCAAACTTACTAAAACTAGAAAAATGGCTTTATAGAATTGATAATTTGAGTGTTAATCTCCCTTCTTTCCCTAATGGAAAATATATTATCTGCGGTTATGGAAGAATGGGAAAAAAAATTTATGAAAAATTAAAAAATAATAATATTGAAGTTCAATTGGTTGAGGTAAATAAAGATAATATTGATAACTTTTCAAAAGATGAGATGCAACATATAAATTTTGGTAATGCTGATGATAAAGAAATGTTAATAGATATTGGTATAAAAGATTCTATTGCAATAATAGCAGCAACAAATGATGATACAACTAATTTGTCTATTTTAGCTACTGCTAAAAAATTAAATCCTAATATTATGACAATTGTTCGTGAAAATGAAATGGAAGATTTCTCAATTTTTAACAACGCAAATATAGATCATGTTTTTATGCCTTCAAAAATTCTAATTAATAAAACTGCAAACGCTTTAATAAATCCACTTTCAGATAAATTTATTCGATTGATTTTAAGAAAAGATGAAAAATGGGCTTCAAAGCTTGTACGAAAATTAATTGAGGAGATAAATGAAGATCCTATACTTATGGAATTTAGTATTAATGAAAAATATACACCTCAGATATTTAAGTATTTAAAAGATGATAATAATTTAACTTTGGATTTTTTATCTACCTCTTTACATAATAAAGAACAGAGAAATAATGTGGTACCATTGCTATTACAAAGAGAAAATGAAATAACACTTCTGCCTATGTTTGAAGATGATTTAAAAATAGGTGATAAGATTTTATTTGCCTGTGATTTGCATGCAAAAGACGATATAGAATATATATGTCAAAATATTTATGAATTTCACTATGCATTAACTGGTAAAGAAATGAAAGTTATTTTTAAAGGAAAAAAATGAAAATATTAACAGGACCATGTGTTTTAGAAGATAGAGACACTGTAATGAGAATTGCCGAAAAACTAGTACCATTAAGTGAAGATAAAAGAGTAGAATTTTACTTTAAAGCTTCATTTGACAAAGCAAATAGAACAAGTTTAGACTCATATAGAGGACCTGGTTTAGAAGAAGGTTTAAAACTTTTTCAAGAAATCAAGGATCAATTTGGTTTTAAATTAGTAACAGATATTCATGAATCTTATCAAGCAAAACCTGCTGGAGAAGTATTGGATATTTTACAAATACCTGCATTTTTATGTAGACAAACTGATTTACTAGTTGAAGCTGCAAAAACAAATTGTACTATTAACATTAAAAAAGGTCAATTTTTAGCAGCTGGAAGTATGAAGCATCCAGTTGAAAAAATACTTAAAACTAGAGGTATCGATGAAATTAATTATGATGTTTCAGATAAAAATGGTGTATGGCTTTGTGAAAGAGGAAACGTATTTGGATACGGATCTTTAGTAGTTGATATGAAAAATTTAATAGCAATGAGAGAATATGCACCAGTTATATTTGATGCAACACACTCTGCTCAAGTTCCAAGTACAGGAGGAACTACAGGAGGTAATTCAGCTGTAGTTCCAAGTTTAGCTAAAGCAGCTTGCGCAGTTGGTGTTGATGGTTTCTTTTTTGAAACACACACTGATCCAAGTGTTGCTTTAAGTGATGGACCTAATATGGTTCAAGTTGATGAATTATATAAAGTAATCGAAGATTTATTTGCTATTCAAAATGCACTAAATTATTAATAGACATTATTGAACTATAAACTAATTAAATTTTAGGTATAATCGCAGTTATAAATAAATATAAATAAGTAGCTTTTTTGTTATTACTTATTATTTTGGAGAAAAAAATGAATATTATTGAAGGTAACTTAAGTCTTAAAGGTAATGAAAAAATTGCTATTATAAATGGTAGATTTAATCATATTATTACAGATAGGTTAGTTGAAGGTGCTCAAGATGCATTTAAAAGACATGGTGGAAATGAAGACAACTTAGAATTAATCTTGGTTCCGGGTGCTTTTGAAATTCCATTTGCTTTAGATAAAGCACTTAATAGTGGAAAATATGATGCAGTTTGTTGTGTTGGTGCAGTTATTCGTGGAGCAACTCCACATTTTGATTATATTTCAGCAGAAGCTACAAAAGGTATTGCAACAGTAGCTATAAACTATGGAAAACCCGTATCAAATGGTGTTTTAACTACTGATACAATTGAACAAGCTATTGAGAGAGCTGGTTCAAAAGTTGGAAATAAAGGTGCAGAAGCTATGGTTACTATTATTGAAATGTTAGATCTTTACTCTAAGATGGAGAAATAATTTGGCTACAAGAACTCAAGCACGTGAATCAGTAATTGGGCTTTTATATGCCTATGATTTAGGTAATGAAGGTATTGTTAAATTTGTTGATGAGATTTTAGAAGATAAAAAAATAAGAAATAAACAAAAAGAATTTGCTCTTACTATTTTTAATGGTGTTGTTAATAATATTGTAAAAATTGATGAAGAAATTGTATCTCATTTAAATCAAGGTATTTTATCTGATATTGGTTCTGTTGAAAAATCTATTTTAAGATTAGCTGTATATGAAATTCAATATGCAGAACTTGAAAAAGCTATTATTATCAACGAAGCGATTGAACTAGCAAAAAAATTAGCAAGTGATGGTGCTCCAAAGTTTATGAATGGCTTATTAGATAAAGTCTCAAAGTTATAAGAATGAATAATCATATGAAACTTTGCATATCATTAGATTTACCAACAGCAAAAGAAAATTTAGAACTTGTAAAAAAGATTAAGAATTTTGATGTTTGGTTAAAAGTTGGATTTAGATCTTATATAAGAGATGGAAAAAAGTTTTTAGAAGATTTAAAAGCTATAAATCCAGATTTTAAAATATTTTTGGATTTAAAACTTTATGATATTCCAAATACTATGGCAGATGCAGCAGAAGAGATTGCTAAATTTGGTTTAGTTGATATGTTTAACGTTCATGCTAGTTCTGGAGTTAATGCTATGACAACAGTTATGAATAGAATTAAAGATATTCCTAATAAACCTCTTGTCTTAGCTGTAACTGCTCTTACATCTTTTGACAATGATTCTTTTAAAGAAATTTATAATCAAGATATTGCATCAAAAGCTACACAGTTTGCAAAAGACACTTTTATTTCAAAAATTGATGGGGTAGTTTGTTCTGCATATGAGAGTTTAGATATTAAGAATAATACCTCAGAAAACTTTATTACTTTATGTCCAGGGATAAGACCTTTTGGAGAAGATTCAGGTGATCAAAAAAGAGTTGCTGATTTACAATTCTCAAAAGAAAATAAAGTTGACTTTATTGTAGTAGGAAGACCTGTTTACAAATCAGATAAGCCAAGAGAAGTTGTAGAAAAAATTTTAGCAAATATCTAAAAAAATTATTGAATTCTAAAAATATATTTTTTAAGTATGTTTTAAGTGATTTATTACTATAATTCCCATCCAAATTTCGTGGTAAACGAAACTTGTAAGACGCGGACAGTTGGGTGAGCTGGCTTAAACCATATCCCTGCTAAGGATACGTACTGGCAACGGTACCGAGGGTTCGAATCCCTCACTGTCCGCCATTTAACCAGGGTCTATAGCTCAGCTGGTTAGAGCACTCGGCTCATAACCGAGTGGTCGAAGGTTCGAGTCCTTCTAGACCCACCACTATAATGTATGCGGGAATAGCTCAGTTGGCTAGAGCCTCTGCCTTCCAAGCAGATTGTCGCGAGTTCGAGTCTCGTTTCCCGCTCCATTATCTAAATAGAAGTAGTAATACTATTTAGGCTGATTTTAATTATTACTTATAGTGTGCGGGAATAGCTCAGTTGGCTAGAGCCTCTGCCTTCCAAGCAGATTGTCGCGAGTTCGAGTCTCGTTTCCCGCTCCACTTTTTAATTACTTTATTATCGC
Organism: uncultured Campylobacterales bacterium; assembly: GCA_905479135.1. Taxonomy (GTDB): domain Bacteria; phylum Campylobacterota; class Campylobacteria; order Campylobacterales; family Arcobacteraceae; genus Poseidonibacter. Next base: position 5,991 of record CAJQLJ010000071.1, on the reverse strand, counting down.
GGAATAGAGCAGCACGGTAGCTCGTCGGGCTCATAACCCGAAGGTCACTGGTTCAAATCCAGTTTCCGCAACCAATATTTTGTGTCAAGGTAGCTCAGCTGGCTAGAGCGCTGGTCTCATAAGCCGGAGGTCGAGGGTTCGAGTCCCTCTCTTGACACCATTTTTATTTCACACTAGTGATTTGAAAATATTTTATTGTTGCTGGTGTAGCTCAGCTTGGCTAGAGCAGCTGATTTGTAATCAGCAGGTCGGGGGTTCGAGTCCCTTCACCAGCTCCATTAAATAAAGAACTGCATATGTACGAACTTAGTTCTTGGGGTATGGCCAAGTGGTAAGGCAACGGCTTTTGGTGCCGTCATTCGTAGGTTCGAATCCTACTACCCCATCCACTTCATTACTTGCATAATCAAATAATAATTAATCTTAAAAAAATCAAACTAATATGTTATACACTATTATTTAACCTTAAATGTTCAATAAGTCTGTTATACTAAAACCAAATTCAAAAAAATATAAACAATAGGATTAGTAATGGCTAAAATAAACTACAATTACGAAAAACGTGCTAGAGAGATAGAAAAAGAGAAAAAGAAGGAAGAAAAAAGAAAGAAAAAATTAGCTAAAAACAGTGTTGAATCAGATACTTCTGAAATTAATAATGAAGCAAAGTAAATAAAATTTGGTGTCAATTTGACACCAGAATTCATTTATTAATTATTTACCAGATTTTTTTGCTTTTTTTTCTGCTCTTTTTTCTTTTAATGTTTTTGTTGATGCTGTCTTTACAGATTTTTGAACGTCTTTACCTTTTGCCATAATATCTCCTTTACAAATATAAACTTAGTATATCTTAATATAAGATAACTGTTCTTAAATAAAATAATTTCTAGTAATTTATTTAAAATAAATTTAAATAGAGTTATAATAAAAACTAATATAAAAAGGATATAAATGTTTAAAAAATTAATTTTATTAATAGGTATATTATCAACATCTTTATTGGCTTTTAACTATGATTTAAAACCTAAAAAAATCACAAATGATGTATGGTGTTTTTTAGGAGATTTAAATGCTCCAACAGTTAAAAATGGTGGTTTTATGTCTAACTCTTGCTATATAAAAACCGAAAAATCATATGTATTAGTGGATACTGGTTCAAATTATCTTTTTGCTAAGCAAGCTTATGAATCGATGAGTAAAATTGAAAAGCTACCAGTTAGTCATGTTATTATAACTCACTCTCATGATGATCACTGGTTGGGAAATAATTATTACAAAGAAAAATTCAATTCGAAAATTATTGGCCCATCAAATATAAATAAAGAGCATGAAGTTGGACAAAAAACAAGAATGATGAACATCTTACCTACAGATATTATGATTAATACTAAAGTGATAAAAGTAGATACAGAGATTATCGAAGCTACAAGCTTAATTGTTAATGACAAAAAAATTGATATACTTCCTGTTGGTTTTAAAGCACATACCTCTAATGATTTATTAATTTTCTTAGAAAAAGAGAAAGTAATGTTCACAGGTGATGTTGTAATGAATGGAAGAATTACATCAACAAGAGATGGAAGCCTTGTTGGTCAAATAAAAGCGCTTAATAAAATTGATTCTATAGAATGGGAATATTTAGTTGCTGGTCATGGTTATGATACTTCAAAAACAGCTACAAAAGAGATTAGAAAGTATTTTACTCTTTTAAAAGAAAGAATATTACAGTCAATTGAAGATGAAGTTGAAGCTGGGAACATATCAAAAATTGTGACATTAAAAGAATTTAAAGATCTCGCTATGTATGATATTTTTAATAGTAGAAATATTTTTGATGCATTTGGAGAGTTAGAATTTTATGAAGAGGAGTAATTATTTAATTACTCCAATTTTTTTACTAATTGTATCTTGGCATGAAATGTGGTCTTCACTTATGATACCATGTTCTTCTACATATGAAACTCCCCATTGAAACATATCTTTAAAAACTTCTCTTAATCTTTCTCCAGCTGGAGTAAGTGAATATACTACTTTTGGTGGTACTTGTGCGAAAACTTCTCTATGTATAATATTTTTTTCTTCTAATTCTTTTAATTTAATAGTTAAAGTTTTTTCTGTTACTTTTGAAATACTTTTATGTAAATCTTTGAACCTTTTTGGTTCAGAAAGAAGATTCCAGATTATTGATAATTTCCATTTATCATTGAATATATCAAGTGTAACTGCAATAGAACAGTCGTACTCTTTATCATTTATTTTATACATCTGTATCCTTTAAAAATATATTATATCAAAAATTATAATAGTTTTTTGATATAATAAGGAAATTTTTATAAGGTATTATATGAGCGATAGACTACATGAAATAATTGCTAAAATTGGAGTATTACATAAAGAATTAATCCAAAGCAAAAAAATTGAAAATGCAAATGAAGTATTTAATTATATAGAAGATTTGGATAGTGATGTTAGAGAACATTACTTAAATTTATTATTACAATACTATTTTCAGAAAAACGACTTAGAAAACTTGAAAGAATTACTTTTAGTTGGTGCAAAATTTGATATGAGGTTTTCAGATGTTAAGAATGCATTTTTAAATATAAAAGCTAGTGGTGAAAATGTTATAGAATTTATGGAAGAATCAGTTGTTTTTTTAAAAGATAGTGATCTTGAATATAATTTAAAGGATATGTATTCATATTATACTCAAAATGAATCTATTCAGGTAAATTTAGAAGAAGCCTTGGAGCTTATAAAGAGAAATAGATATGTTTGTGCTTATTGTTATAAGAATGAGAATAAATCTTATTCAAAATTTTTCTTGAACGAAGATTTATTAGATAGTTTAAAGCGTGATTTACCTTATTTACTAAATTAATAATATTGAGGAAATAAGAATTAAAAAATATTTCCCATTTCGTCATTTAAATAAGAATCAATTTTTTTAATAAACTCATCGAAATTTCTATTTCCTTGTTTATTAAAAACTACAATTTCTTCACCGAAATCATCTTGAATAAAATGTTCTTCTTTTAAAATTTTTTTATATAATTCTTGAAGTTCATCATCACTTTCTTGTTTGTTAAATAAAAACCAATTAACAGTGTCATTTTCAATTCTTACTAAACCATAAGTTTTTCTTTCATCAATATAATCTTGAATTGTTCCATTTTCAAACTGTGCCCCAACTACTAAATCATTTTCATTTAAAATCATTTCCATTTTATACCTTTAATTAAAATTCAATTATAATTAAAAATGGGTTATTTCTTGATTAGCTAGCACCTAGATATTGCTTGTATTTTATTAATGATTTGATACAATCAAAATAAATAATTACGAAGGTTAATATCATTAAAAAATTTAGAAAAGTTCATATAGAAATAACTAATATATGTAATTTAAAATGTACATTTTGTCCTCCTAAGATAAAACCAAATGGCGTTATGTCATTAGAAGATTTTGATGATATAAACAAACAATTAAAACCCTTTACTAAAGAGCTAGCTTATCATATAGTTGGAGATCCATTAGTTCTTAAAAACTTAAATGAATACTTAGATATTAGTTTAAAACATGATTTAAAAGTAAATATTACTACAACAGCTAATAAAATATCTTCACAAGATTATAATGCATTAATGAACAAGACTATAAAACAAATAAATTTTTCAATAAACTCGTATAATGCAAATTCACATAAAAAATCTTTAGATGAATATTTAAATCCAATTTTAGATTTTGTTAAATATGCACAAGAAAAATCTCATGAGTATTTCATAAACTTTAGAATTTGGAATTTAGATGAAAGTAAAAGTGCAAGAGAATTTAATACTCAAGTTTTTAAAAGAGTAAATGAGTGCTTTAACACAGATATAAATATTGATGATGTTTACAGTAAAAGACCCAAAAATATAAGAATAGCTAAAAAGTTGTTTTTTAATTTTGATGAATATTTTAATTGGCCTAGTTTAGAAAATGAATTTGTATCTGATAAAGGTTTTTGTTATGGTTTAGATTCACATTTTGGTATTTTAACATCTGGTGAAGTTGTTCCTTGTTGTTTAGATCAAAATGCATGTATTAAGTTAGGTAATACAAATGAATCACAAGTAAAAGATATTCTAAATTCTTCTAGAGTCAAAGCTATACAAAATGGTTTTAAAGAAGGAAGAGTTGTAGAAGAACTTTGTCAAAAATGTGAATATAGAACAAGATTTGATAAAAAATAAAAGGAATTAATTTGAATGAAACAAATATTCTTTTAAAAAGTATAAAAGACTTCTTAACACCTAAAATGTTGCTACTTTCATTAATTCCTTTAATAGTAACAACAATATTATTATACATACTATTTTTTACAGCAGCTGACTTTGGGATTAATTCATTACAAGAAATAGCTGAAGCCTCTCAAAATGGAGGTGAAGTTATTATTGATGAAAATGCACCATTTTATTTTGTATGGGCTACTTATTTAATTGTATTTTTATTTAAATACTCATTTACATCATATATTGCTGGTTTTTTACTATATACAGTAGGAACTATTATTGTTTTAAAAATATCTGTAATTTTAACTATTGTAGTAATTGGATTTTTAACACCAACTATTTTAAATATTATACATAAAAAGCATTATTCAGATTTAACTTTACGTGGATACGGTACATTTTTCTATTCTTTGTGGGTACTTTTTAAAAGTTCCTTCCTTATGATATTGTTATTTATACTTTTCATTCCTTTATACTTTATACCATTTTTAAATGTAATAGCTTTTTCTTTGCCTTTTTACTACTTTTTTCACAAATTATTAAATTATGATGTTTCATCAACAATTTTAAGTCAAAAAGAGTTTCAAGTTATATACAAAGAAGAAGCAGGAAAAGTTAGACTTAGAACATTAAGTTTATATATTATTTCTACTATTCCTTTTATAACATTATTTACAGCAGTTTTTTATATCATATATTTAGGTCATGGTTATTTTCAAAAGTTAGAGAAAATGAATCAAATAGACTAGTGATTTATTCTCTTATAAGTCTATATCCCGTTCCTTGAATATTCTTTAAAGTTTTTTCTGGTAGTTTTTTCCTAAAATTTTTTATAAATAATCTCATAGCATTTTGCGTCATTACTGAATCTTCATCCCAAATTAAACTCTCCATTTCTTGATAAGTTATAATTCTATTTTTAGTAATTAACTGCTTTAAAAATAGAGATTCTTTTTTAGTTAAATAAAATTCTTCTTGATTATTTGAAATTATTGATTTACTAAAATCAAATATACACTTTTCATTAAGATTATATATTTTATTGTCATCATAACTTTTTATAAATGCTTCTAGGGCTTCAATTAGTTTTTGATGAGTTATTGGTTTAACTATATATTTAACTAGGTGTAATTCTGTAGCTTGAAGCATATAATCTAAATCTGTAAATGCTGAAGTTATTATAATTCTTGTTTTTGAATCTGATTCTCTAATTCTTTTTATTAAATCAAGTCCACTTTCATTACCCATTTGAATGTCTGTAATGATTAAATCAGGCTTATTTTTAAGATATTTTGAATAAGCATCATTAGCATTTTTTGAAACAAAAGCTTCCTTAAAATAATGATCTAGAATCTCTTTTATATTTTCTCTAATACCATCTTCATCTTCTGCATATAGTACTTTGAATGCATTAAGTTTATTGATTAGATTTTCTTGCATATACTAAAAACCTTGTTAGAAAATTTATGTTATCATAACATAATTAAGGTTACAAGGAAAAGATTGAAGCTAATAACTGAGAAAAATTTATCTAAAATTATAATCTATATTTTTATAATAATCATGTCTTCTATGATTTTTATGATCACATATTTTTATGTAAAAAATACCTATGAAAATTTTGAAGCTGAAATGAAGATATTTAAAGCTGAATATTATGAAATAAAAAAAGCAACATTAAAAAAAGAAGTAGATACTGTATTAGATATTTTCAATT
>CAJQLJ010000070.1 GCA_905479135.1 uncultured Campylobacterales bacterium | reverse complement strand
AAAGATGAAAGAGTTTTAGTTACAGTTTTAACTAAAAAAATGGCAGAGGAACTAGCTTCATATTATAGTGATTTAGGTATCAAAGTTAAGTATATGCATAGTGATATTGATGCGATTCAAAGAAATCATATTATTAGACAATTAAGACTTGGTGAGTTTGATGTACTTATTGGAATTAACCTACTTAGAGAAGGTTTAGATATCCCAGAAGCTTCTTTAATAGCTATTTTAGATGCAGATAAAGAAGGATTTTTACGATCACGTACTGCACTTATTCAAACTATGGGTAGGGGTGCTAGAAATGAAAATGGAAAAGTAATCCTTTTTGCAAAACGAATAACAGATTCTATGCAGTTTGCAATAGATGAAACAAATAGAAGAAGAAAAATACAAGAAGCACACAACAAAGAATATGGGATTACTCCAAAATCTACAAAAAGAAAATTAGATGGAAGTTTAAAACTTGAAGAATATGATGAATTAGCATGGAAAAAAGAAAAAGTTGAAAAAATGCCAGCAGCTGAGAGAAAGAAAATATTAATAGAGTTAAATAAACAAATGAAAAAAGCCTCGCATGATTTAAACTTTGAAGAAGCAATTAGAATAAGAGATGAAATAGAAAAAATTAAAAAAATTTAAAAGATAAATATGAAAAAAGCCACAAAAAAAGAGATAGAGATACTTAAAGTTGCCTTTGTTGAAAAGTATGCAGATGCTGTAACAGAACTAAATTATAAAAATGATTATGAATTGTTAATAGCTATTATATTATCAGCTCAATGTACAGATAAAAGAGTAAATATTATAACTCCAGCATTATTTCAAAAATATCCAAGTGTCTATGAACTTGCAGATGCATCACTTGATGAGGTAAAAGATTTGTTAAAGTCTTGTTCATTCTTTAATAATAAATCAAAAAATATAATCAAAATGGCACAAAGTGTTATTGAAAATTATGATGGAGATATTCCACATATTCAAAAAGAGCTAATGAAACTAGCAGGTGTTGGAAATAAAACTGCAAATGTTTTTATGATTGAGTTTGAGGGCGCAAATTTAATGGCAGTTGACACACATGTTTTCAGAGTTTCTCATAGACTTGGATTAAGTGATGGAAAAACTGTTGAAATTACTGAAGCTGATTTAGTCAAAAAATTAAAAGGTCATGATTTACATATTTTTCATCAAGCAATGGTTTTATTTGGTAGATATATTTGTAAAGCAGTTAAACCTGACTGTGATAACTGCCTCTTCCCACAAGTTTGTAAAACTAAAAAAAGTTTTAAACCTTCATAAATTTATAAATTCTTCTTATTAAAATAATTTATATAGTTAATTTATAAATATAATTATATAAATTTATAAAACTACTTAAAATAGGTATTTTTTGTGATTTAATATAATATTTAATTATATAAGTTATTTGAAATGTTATTTTAATGCTACGTAATCTTAATAAAAGCTTAATTTTACTTTAAGAAAATAAAGAATAACATATTTAATATAATTTAGAATTATATAATATATATGAATTGAGGAGAATTTATGAAAAAAATTACAGCTACTTTATTTTGTCTATGCAGTTTATCATTTGCAGCAGAATATGATCCAATCAGAGGTCAAATGTTATCACTATCATGTGCCTCTTGTCATGGTACAGATGGAAAATCTACGACAATAACTACATATCTTGCAGGTATGGGAAAAACTACTCTATATAAAACATTATTAGAGTATAAAAATGGTACAAAAACTGGAACTATGATGCAAAAGCATGTAAAAGGTTTTACGGATGAAGAGTTAGAACAAGTTTCTTATTACTTTTCTAAAGTTAAAAGATAAAAGGAAAAAGTTATGATGAATAGAAGAAATTTTAATAAATTACTTGTTGGTTCTATTGCACTTTCATTCACTGCATGTAATAGTATTACAAGTGTATCTTTACCAAAAAACAAGAAAAGAGTAGTTGTAGTAGGTGGAGGATTTGGTGGAGCAACAGCAGCTAAATACCTAAAAAAATTCAGCCCCGAAACTGAGGTTATTTTAATTGAACAAAATAAAGAATATTATACTTGTCCATTTGGAAATACAGTAATTGCTGGAATGAATGATATTGAATATATAAAACACGATTATAAAACTTTAGAAAGCAAATACAATATTGTTGTAATTCATGAAAAAGTAAAAAAAGTTGATGGTGTAACTAGTAGTGTAATTTTAGAAAATGGTCAAATTGTTCCATTTACTAAAGCTGTTGTATCTCCTGGTATTGATTTTAAATATGAAAAAGGTTATGTTGAGGGTTCTGAAATGTATGCTCCTCACGCATACAAAGCAGGTCCTCAGACTTCACTTTTAAGAAAGCAACTTGAAGATATGAAAGATGGTGGAACTTATGTTATGGTGGCTCCACCGAATCCTTTTAGATGTCCTCCTGGACCTTATGAAAGAGTTTCATTAGTTGCTCATTATTTAAAAAATAATAAACCAAATTCAAAAATAGTTATTTTAGATCAAAAAAAGAAATTTTCTAAACAAGGTTTATTTACTGAAGGTTGGGAAAAACTTTATGGAGATATGATTGAGTGGAGAAGTGTAGATTTTGGTGGTAAAGTACTAAAAGTTGACCCTAAAAATAAAATCGTAACTACTGATGAAGAAGATATAAAAGCAGATGTTTTAAATTATATTCCATCTCAAAAAGCAGGTAAATTAGCATTTGATTCAGGACTTACACAAGGTGATTGGTGTCCTGTTAATACTAAAACATTTGAATCAAGACTTGTTAAAAATGTTCATGTTATTGGTGATGCATCAATTGCTACTAAGATGCCAAAATCAGGTTTTTCAGCAAATTCTCAAGCAAAAATTGCTGCATTACAAATTGTTAGACTTTTAGCAAAAATGCCTATTGTTAATCCTCCAAAATTAGCTAATACTTGTTACAGTTTACTTTCACCAACTTATGGTATTTCAGTTGCTGCTGTTTATGAAGCACATGAAGATAAAATCATAAAAGTAAAAGGTTCTGGTGGATTAAGCCCTATGGCTGCTAGTGAATCTTATAGAATGCAAGAAGCAGAATATGCTGTTGGATGGTATAAAAATCAAATGGCAGATGTCTTTTTATAAAGTCATTTAAAAAAGAGTAAAGTATTATCTTTACTCTTTTATTTTAATTTACACTCTTCTTTGTAATCTTTGATTACGTACTCATCTTCAATTAATAAAACTTCTACATTTTTAGCTTCACATAAATATTCTTTATTATCTTTTTTAATTATGTAAATAAAATCATAAATTGATCTTGTACTACTTAAAACTTCAAAATTTACTTGAGTTGAAGATAGTTTTAAAATCTCAATATTTTTTTCTTGTAAATAATTCTCTTTAAATACATTTGGAAGTTTTTCTTCTTTTATTTTGTTGTTATAAGTAAGACCTACTATTAAAAGTCCTAATATTACAAAAAATATTATGATATCTTTTTTTGTGATTGATTTTTTTATCTTATAAACTATAAACGTTAATAGTGCTAAAATAATTAGAGAAGCGACTAATACTTGCATTTTTTATCCTTTTCTTAATTTATTTTTATATTCAGATTTAGAGAGATACTTTCCATTACTTGGACTTGAACTCATAAATTCATCTTCTTTGATATTTTGTTGTTTTAAAATCTTTTTTGCTTGAATTCTAGAGTTGATATTATTTGTAGAGGATGATATATTTTTAATCAAACCTAGCTTTAAGTTATTTAAAATTGTTAATACAGTGTCAATATTTTTTTCATCAATATCTAAAACTATTTTACTCAAAATTTTTCCTTTATATTTTTTTAATTATATCTTAATCAAAATCCATTCGAACTTGAGTTTGTCCTGTTGTTCCAAAATCACGGTCTATCTTAGTAGCAATTTCTTTAAAATCAATTCCTTGAATCTCTTTAAGACTTTTTAAAATTTGTTTTTTACCATTTACTAATTCTTTTGATTTTATACCATGAGAAATTGAAAGACTAGCTTCCACAAAAGCTGATAGCTTATCACACTGTTTTAAAGCTAAACCATCTATTGCATTGTATTTATCTTGATTGTATTTTGATACATCATGAACTATTTGGATTTTATCTTCATATATTTTGTTTTCAAACTCTTCTTTTTTACCATCATAAAGTCCTAAGATATATGAAAACTCATCATGTAACTCTTCTGGAACATTTGGTAGAATATCATCTTCTATTTTTTCTAATTCATATTCAGCAATAATATCTGATAATTCATCCACGCAGTATTTTACAGGTGTTATAATATCTCTTGTTAAAGCTTCTGGTAAATCATGGAAAAGAGCTGTAAAAAAGTTGTTTTGTATTCTTTTATCACAAGCATTTACATCAATTGAAAAAAAGTATCCAAAAATGGCAACAGTTAACATATGTCCTAAAACTGATGTTTCAGGAACTCTTGGTGTTTGTGCCCATCTTTTTTGAAATCGTAATCGTCCACTTAAATCAATAATCTTGGCAAGCTTTTTATTTAGTGCAATTTTTCGAACTCCAATTAGTTCATAATAGTCCTCAATCTCTTCATCAACACTTTTCTTAACATCATCAATATCTGTTAGAAATTGGCTTGTTTGATAAACTATTGAAAATTCCCATTTAGTAGCTAAGTAAGAAGCTGCTTTTAATATGAATCGCTCTTTTTTATATATTTGTGGATTTTCTAGATATTCTTCAAATTTTTGTAAAAAAAGGCCATTATCAATATCTTTTAATGAAGGTGAAAGTTCTGAGATAACCCAAGTGTTTATCTCTTTTGATTTTTTTTGTAAAGCTTTTCTGAATACATCAGGTCTTATATCTGTTACTACTACACGTCTTAAAAACTCAAAAATTCCAGCTTCTATCAAGTGAGTATAGTTTACATCTTTTTCTAACTTTGCAATAAAGTATGCAATGATAAATTTATGAGCTTGTTTATCAAGTTCTACAAGTTCTACCATTCTTGGATAATCATTCCATCTTTGAATTGAAGCAGATGAAAATATAGAGTCAATAATTTTAGAATTAATCAATTCTTATCCTTTATTTTTTTTCCAAGAAGTATTAAAGCTACAATAATAAGCATCATTAAATATATTTGCCAAGGCTCTCTCATAATAATCCTTTATTATTGAATATAGTTTTAAACTCTACAACTTCCCATTTTACTAATAGCATTGATTTTTTCAACTCTACCTTGGTGTCTTCCACCTTCAAAAGATGATTCATTCCATGCATCTATAATAGCTTCAACCATTCCAAATCCAGAAACTCTCTCACCTAAACAAATTACATTTGCATCGTTGTGTTCTCTAGCCATTTTAGCTGAGTATTCATTATGACAAAGAGCTGCTCTAATTCCATCGAATTTATTTGCTGCCATACTCATTCCAATTCCAGAACCACAGATTAAAATCCCTTTGCTTCCTTCATTTTCTAAAACACTTTGACATACTTTAGAAGCATAATCTGGGTAATCAACTCTATCTTTTGTATTAGGTCCTAAGTCAACAACTTCATGACCTCTTTTTTCAAATAGTTCTTTTACGTATGCTTTTATATCAATTCCTGCATGATCTGCACCAATATAATATTTCATTAATATATTCCTTTTTCGTGATCAAGTTTAATTCTTTCTGTATCCATATTTTCTTCAATTGTATCAACTTGTTTTAATACTCTATCCCATCTAATTTCTTTATTTTTATCCCATGAAAAATAAATAATCCATGGAGTTCCAACTACATATTTATAAGGAACAGTTCCCCAAAATCTAGAATCATTGGAATGATCTCTATTATCACCCATCATAAATGTTTCATCTTCAGGAACTAAAATAGGCATCATATTAAATAGTTCTTGTGGATTTAATCCATTGTTTACAACAGTTGAATCATTATGAATTCCTGGATGATCTTTTTTATAAGGATTTACTACCCATAGTTTATTTCCAAATTCGATAATGCTCTCTTTTGGATAATTAGCCTTAACATATTCATTTCCTTCTTTTGGATGAAGTAATAAATTTTTATTTTGTAGTGCAATAATATCACCACCAGTTGCTACTGCTCTTTTTACATAATGAATAGCTTCATTTTTTGGATATCTAAAAACTACAATTTCACCACGTTTTGGTCTTGGACCTTCTATTAAATGACCATTGTCATTAAAATCTGGTAGTATCTTAACCTCTAGCCAAGGAATTCTTGGAACGGGAACTCCATAAGAAAACTTTTTAACAAAAAGCATATCACCAATTAATAGAGTGTTTTTCATACTACCACTTGGAATTACAAAAGCTTGTGCAATAAATGACATGATAACAAGAACTATTACTATAGTTCCAGTCCATGAAGAGGACCAGTTATAGAGCTTTTTAAACATTTATTTACTTTCTCTAGTTTCTCGTAAATATGCAGCTTTAACTGTATTTTTAAGAAGCATAGCAATAGTCATAGGTCCAACTCCACCTGGAACTGGTGTTATAAATGAAGATTTAGTTTTACAGTCTTCAAAGTCTGCATCACCAGTTAGTTTTCCAGTATCAAGTCTATTAATACCTACATCAATTACAATGGCACCTTCTTTAATCATATCTGCTTTTAATAAATGTGGAACACCCACAGCAATAATAACAATATCCGATGCTAATGTCTGTGCTTTTAAATCTTTTGTTTTTGAGTTACATACAGTTACTGTAGCTTTTGCATTGATTAAAAGAGAAGCCATTGGTTTCCCTACAATATCAGAACTTCCAATTACACATGCATTTTTACCAACTAAATCAATTCCATACTCTTCAAACATTCTCATCACTCCAAAAGGAGTTGCTGGTAAAAATGAGTCTAAGTTTGAAACCATTCTACCTACATTGTAAGGATGGAATCCATCAACATCTTTTAATGGATCAATAGCTTCAAGTACAGTTGTTGTATCAATATGTTTTGGTAATGGCAATTGAACTAAAATACCATCTAAAGATGGGTTTTCATTCATTCTTTTAATAGTTTCTAATAACTCTACTTGTGTAATTGTATCAGGCATTTCATGTACTACTGAGTATATACCTGCATTTTTACATGATTTTGCTTTACTAGCTACGTATGTTGCACTTGCTGCATCGCTACCAACTAAAATAACAGCTAATCCTGGAGTTATATGTTTTTCTTTTATAAGTTCTTCAACTTCAACTTTTACTTCGTCTTTAATTTTATTAGATAATGCTTTTCCATCTAGTATTGTCATGGGATTTGAACCTTCTATTAATATGTTTTGTAAGTAAGATATAATATCTAAAATACAATTACAAAAAGTTAAATTATTAATGTCTTTATTTATTAATAAAAAATTTAGCAAAACTTAAATATAATAGCGCCCTAAAATAAAAATACAAAAGGATCGTTTATGTTAGAGGGTATCGTTAGAGATAGTATGACAAAACAAGCAACTAAAACTTTAAGAAGAGATGGATATTTAATTGCAAATATTTATGGTAAAGGTTTAGAAAATGTTTCTACAGCATTTAAAAAGAATGAATTTATTAAATTCTTAAGAAATAAAGAAACAATCGCATTTGATGTTACAGTTTCAGGAACTGTTTACAAAGTAGTAGTACAAGAGTACCAAAAATGTCCATTAACTTCAGATTTATTACATGTTGATTTAATGGTTGCACAAGCTGGTGTTATTGCATCTTATAGAGTTCCAGTTGTTGCAGAAGGTTTAGCTAAAGGTATTAAGAACAAAGGTCTTTTAATGATTCACACTAAAAGAGTTCCAGTTAAATGTACAATTGAAAACTTACCAGAAAACATTACAATTGATGTAACTGATTTAGATGTTGGAAATAATGTATTAATTAGAGATTTATCTTTATCTGATTCAGTTAAATGTTTCTTAGATCCAAGAGTTCCAGTTGTTGGTATTATCAAAGCTAAGTAATTTAACTTTATAATGCATTTAATAATTGGTCTTGGGAATATTGGTGAAAAATATCAATTAACAAGACACAATGTAGGATTTATGGTTATCGATGAGATGACCAAAGATCTTACAACTTCAAGTATAAATAAATCGAACTTTCAATCTACACTTTTAAAATCAACTTATAATCTATTTTCAAAACCTACTACGTATATGAATAATTCTGGCGAAGCAGTTGGTTCTATAATGGATTATTATAAAATACCTATTGAAGATATTATTGTAATACATGATGATTTAGATTTACCATTTGGTACAGTTAAGTATAAAATAGGTGGTGGTCATGGTGGTCATAATGGATTAAGATCTATTGATGCACATTGTGGAAAAGAATATATTCGTGTAAGAATAGGAATTGGAAAACCTCAAAATAAAGCAGATGTTGCAAATTATGTATTAAGTAATTTTTCAAAAGAAGAATTGAATAAACTTCAAGATATAATAAGTCATACTATCAAAGCAATTGAAGCATTAAAAATTGAAGAGATTGATCAAGTAAAATCTAAATTTACATTGAAGTAAAATGAGCATATTAACAAGATATATTTTAAAAAAATATTTATTAAATTTTATAATTGTTCTAATCTCATTAGAATTATTTTTTGTAGGAATTGATTTTTTACAAAACTTTAAAAACCTTCCAAATTCTGCAAACTTACAACTTTTGTATGTACTATATAATAGTTTTTTTACATTAACTTTAGCACTTCCATTATCTATAGTTTTTGGCTGGATAGTTACACTTGTAATATTTATTAAAAATAATGAATTAGTAGCATTTAATGCATTAGGAAGTAAAAGTAAGGATATTTACTCACCTGTTGTCAAAATATCTTTATTTTTAATATCTTTGTTAATATTGTTGCAAGTTACTCCTTTGGCATATTCATATGAACAAAAAAGAAAAATTCTTAATAATGAATATTTTACAAGTACAAAAGAAGATATTTTTTTAAAATATAATGAAAACTATGTTTACTTTAAAAAACTTTTACCTTTAGAAAAGAAAGCAGAAGGTATCCATATTTATAAAATAGAAAACGATGATATAATTCAATCTATTGTTGCAAAGAATGCTTATTTTCAAAATAACAAATGGTATATAGTAGATGCAAAAATTATGAATAAACCTTCTGAAATGAATTTAGAAACTACAAAACTAGATATAAGATATGAAAAATTCTTAAACACACTAGAAGGATTTAAACCTAAAATTCTTGATAATGTTTATGAATCTAAATCAAATTTCTCTATACTTGATGCAATTTCTGCTTTAGTTCTATTATCAAATCAAGGTATTAATACGGACAAAATCAGAGCAGCACTATATAATCAAATTATAGTTTCTTTTTTTGTGATACCAATACTTTTACTTTTATATGCATATTCTTCTTTAAATAGTAGATTCTTTAACATAGGAAAATTCACATCTCTGTCAATTTTTGGAACATTAATAGTATGGGGCTTATTTTTTATGCTTTTTAAATTTACAAGTGGCGGTATCTTGATACCTGAAATTTCAATATTACTACCATTTATTTTATGGATAATTGGGTCTTTAATATTTTTTAATAAGAAAATAGATTCTTAAAAGGTTAGATTATGAATTCTCATACTAAAGCATATGGTGTTGTTCCTTATTATATTAGTAAGCATGATATAAAAATACTCTTATGTAAATCTGTTTTAAGTAAAGATAAATGGGGAGCTTTAAAAGGTGTTAAAGAGAAAGATGAAAACCCCTATGAATGTGCTCAAAGAGAATTATTTGAAGAAAGTAGCATTAAAGTTGAAATTGGACTATTTGAAAATTATTTTGAACAAGTAAATTTAAAAAAAGACATTGGTATTTGGTTAGTAAATTCTTCGAATATAGAAGGTTTAGAAGACATGTTTATCGATGATAAATTAAATAGCAATTATTTATCTTGGGAAAATTCTAAAGTTAAATTTTTTTCTTTAACAAATCTACCAAGTATTAGAAAAAAACAAGAGACTTTAATTAATGATATTAAAGCCTTTTTAGAAAAAAGTAAATTTTCTTCTTAATCAAATCTTGATTTAAATTCAAAATATGCATCGATACCATTTGCCATACCCTCTGCAAGTAGTTTTTGGTATGAACTTGAGTATAATCGTTTACCTTCAATAGGATGAGATATATATCCTAGTTCTACTAATATAGAAGCTTGTGGCGCATCTAAAAGAACCCAAAATGGTCCAGGTCTTGAACCTTTATCCTTCACTTTATATTTTTTTCCTACTGATGCTAATATTTCCCTTTGAACATCAATTGATAAAAGTCTTGAATACCTAAGTTTTGGACTATTTAAAGATGATAAAAAAGCTTGTGTATTTGAATTACTCATTTTTCTTAGATCTGATTTATTTTCTTTTGCAGCTACTCTCTTAGCTCTTTCAGTTTTAGCTGGACTTAAATAATAAGTTTCTATTCCACTTACTCTAGACGCATTTTTTTTAGCAACTGAATTTGCATGAATAGAAATAAAAACATCAGCATTTTTCTTTAATGCTAAGTCAGTTCTTTTACCTACTTTTATAAATTTATCACTATTTCTAGTAAGATAAACATTATGACCTCTTTGTTTTAAAATTGAATATAGATATTTAGCAGTTTTTAAAGTTACTACTTTTTCATATTTCTTATTTGATCCAACTGCACCTGGGTCATGTCCACCATGTCCTGGATCTATAACAATTGTTTTACTCTTGAAATTTGAATATGGTAATATATTTGCCTTTTTTATTTCTTTATTACTTGAAATACCGTTGATTTTAATTATTAGTTTTCTTTTATCTAAAATATAAAAAACTTTTAAATCTTTTCTATTTGAGATTCTAATTCTAGTTTTATTATTCTTTTCTGATACAACAATTTTATTTATACCATTAATTACTAGTTTAATTGGTTTTGTGTATTTAAACTTACCTTTTAAATCAAAAATATCATTATATAATCCCTTACTTTTGTATGCAAGATATGAAAAGTTTTTCTTAGAAAAGTTTTTATTAAATTCTACATGAATTGAATTATCTATTATATTGATAGATCTTATAAGATTTTTTTTATCTATATAATTGTTTGATCTTAAATTTATAATATTTTTGGGTTTAGAAACTATAGCTTCTTTCTTAGCTAATTTGTTTGTTTTTTTAATATTTAAATTACTTACATTTATTATAAGTTGTTTATTTTTTATTTTATAAAAAGTATCTAAATTTTTTTCATTTGCTAAAACAATTCTTAATGTGTTTGCTTTAAATTGTCCTATAGAAATTTTTCTAATTTTATCAAGTTTGAGTACTGTAGGTTTTGCATCTTTAAAATTACCTCTTATATCAAAAACATCTTTATGAATTTTTCCTTGGTGTAATTCAAAAAACTTTACATATTCTTTTGATATTTTATTATTAAAATTTACTATAATAGTATTATCCTGAGTATATACAGAATTTATAGAATATTTAGAACTTTTTGTATTAAAGATTTTTTTTATTTGAGATTTTTTGGAATTACTTTTATTAAGTAAAGTAGCTAACTTTTTTTCATCAGAAGTAGTGTCTTTTTTAAGTTTTTTTCCTAAGTAAATCAGTTTCTTAAGTTCATCTATTTTTTTTTCGGAGTCTTTTCTTAAGACAGCTTTTAAATAACTCATTTTAGATGAACGATATTCTTCTCGTAGATTATCAGCACTTAGTGCTGATATTGAAAAACTAAGATATAGAAGTATAAGAATAAAAAATTTTGTTAGAATTTTTATTCTCCTTGTGTTAATTTTTCTATTAATTCTTTAACTGAAATTATCTTATTTAGCTTGTAGCCATTTGCACCTGAAAAGAATAGTCCAGTATCTTCATCTCCATTATAAGCAGCACCTAATCTATCAGCAATACAATATCCAACTGCTTTTGCTTCTACACCTCTGTTACAAGGAGCTACACAGTTTGAAATACATTGTACTTTTGGTGCTGTATTATTTTCCATAGAAAATTGTAATTTTGTTTTTACTGATCTAGCTGGTAAACCAACTGGGGATTTACCTAATTTAATATCATCTTTTTCAGCATTCAATAGTATATTTTTCAAATTAGCATGAGCATCACATTCGTAAGTACCAATAAATCTTGTAGCCATTTGTACACCAGTACAACCCATAGCAATAAACTTATCAATATCATTCTTATCCCAAACTCCACCAGCAGCAATAATAGGAATATCTTCTCCCCAATTCTTTGCTTCTTCTATAACCGGTCCGACAATATTTTCTAGTTGAAATTCTTCTTTGAAACAATCTTCATATTTGAAACCTTGATGACCACCACTTAAAGGACCTTCAACAATAATTGCATCTGGAACTTTATTATATTTTTTCCATTTTTTACAAATAAGTTTTAATGCTCGTGCACTTGAAACTATTGGAACCAATGCAACATCTGGGTAGTTTTGTGTAAATTCTGGCATATTCGTAGGAAGTCCAGCTCCTGTAATAATGATATTAATACCTGCTTCACAAGCATCTTTAACCATTCTTCCATAATCATTACATGCATGTAATATATTACATGCTAATGGAGCATCACCACAAATTTTTCTAGCATTTGTAACAATTTCAAAGAATGATTCTCTTGAATAAAAATTCATTGCATCTTTAGGTTTATCTTTTCTCATTACAACTTGAACATTTTCGCTCATGTTTCTATAATAACCAGTTCCTACTGATGAGATAACACCAAGTGCACCTTCTTTAGCTACATTACCAGCTAATTGATCCCAGCTTATTCCTACACCCATACCACCTTGGATTATAGGGTGTTTTATTTCATATTTACCTATTTTCAAAATTAGCCCTTTATTTTATAATTATCTTAGCGAAATTCTTTTTACCTTTTTGTAAAATATACTCACCAATTTCTAAATTTAACTTCTCATCTACAACTTTTTCTTGATTTACCTTTACTGCACCAGCTTTTACATCACGTCTTGCTTGAGATGTAGAATTTACAAGTTTTGAATCAACTAATGCTTGACAAATCCATATTTCACTTTCAAACAGATACTCATTCATATCTGTTGGTATATCTTTTTTTGCAAAAACTTTTTTAAATTCTTCTTTTGCTTCTTCACCAGTTCCAAGACCATGAAATCTATCAACAATTTCTATTGCTAATGAATCCTTAACATCTTTTGGATGTAAAGTTTTATTTTTTACTGCAATTTTTAACTCTTCAATTTCTTTTAATGACTTTGAAGATAAAAGTTCAAAGTATCTCCACATTAGTTCATCAGATATTGAAAGTATTTTTCCAAACATATCAAAAGCTTCATCAGTAACACCTATATAATTACCCAAAGATTTAGACATTTTCTGAATTCCATCTAGTCCTTCTAGTATAGGCATCATTAACACAGCTTGCTGTTTCTTACAGTTATAGGCTTTTTGCAAAGTTCTTCCCATAAGAAGGTTAAACTTTTGATCCGTTCCACCTAACTCAATATCTGTACTCATAGCAACTGAATCATAACCTTGTAGTAATGGATACATAAATTCACTAACTGCAATTGGAGTGTTTGATTCATATCTTTTTGAAAAATCATCACGTTCAATCATTCTAGCAACTGTTAGATTTGATGCTAATGAAATCAACCCTGCAGTTCCTAATTCTTTTAACCATTTTGAATTAAACATAACTTCTGTTTTTGATTCATCTAATATTTTAAATACTTGTGTTTTATAGCTTTGTGCATTATTTAATACATCTTGTTCATTTAGAACTTTTCTTGTTTCACTTTTACCTGTTGGATCACCAATAGTTGCAGTAAAATCTCCAATTAAAAACTGAACAATTCCACCAAATTTTTGAAATAATGCAAGCTTTTGTATTAGTACTGTATGCCCAAGATGTAGATCAGGAGCAGTCGGATCAAATCCTGCTTTAACATAAAAGTTTTCACCTGTTTCATAATATCGTTTAATCAATTTTTCAATTGCTTCAATATCTATTATTTCAGATGTTCCTCTTTTTATTTCTTCCAATGCTTCTTGAACTTTATTTTCCATTAATTTTAATAACCTTTATACTACTTGTTATATGCATCTTTTTTTGAGAAAAATTCTATAACTTTTACTTTTTTTTCTACTATTTTTCTTACTTCTTCAATATTAGATTTATTTATTTCAAATTCAATATCACAATATTGTCTATATGAATGTAATTGTCTTCCATATTCAACAGAAAGAATATATCCCTCATATTGTGACATATAAGTAAGAACTCTTGCTAGTTCACCTTTTGTATTTGGCATGCTAACTACCATTTTGTATTGGTACAATGTATCTTTTGTCCATTTACAAAATAGCATTTGATGTTTAGTTTTAATTTTATCATAGGCCTTATCACACATCTTATGATGAATAACCGCTTCATTTCCATTTCTAAATGCTACTATATCATCACCAAATTTAGGATGACAGCAATGATCAAATGATACTGAATTTATACTAAAATTTGAATATATTAAGATGTTGTCAAATTTAAATTCTTTAAGTTTACTAGTTAATATTTTAAATCTAGTCATAATTCCTCTATCTTTGACTATCTTTTTTTCTATTACTTGTTTAGTATGTTTAAGATAATCAAGAACTTCTACTATTTTATGAGGAGTATCAATTTCATATTTTCTTGATACATCTATATTGTATCTTGAGAAAATAGTATCAATTATATTTCGTCCATACATATCATCTATTTCTTTTTGTCTATGAGCACATAATAACTTTATTTGCTTCTTTGCTCTTGATGTTTTAACCATATCAACCCACGAACATCTAGCTATTGTTGTCTCTGCTGTTTCAATACTTACAATATCAGTACTTTTTAATTCTGTTAATAAGGGTTTTCTCATTTTATTAATAAAACATGAATTCGCGTATTTTCCCACGTCACTATGTACTGCAAATGCAAAATCATATGCAGTAGAACCTAATGGTAAATTAAATATTTTTCCTTTAGGTGAATAAACTACAATTTCTTCTGTGTATAAATCATCTTTTGTTTCTTGATAAAATTCTTCAACATTTTCATTTGAAAATTCTAAGGACTTCAGCCAGTTTAAATTTGTTGTTTGTTTTGCACCTGATTTATATTTCCAATGAGCAGCAATACCAAATTCAGCTACTTTATTCATCTCAAAAGAACGTATTTGAATTTCATATATTTTTGAATTATAGAATACAGTGGTATGTATAGTTTGATAACCATTTTCTTTAGGAGTTGCAATATAATCTTTAAATCTAGATATTAAAGGTTTATACTCAATATGGATTGAACCTAAAATTTTATAACAATCAATATCATCATCAACTAAAATTCTAATAGCAAAAAGGTCAAGTACTTCATCGATTGAAATACCTTTTCTTTGCATTTTAAGATAGATAGAATAATGATGCTTTATTCTGCTGTATATTTTAATTTTATCTAAATCAAATCCATTTTTTTCTAACAGTTTATTTGTAGTTGAAATAAAGCTATTAAACGCAAGTTGCATTGTATGCTGTTCTTTTTTTAAAAAATCATCAATTTTTTTATATTCATTTGGATAGATATAGAAAAAGGCCAAATCTTCTAATGTATTTTTTAAAGTAGAAATACCAAGTCTATTTGCTATTGGTACATAAACAACAAGAGTTTCTTCAGCTATTCTTTTTTGCTTATTTGAAGGGAGAGCATCAAGTGTTAGCATATTATGTAATCTATCGCATAATTTTACAATCAATACTCTTACATCATCAATTGATGCTATTAACATTTTTCTAAATGTAAGTGCTGATGAAATTAGTTTAGAATCATTAGTATTATCAGATGCTACAAATTCAGTTTCTCTAATTTCAACAATTTTAGTAAGACCATCAACCATATAAGCAATATCACTTCCCCATCTATCTTTAACATAATCTAGAGAGAAATCAGTATCTTCAACAACATCATGAAGTAGTGCAGTTGCTATTATAGATTCTTCATTTGAGAAATGAGCTGTAATACTTGCGACTAATATAGGATGGACACAATATGGTTCACCACTTTTTCTATATTGACCTCTGTGGGCTTCAATAATAAAATCAATTAGATCTTTAAGTTTTGGGGTTAATGTGGTTTGAGTTTCAAGCTCTTTGATAGCATCTTCAACATTATTGATATGTTGAACTTTTTCAATAAATGGATCCATATTATATGACAGGTTATAAAAGCTAAGCTTTTATAACTAATCTCTGTCTACTAAACCTTCAATAACTAATAAACCACTTGCAATCTCATCAATAGCAATGTCAGTATATTTCATTTTTTGAGTATTTTGTTCTAATAATGGTTTAGCACCTTTACTTAATTCATCAGCTCTTTGACCAACAGCAATAGCTAAAATATATCTATCATTATCAACTTTTTTTAAAGCCTGTGACATTCTTTCTTCTAATCTCATATTATTTCCTTTTTAAGTTCTATTTTACTATTGAACACTTACTTGTATCACCATTGATAATTCTAAGTAAATTTCCTTTTTCATTCATATTTGCTACAACAATTGGTAATTTATTATCTTTTGCTAAAGCAATAGCCGTATCATCCATAACTTTGATATGGTCTTCTAAAGCTTGATCATAAGTTATTGTATCAAGTTTAACTGCATCATCAAACTTCATTGGATCTTTGTCATATATTCCATCAACTTTTGTTGCTTTGATTAATAGAGAAGCTCCTATTTCTGTAGCTCTAAGAGTAGCAGCTGTATCTGTTGTAAAGTAAGGATTACCAGTACCTGCACTAAATATTACTACTCTATTTTTTTCTAAATGTCTAGCTGCTTTTCTTACAATAAAAGGCTCAGCAATTTGTTCCATTTTAATTGCAGTTTGTAATCTTGCTTTAAGACCCTTATGCTCTAATGCTTCTTGCATTGCAATACCATTAATTACAGTACCAAGCATTCCCATATAATCACCACTAGTTCTTTTTATAATACCATCAGCTGCTGCAGTAACACCTCTAATAATGTTTCCTCCACCAATTACAATACCAACTTGCACATCATTATCAATAAGTTCTTTAATTTCTTCAGCAATATAATCTAGTATTTTTGTATCAATACCATAACCTTCTTCGCCAGCTAATGCTTCTCCTGAAAATTTTACAAGTACTCTTTTATTCATATGTGCATCCTTTATAGTTTTGCGATTCTATCTTATTTTTGTTTAATTTCTAATTAATGTAAAATTAACTAAGAGCCCATTCATAAAATGGAATAACATTTATTCTTAAATTGAGATGATTTATTTTCTCATCATTTGATACTGTAATAATATTTAGTTCTTTAATTTCATACTCTTCCATTTTTTTATAAATTTTTTTTAGTGTTGCATTTACTAAAAAAGTATTAAAAAACGGTATTCCAACTATGGCTAATTTTTTTGATTTAATATAAAAATCAATATTGTCTAGATAATAGATCTCTTTATATTTATCAACTAATTCAAGAAAAATCATATTTGCAAATTCATTTTTAAATTTCTTGTTATGTGATATGACATTTAAAAAAGAGTGATTATATGAATATATTTTTTTAGTGGCTTTTTCATGATTGTATTTTTTTAAGAAGTAGATAGTTTTATTATTCTCAAGAATTTTACATGTTTCATAAAACTTATCTTTTGATATCTTTATTTTGCTTTTTAATGTTGTAAATAACTGATATAGAGATTTTTTTTCATCAACATTTTCAAACAAAAGTTTTAATATTTCAAAATGTGTATCATTTAGAGCTTGTAGTCTTATTATTTCTTGTAACCTTTGAACTTTTTTATGTTCATCTATACTTATAATTTCTGGTAAATTTCCATATTTAAAAAAATTATTAAAACTTTGTGTAATATTTTGATGCCTGTTATCTTGTAGTAAATACTCTTCAAAATCTAATGCACTAACAGTAATGTTTTTAAACCCTCTTAATGTTTTAGCTATATTTGTAGATATAATTATATTATCACAATAAGGTAGATCAAATTCATAAGAAAAATTCTCTAAAACAAGTACTTTTATTTGATTTTGTCTTAAGAATAAATCTAGATTATTTATAATTTCATCCAAGTTATTTCTAGAATCAATTAGATCAATATATATGTAATCTTTGGTTTTAAAGTTTGAAAGAAAATCATAAATAAGATAACTTTTTCCTGTTTTACTAGCACCTGTAATAATTGTTTTAGGATGAGTTATTCTTATTTTTCTTTCCATAAAATTAATTTTAGAAAAATTTAATTCGTAGCAGTTTTCAAGTGTTTTCATTATGTATTATTTTGATTTTACTAAAGATATTGCTTCTTTTATGGCATTTAAATAACTTTTTAAGTTAATTTCTTTATTTTTATATGCAATATTAAAAGCAGTTCCATGATCAACAGAAGTTCTAATAATAGGTAAATTCAAACTTACATTAATACTTTCATCAAAATATAATGCTTTTAAAGGAGCTAACCCTTGATCATGATACATCGCTACAAAATATTTATAGTTTATTCTAGACATCGGAGAAAAAGCAATATCTGGTACTAAAGGCCCAGTAAAAACTTTTTTACCTAGTACTTTATTAGCATTTTTAATTGCTTTAAAAATTTGAACTTCCTCATCACCTAAAACACCATTATCACTAGCATGAGGGTTTAAACCTAAAACACCAATTTTATTTGATTTCACATTTTTTTGAAAATCAATTAAAAATGTAGTTAAAACATCTTCTACAATTTTTTCTGGAACTTTCTTCAAAGGTATATGTTCAGTAAAAAGACCTACAAACATTTTTTTGCAGCCAAGCATCATAATTGCATTTTTCCCAAAATAATCTCTTAGAACTTCAGTATGACCCTTGTAAGATATATTTGCTTTATTCCAAGCTTCCTTATTAATTGGAAGTGTACAAATTGCATCCACTTTTTGCTTATTAGCAAGTTCTATTGCATCCATAAACGAATCAAATGAAAATTTACCAGATTTTTTACTAACAACTCCAGGTCTTATATTAAACTCACCTTTTGTATTATAAGTTTTAAAATCTTTTGGTATCTTAATTTTTAATTCTTTACATGAATTCTCTAGCATTTTTTTATTTATACAATAAATTGGATTACAAATTTTAGATACTTTAGTGTGTGCTTTTAAAGCTATTTCAATTCCAATACCATTCAAATCACCAATACTAATTGCTATTTTTGGCTTCATTTTAAACCTTTTGAATTAATTCTTTCATATCTATAATTGCTTTTTCTAATCCTGTAAAAACTGATCTTGCAATTATGCTTTGACCAATATTTAATTCACTTATATATTTTATAGACGATATTAATGTAACATTTTGATAATTTAAACCATGACCAGCTGCAACTTTTAGTTTATGTTTATTAGCAAATTTCGAAGCCACTTTAATATCTTTAATTGATTTTTTTAATTTCTTTTTTAATTCAAGTCTAGAAATATCTAATTCTTTAATTGAATGATGAGTATTATTTAAATTTGAATTTAGCATTGCATATATATTTGCAAAAGAACCCGTATGAAGTTCAATCCATTCTACATTTAAATGAGCTGATAGTTCTATTACTTCTTCATTTGGATCAATAAATAGTGAAACTTCAATTTCATTATTATGTAGTTTTTGGATTACTTTTTGTAACTTTTCGAAATTACCTTTAACATCCAATCCACCTTCTGTAGTAACTTCTTCTCTATTTTCAGGCACCAAAGTAACACGAGAAGGTTTCATTTTACATACAATATCAATAATATTACTATTAATTGAACACTCTAAATTAACAGGAAGTGCAGATTGTTTACAAATAATTTTTGCATCATTATCATGTATGTGTCTTCTATCTTCTCTTAAATGTATTGTAATTTGATCGGCACCTGAAAGCTTACAAATACTTAATGCATCAACTGGATTTGGATCATTTATCTTTCTAGCTTCTCTTAAAACTGCAATATGGTCAATATTTACGCCTAGTAACAAATTAAGTCCTTTTATATTTAATTTCTAATTAAAATTTATATTATGATAACTCTTTTAAAGTAGCAATATTAGCAGCAAGTTTATTATGTAC
>CAJQLJ010000069.1 GCA_905479135.1 uncultured Campylobacterales bacterium | reverse complement strand
CATATTGGAATGGTAACTATTATTAAATCTTTATTTTAAGTATATTCAAATAAAAGACTTAAGTTTTTCAATACACAATCCCATAGCAGTACTCTCATATCCTTTAACTTCTTTTATATAAGGTTTACAGAATCCCTCAACCATTATAGCACCTGCTTTTCCAAAGCAATCTCCTGATTTAATATAATCATTTATATCATTTTGATCAAATTCATTAAAAATATATGTAGTTATTGATAAATCAATTATTTCTTTGTCTTTTGATTTATAGATCATACAAGTGATTACAGATGTTTCTGCTCCACTTTGAAGTTGAAGCATTCTTCTTGCATCATCTTCGTCTTTAGCTTTTCTTAAAAGCAGTCCTTTAGTTGTAACTACGCTATCTGCAACTAATAAAGGCATATCTTTTACTCCGTATTTTCTGTAAAGTTCATTAAACTTTCCTTTTGTCGCTTCATAACAAAAAGATTTAGGGTTTGTCGTCTTTATAGAATCTTCATCAAAATCTCCACCGTTTTGAATGAATTCTACATTTGCATTTGCTAACAGTAGAGCTCTTGTTTTAGAATTTGAACCAAGTCGTATCAATGTAAGCCTTTTTATATAAATTATACTCAATTTGTATATAATACAATTTTAATAAATAGTGTAAAACAAATATATAAATATAATTTAGGATTTTTAATATGAATATTGTAGTAATTGGAGCTGGTGGAATTGGAGCTTATTATGGAATGATTTTACATAAAGTTGGTTGTAATATCACATTTGTAGCAAGAGGTGAAAATTTATCATATTTAAAAAAGAATAAATTAAAAATAACACATCCAAATTATACAATAGAAGATAAAGTAAATGCATTAAGTATAGAAGAATTGTTAGAGCTAGAATCAAAGGACTTTGATGCTGTAATAATTGCTACTAAAGCTATGAGTACTGAAAGTATTTCTAAATCTCTATCTTTGTGGATTAAAAAATCGTCAGCTACAAAAATCCCTTATTACATTTCTTTACAAAATGGTGTAGAAAATGAAGATGTGATGTGTGAATATTATCCTATAGAATATGTAATAGGAGGATTAACTCGACTTATTGTGTCTCATACTATAGAATTGGGTCATGTTCATTGTTCTGGAGAAGTACAAACGCTAATAGGAGCTTTAAAGCAGACAAAAAAAAATAGAAACTTTTTAAATGAGTTCAAATATATATTGGACAAAACACAAACTAGCACATTTATTTGTGAAGATATTAAATTAGAACTTTGGAATAAATTAATTATTAATAATGGAGTAAATGCTATTTGTGCACTTTTACAAGAAGAATCTGGACCCTTATTAGAAAATGAAAAAACAGCAAAGTTAATATATGGACTTATGAGTGAAGCTGCAAGTGCATCAAATGCCGTAGGAGTTAATCTAAAACAAGAAGATGCTAGTAAAATGTTTGAACTTATGAAAACTTTTCAATCAGTAAAACCATCTATGTGGGTTGATACCGAAAATAATAGAGATTTAGAACTTGATGAGATTTGTGGTGTAGTTATAAAGAATTGTGAAAAGCAAGGAATAGATTCTCCATATACAAGATCAATAGCAACTATTTTAGAATATAGATACAATAGGAAAAGAACTGACATTCTTAAAACTAAATAGATGAAGTATTATGTGTTTTTAACACTTACTGTTTTCTTTTGGTCTGGAAATTTTGTTTTCGGAAGGCTTATTTCAACTGAAGTAGAACCTGTTCAACTAGCTTTTTTTAGATGGTTCTTTGTTTCACTTATTTTATTACCTTACTTTATTTATAGGTTTAATCATATTATGAAGGTCTTAAAAAAAGAATATTTACTTATTTTGATATTTTCTATAATAGGTATTTCTGCATTTAATACAGTATTGTACTATGGTTTACAAACTACAACAGCAACTAATGCATTATTAATTAATTCAAGTATACCTATTATAATTATTGTGTTATCTTCAATTATGCTAAATACAAAAATTACAAAACTACAAAGTTTAGGAATTACTTTTTCTACTTTAGGTGTAATATTCTTAATATTAAAAGGTAAGTTAGAAAATATTATTACATTAGAGTTTACATCAGGTGATTTATGGGTAATACTTGCTTGTATTCTTTGGGCTTTTTATACTGTACTTTTAAAATTTAAACCAAAAGAATTAAATGCATTTGATTTTTTAAGTCTTACTGTTATTGTTGGAATGATAATACTCTCATTTGTATTTATTCTTTTAGGATATAGTTTTGAGTTTAGCTTTTTAGAAAAAGAGGAGGTTCTGTATTCTTTAATATATATAGTAGTTTTTCCCTCTTTAATTTCATTTTATCTCTGGAATATGTCAATAATAGAACTTAGTGCTAATAAGGCTGGTCAGTTTACTCATCTTATGCCTATTTTTGGAGCAATCCTGGCTTATTTCTTTTTAGAAGAAAGACTAGAGATTTATCATTTAATAGGTATTTTATTAATAGGAATAGGTATTTATCTATCAATTTTTCTAAAAAAGGTATGAAAACTATGAATAAATTTCCAAGTCTTGCAGGGATATTAATATTTACTCTTTTTTTTACTAACATTTGATACAATTAATTTAATATTAAAAAGAAGTGACTACTTAATGAATCTATTCCTAATTTTACTATCAAAAATTTCACCTTTATATTTAAATATAATAGTTGGATATATTTTAACAAAATATTTAAAAGTTAGAAGAGATTATGTTGCTTTTACACTTATTTATATCTTAGGTCCAGCTGTAATATTTTTTGCTACTTTATCAATTGAAATTAATTTTCAGTTATTATTTTTACCTATTTTTGTATTTGTATTTGGTTCTAGTATTGCATTTTTTATATTGTATCGATATAAAAATGAATGGAAAGATGCTAGTATAAATACCCTGGCATTTACTTGTGGTACAGGAAATACTGGTTATTTTGGGATTCCCCTTGCTATGATTTTATTATCTCCTCAAAATGCTAATATGTTTATTTTTGCTACTTTAGCTTCTTTGTTTTATGAAAATACTACAGGGTTTTATGTAACAGCAAAAGGTTCTTTTACCGCACGTGAATCAATTATTAAAATCATAAAACTTCCATTACTTTATGCTTTTATTGCAGGTCTATCTTTAAATGCTATTGGTATAGATGTACCATCTTTTGTAATTCCATATTTTGAAGTAATTAAATGGGTATTTGGAATATTAGGAATGATGATGCTTGGTATGGGAATGAAAGGGTTTAACTTAGAAGAAGATATGGATAAGAAATATATAAAAATTGCATATTTTTTTAAATTCATTTTTTGGCCCTTATCAATACTTTTTATTATATTTATGGACAAGAATTTCTTTGGATTATTAAATGAAGATATTTATGATGTTTTATTTCTATTTTCTATAGTACCTCTTGCTGGAAATACAATAACCCTTGCAGTTTTATTAAATGCAAAACCTCAAAAAGCATCTTTTACAGTATTATTAAGTAATTTGATATCAATAATTTATATACCTATAATGTTATATTTATACGGAGGTGTTTAGAAGATACTAGTTAAAACTAGAATCCTCTTAATGTAACACCTAGGTAAATAGCTATAATTCCTAAGATAATATTTAATGGAATGTAATATTTAGCAATAGGTGCTAGGTTATTTTTAGCAGCTAAAAAGTCACCTGAAATAAAAGCTTTTTCAGCTTTATTTCTTTTTACATATATAATTATAAATACTATTGTCATAATTGACCATATAGCTTCTTTAGCTATTACAAAACTGTATAAAGGTGTTCCTTTAAATCCTAAAGCTATTATCATGATAACAGCTGTTATAAGTAATATTAAAATTGCAGGAATCACCATATTGAAAAATCTTTTTAAATTCTCTAGTGTTCGCTCAATTTTTATTTTTGGTTCTACTATATTTTGAATAGAGTAATGAACTGCAAATCTAATTGCAATCATTCCTCCTACCCATAATACAGCCGATATTACATGTAAAAAAATTATTAGTGAAGAAAAATTGTTAAATAATTCAGTCATTATTAGATATTCGCTTTAGCATATGCTAATGCTTCTACTTTAGCTTCTTTTATTTTACTTACATCTTTTCCACCAGCTTGTGCAAAATCAGGACGTCCACCGCCACCACCACCTACGATAGGTGCAATTGCTTTAATCCAATCTCCAGCTTTTATCTTAGTATCTTTACTTCCAGCAACAAGCATAACTTTATCACCTTTTGCTTGAAGTAATAAAACTGCTAACTTGTCATTTGCATTTTTTAAATCATCAACAATTTTTTTAATATCGCCATTTTCTATAATGTCAACAACAACTTTAACATCACCAATCATCTCTTCATATACAGGTGCTGAAGTTTGACTTTGAGCAACTTCAACTTCTTTTTTAAGATCTTTTACTTGTTCTTTCAATTTCTTAATACCCATAATGGCATCTTTATTTTTAAGTTCAGTTTGTACATCTTGATACTTTTTAATAATAGAATTTGTGTATTCAATTGCAGCTAATCCACAAACAGCTTCAATTCT
>CAJQLJ010000068.1 GCA_905479135.1 uncultured Campylobacterales bacterium | reverse complement strand
AAGAAATTCTTAGTTTTTATAAAGGAAATTTATTGAATCAAATAATAGAAATATTTAAAGAAATCACTTCTATTCCTAGATGTTCAGGAACACATACTCCATTTATAAATTATATGCAGGAATTATCCAAAAAAACTGGATTTTTATGTATTGTTGATGAATATAAAAATATTTTAATCAAAAAAGAAAAATCAAACCCCAAGTTAGCTTTCCAGTCACATTATGACATTGTTTGTTTAAGTGATAATTGTGTACCTATTATTGTACAAGATGCTGATATTTTAAGTGCTAAAAATTCAACTCTTGGTAGTGATAATGGAATTGGTTGTGCTTATATGATTCAGCTTATTCTTGATAATATTGATGCTGAGTATTTATTTACTTCTGATGAAGAAATTGGTTTAATAGGGGCAAATAACTTAAAATTTGAATTAAATGCACCATATATGTTAAATCTTGATAGTGAAGAAGAAGCTGGAATTTGTATAGGTTGTGCAGGTGGTGTTGATATTTTTGCAAGTAACTCTAATAAGAAGATCATTTCAAATGATGAAAATCTTGATTTATATGAAATAAGTATTTCAAAAATTCAAGGTGGACATAGTGGAGTTGATATTGATAAAAATATTCCAAATGGAATTAAACTTATTGCAGAAACTATCAAAAAAGCAAATGCAAAACTTCTAGATATAAACGGTGGGGAAAGAATTAACTCTATTCCTGTAAATGTAAAAGCAATCATTGCATCAAAAGATTTACCAAAAGCAAGTCACGAAAATATGACAATTAAAAAAATAGATTCAAAAGTTGAACAATTAAATATCTATGATGATAAAGTCATTGATTTTATTTATAGCTTTGAAAATGGTGTAAGAAGTCTAA
Organism: uncultured Campylobacterales bacterium; assembly: GCA_905479135.1. GTDB lineage: Bacteria > Campylobacterota > Campylobacteria > Campylobacterales > Arcobacteraceae > Poseidonibacter. The sequence goes on along the minus strand of CAJQLJ010000068.1, from coordinate 7,069 downwards.
ATAAAGATCTAGGTGTAGTTCAAAACTCAATTAATCTAGCAATTATTAAAACAAACTCAGATGAAATTAAAATAGAAATAAGTGCAAGATCTATGGCAAATGATGAATTAGCACAACTAAAAAATGAAACAATTAATATACTAAAAAAACATAATTTTACTGTTTATACAGATGGAAAATATCCAGCATGGAAACCTGATATCAATGATTTTACAAATAAAGTATTAGCAATTTATAAAGAAGTAAATCCTAATGCCTCTTTAGAAGCAATACATGCAGGACTTGAATGTGCAATTTTTAAAGACAAATACCCACATATAAAAGTAGCTTCAATTGGTCCAAGTATTGAATTTCCTCATTCTAGAAAAGAAAGAGTTTCAATTACATCTGTAGAAAATGTGTTTAAAGTAGTTCAAAAAATTGTAAAAGAAATTACTTAGTATAAATTTTACTAAGTAAAAATCACCAGTAAGTTACAAAAAACCTTTCAATAAGTGTTTTACCTTCTTGTATTTTTTTAGACCATACAAGAGGTGAAGCACTTATTTTTATAAAAAAATCTAAGTCTTCTTTAGCTTTTTCATAACTTTCCCATGTTTTATTTGTTTTAGGATCACTTAGCCAATCAAATCTATGTGGAACAAAAAATTGCATATCTTTAAATGATCTATCTTCACAAAATTCTTTAAAACTTATGTAATAACCATTTATACAAGCATTATTTATCAAATCAAAATCATTATGTTTTAAATATCTTGGAAGAAAAACATTTCCTTTAAAAAGAATTTTCTGTTCAATATTATCTAAGTCAACACCTTCTAAATAAGCTTTAGTATCTTTATTAAAGAGTAAAGGAAATTGTTTGTTTTTAAGTTTTTCTAGTTTTAAAAGTAATGTATCACTTTTATTTGGACCTACATATCTATCTATTTCATTTTTGAAACTATCATCATATACATAAAATTTGTATTGCATTTCTACGTGTATATATTTTTCTCTTTTTTTATCAAAAAGAATAAAATCTATTTCACCTAAAGTTTCTTTATTATGAATAATTTGTTTGTTTTTTATGATTTTTTCATATCTAGAAGATTCATCTATTATAGCTTCAAAAAAATATTCTACCCTCTTCCCTAATGGAAGCTGTTGTAATATTTCAATATTGTTAATATCAAAATTTTCTATGTCTATATCTTCAATATCAAATAATTCTAAACCATAAAAAGTTTTTTCAAATAAAGATGGAGTATTATAAAACCCTTTAAATTGCTCTTTCAAAACTATAAAACTACATACTTACAATTATAAAATTCATCCAATATTATTTCAATTGCTGATTTATTTAAAGCATCTTTATATGCAATTACATACCTGAACTCTACATTTTTAATTTCTAATTGGTTTTCTTTTACATATTTAATTGCAGTAGAATAAAATGATTTTATATTCTCATCGTTAATTGATTTTGATTCAATTGTATTATTACACTGGATTAAAATTGTTTTATTTTCTTTTACACATACTAAAATTGATTCATTTTCAACTACTTTATAGCCAATATCTTCATATTTTTTTATTGCGCGTACTTTTAAAGTTAAACCATTTTTTTCATTTTCTTCATTTTTCATTTTTCTAACTTTTTTATCTTTATTATCAATATATTTTTTAAACAAGACAATGATAATAATTATTGGTAGTAAATGCCAAAGTTGAGATAATCCATTTATTACTATATCACTTAAACTACCCATTATTTTTCACTTTATTTATTTCCATAGTATATTTGTAAACCATAAAATCAAACATTTTAGTATTTTCGTTTTTTTGAAAAAAAAGTACCATTTCTATTAATCTAAAAGACATTCTAAAAAACCCTGCAAAAGGAATTAAATAAGTAATTATTGTCGTGTACGTTCTATAAGGATAATAAGTATCAAGCTCATCTTTTAACTCTTTTAGTACCATACTTTCTTTTTCTAGTGTATCTCTAGTTTGTATTGTTATTGTTCTTATTGCTAAAAAGAAGTTAATTACGAACATTAAAGCATTTAAATTCCAACCAATTATACATATATCTAAGTAGCTCATATATCCTCCATTGTTTATTAAAAAGAATTATATCTAATTGTTTTTGATATAATTTAAAAAAACAATAAAAATGGAAAATTATGACTTTTGATGGATTTAAAAAAGAAGGTATAGAGTTTTTAAAACAATTAGAACAAAATAATACAAAGGTTTGGTTTGAAAATAATAGACATATTTGGGAAGAACATATACTAAGACCAAATGTAGCTTTTGTAGAAGAAATGGGTGAAACTTTAGAAATATTAGTACCTACTATAAAAGCGAAGCCTAAAGTATCTGGCTCTTTATTCAAAATATATAGAGATGTAAGATTTTCAAAAGATAAAACGCCTATGAAAGATAAAATTGGAATAATCTTTTGGCAAGGACAATCTCATCGAATGCAAAGTGCAAGTTATTACATATTTTATAATACTTATGAATATTTTATAGCAACTGGTATTAGAACCTTTAAGCCTCCTTTATTAAAAGCATATAGAAAATACATCCAAAATAAAACAAATGCTATGAATTTACATAATATATTAGAAGATATTAAACAAAAAGGTTATCAATTACCAGAGCCTAAATACAAAAGGTTACCACAAGGCTTTAAAGAAGAAAATGAATATTCCTATCTTTCAAAATATAATGCAATTTTTGGCTTCCAAACATATATACTTGATAATACATTTTTTAGTGAAGAGATTGTTGATAAAGCTTTTAAAGTTTACCAAGACATGGATGAGTTAAGACGGTGGTTATATGAGTTAACTTTAACAGTTGAGGATTAACTAGCTATATTAATCAGCTATATTAAATGATTTTAGTATAATCACTTTTAATATGAAGAGAATGGAAAACAATGAAATTAATTGAAGATAATATTACACAAACTTTAGATGAAATTTATTTAGTAGAAACATTAAACTTAGATAACAAAACAATTTTAGAACTAGGATGTGGAAATGCATCTATGACAAAAGAAATTGCACAAAATGGCTCAAATAGAAAAATAATAGCTTGTGAAGTAGATGAAATACAACATAGAAAGAACTTATTACTTAATATTCCAAATATTGAGTTTAAACTAAATGGTGCTGAAGATATTGATCTTGAAGATGAAAGTATAGATGCTATTTTTATGTTTAAATCTTTTCATCATATTCCTTATAATTTAATGAAAAAAGCCTTAAACGAAATTAGAAGAGTTTTAAAACCAAATGCACTTGTATATATTTCTGAACCTTTATTTAAAGGTGGACAAAATGAACTTATTTCAATGTTTCATGATGAAGAACAAGTAAGAATAGATGCTTTTGAACATATCAAAGAAGCAGTAGAAAATGAACAATTTAAACTTTTTAGAGAACTATTCTTTCAAACAGAAGTTACATATAAAAATTTTGAAGATTTTAGAACTAGGCAAATGAACTTATCTTACAATGATAATAATATGACAAAAGAATTAGAAGAAAAAATAAAAGATAAATTTAATAACTACAATAATGGAAAAGATGTATCATTTATGAAACCATTTAGAGTAGATATACTACAAAAAATATAAATAAGAGTAAGAAATATGACAAATAACGAATATAAAGAAAAAATAGAAAAATTAATAAAATGGGCACATGCATATTACGTAGAAGATAATCCACAAGCAAGTGATGAAGAATATGACTTATTAAGTAGAGAATGTTTAGCTTACGAACAAAACAATCCTACTCTTTCACATCCAAATTCACCAAACAAAAGAGTTGGTGGTTTTGTACTTGATGGTTTTAATAAAGCAAATCACTTAAGTAGAATGTGGTCACAAGAAGATGTATTTAATACAAAAGAGTTAGAAGATTGGATTAATAGAGCTAAAAAAGTAAATACAAATTTAGAGTTTTACTGTGAGCCAAAGTTTGATGGAGCATCTTTAAATCTTATTTATGAAAATGGTTTATTAAAACAAGCAATTACAAGAGGTGATGGGAGTATTGGTGAAGATATCACAAATAATGTAAAAACAATTCATTCAATTCCTTTAGAAATAAAAGAAAAATCACTTCTAGAAATAAGGGGTGAGATTGTAATTAAAAAAGCAGATTTTGAAAAAATAAATCAAGATAGATTAAAAAATAGTGAAGCATTGTTTGCAAATCCTAGGAATGCAGCTGCAGGAAGTTTAAGGCAACTAGATCCAAGTATTACTGCAAAAAGAAAACTATTTTTTAATGTATGGGGAGTTGGTGAAAACTCTTTAAAGTTTAGTAGAAATAGTGAAATGATGGAATATATTTATTCACTAGGATTTGCAAAACCACCAATGCAAACACATACAAAAACAGTTGAAGGAATTGAAAAACTTTACTATGAAATAATTGCTAAAAGAAATGATATAGAAATGATGCTTGATGGAATGGTTATAAAAATTGATGATTTAGAAACTCAAGAAGAGTTAGGTCATACTGTTAAATTTCCTAGATATTCATGTGCTTATAAATTTCCTGCTGTTGAAAAAACAACCAAAATAGTAAATATTATTCAACAAGTAGGACGAACAGGAGTTATAACTCCTGTTGCTATTGTTGAACCTACACTTATTGATGGTTCAACAGTTGAAAGAGCATCACTTCATAACTATGATGAAATAGCAAGATTAGATTTAAGAATCAATGATGAAGTAATTATTATAAAAAGTGGTGATATTATTCCAAAGATTACGAAAGTATTTTCAGATAGAAGAAATGGAACACAAGAAGAGATTAAAAGGCCAACACAGTGTCCACAATGTAAAAGTGAATTATTAGATGAAGGCACATTAATTAAATGTCAAAATCTTGATTGTCCTAGTATTGTAGCAAATTCAATTATATATTTTGCATCTAAAAACTGTATGAATATTGATGGTTTAGGAATAAAAATAGTAGAGCAGTTAGTTAGTGAAAAAAAGATTTATGATATTTTAGATTTATACTCTTTAACTTATGAAAAACTTCAAGACTTAGAAGGCTTTAAAGAGAAAAAAATATCTAAGCTTTTAAACTCAATTAATAATACAAAAGGTACAACTTTACACAGAGTTATAAATGCATTAGGAATTGAGCATATTGGAGAAGTAGCTTCAAAACAAATATGCTTAGAATTTGGATTAAATATAATAAATATTGATTATGATTCACTTATTGCTCTTGATGGTATTGGGGAGCAAATGGCTAATTCTTTTACTGAATTTATGAGAGTAAATAATGAATTAGTATTAAAACTACTTGATATAATAAATCCTCTTGTTGAAGTGAAAGTAGAAATACAAGAGAATAACTTTAAAGATACTACAGTTGTATTAACAGGAACTATGAGTGTAAGTCGTGGAATAATAAAAAAACAACTTGAAGCACTTGGTGCAAAAGTTGGCTCTTCAGTTTCTAAAAAAACTGACTATTTAATATATGGAGAGGATGCTGGAAGCAAGTATGATAAAGCAATTAATTTAAAGGTAAAGACATTAAATGAAGATGAGATGAATGCTTTAATTTAAATGTGTTACTTTTTTCTATACTTCTTTAAACTCTCGTGATAATTTATACAATTACTATGGTTATAGTATATTTTTGTTTTATAATGAGATAAATTTAAATATTAGTACAATAAGGCTACGTAAATGAGTGAAGAGATAAAAAGAGAAAAATCATTAACTATGACAATGTTAATGACACCTGATAAAGCAAATTTCTCAGGAAAAAATGTTCATGGTGGAGAGATATTAAAAATGCTTGACCATGTAGCATATGCTTGTGCAGCAAGATATACAGGAACGTATGCGGTTACATTATCAGTTGATATGGTTTTATTTGAAAATCCTATTAAAATTGGTTCGTTAGTAACTTTTCATGCTTCAGTAAATTACACTGGTAGAACATCAATGGAAATTGGTATCAAGGTTATTTCTGAAGATATTAAAGACCATACAATAAAAAATACAAATGTATGTTACTTCACAATGATTGCTGTTAATGAAGAAGGAAAACCTACGCCAGTTCCTAAGTTAAATCTTATTACAGAAGATGATAAAAGAAGATACGAAGATGCTATTAGAAGAAGAGAATCCAGAATGACTGCTAGAAGTGGAAAATAGTATTTTATTTTAATTAGTAATTTAATAAAAAAGGGAGATGATTTTAATCATCTCCCTTTTTTTATATTTAGATAAAATATATTAAGCTTTTTGCTCAATATATTCTTCATAAGAACCTTTGAAGTCAATAATACTTCCATCTTCTTGTATTTCAATAATTCTATTTGCATATACGTCTAATAATTCCCTATCATGAGAAACACAAATAACAGAACCAGGATATGCAAGTAAGCCTTCACCTAAAGCAATAATAGCTTCTAAATCAAGGTGATTTGTAGGCTCATCTAAAATCATAAAGTTAGGTTGTTCTAGCATAATTTTTGATAAAAACATTCTATGTTTTTCTCCACCTGAACAAGACTTTACAGATTTTTCTTGCTCAGTACCATTAAATAACATTCTACCAAGACAGTTTCTAATTTCAGCAATATCAGCATTTCTATCAAAATCTCTTAACCAATCATATAAGGTTCCATCACCATTGATTAAATCTGTAGCATTTTGAGGGAAATAACCATTTTGAATAGTTGCTCCCCAATGAATATCACCAGAGTCAGCTTTAATATTTTCTACCATTATTTCACACATAGTTGTTTTTCCAGCACCATTAGGACCTATTAGAGCAATTTTATCATCTTTCTCAACAGTAAATGAAATATCATTTAATACAAGTTCACCATCGAAGGACTTAGAGATATTTTTTAAACTCAATAATTCTTTACCAACTTCTCTTTTTTGCTTAAAGATAATAGATGGATCACGTCTTGATGAAACTTTTATTTCACCAACATTTAACTTATCAAGTTGTTTTTGTCTTGAAGTTGCTTGTTTAGCTTTAGAAGCATTTGCACTAAATCTTGTAATAAATTTTTCAAG
>CAJQLJ010000067.1 GCA_905479135.1 uncultured Campylobacterales bacterium | reverse complement strand
TATCATTTGTAATTGGAGTATTGATTTCTATATTATTTTTGATTTCACCTTTAACTATAGCTTTATAGGTTTTTTTAAATTCTCTATTTTCAAATTTTTCTTTTAAAATCATTTCTGAGAATCTATTTTTAGCAACCAGTACTAGTCCTGAAGTTTCTTTATCAATTCTATGAACTAATGATGCCTCGTTTTTAAAATGATATCTGATTTCATCTAATAAAGTATATTCATTATTTATTGAAGAAGGATGTACTAATAATCCTGATGGTTTATCAAATATAGCAAAATGATCTGTTTCAAAAAGTGGCTTTAATCCCTTTGTTATCGGTTCATATATATTAACTTTAATAAAATCAGTTTTTACAGTTTGTTTTTTTTGTAATCTTTTATTATTTGCATCTAAAACTTTTCCTTTAGCTATTAAACTTTGGGAGAGCTTTATAGTTAATTTTACATCTTCAACTAGAAAGTCATCAATTGTTTTCTTTTCTGTAACTTCAAATTTTTTTAGTATGTATGGCAAATTTAATCCTGTTAGTTAATAATAGTAATTATACAATATATTTTAAAAGATAAATAATAAAACTAATAGGTCTTTTCTGCTTTAATATCAAAAATAGAATAATACAAAATGGAAAAATAGTGAAAATTGAAGAACTAAAAGAACTAATAATTGAAAATCTAAAAGATAAAAATGAAGAATTTAAAAGAATATTCCATGGCAGAGGGAACTTCTATGATGATTATAATTTTTTGACAATTGATTCGATTGATGAAGTTTTATTTATAGTGCTATTTGATGAGTTAGAAAAAAAGAAAGATGATGAGTTATTAAAAATGATCAAAGATATTTTTGAATTTTTTAATTATAAAACTTTAGTGTTACAAAGGAGATATCTTGATAAATCTCCATGTGAGCTTTTAGAAGGAACTTTAAAAGAAAATAATATTGCTATTGAAAGTTCTATAAAATACCATATTAGCTTTACAAATAAAAATATTGGTTTTTTCCCAGATATGAAAGTAGGGCATGACTATATTTCAAATATAGCAAAAGATAAAAATGTATTAAACTTATTTTCATATACCTGTGCTTTCTCTCTAAGTGCAAGTAAGGCTGGAGCTTCTAAAGTAGTAAATGTAGACATGTCTAAAACTGCTTTAACAATAGGTCGTAAAAATCATCATTTGAATAATCTAGACACTTCTAATATTTATTTTATGCCTTATAATATTTTGAAGTCATGGAATAGAATTAAAAAACAAGGTCCATATGACATTATTATAATAGATCCACCTTCTTTCCAAAAAGGAAGTTTTGCAGCGAGTAAAGATTATGAAAAAATAATTAAGAAATTAGATTCTTTGGCAAGTGAGGAATGTGTAGTTTTATCTGCTCTTAATGCTCCAGAACTTGATACTGTTTTTATAAAAAACATATTTAAAAAGTATGCTTCTGTATTTAAATTTGAAAAAAGACTAGAAAATATGAATACTTTTCCTTCAATTGATGAAGAAAAATCTTTGAAGAACTTAATTTTTGTAAAATAAATCATATTAAACTTAATATTGTAACTTTTTTAATCAATTCTTAATAGTTTTTGATACAATTCCTTAATTTAAAAAATTGAGGGAGAATTATTTTGGTTGAAAAAAATAGATGGCTAATGGCTTTAAGTGCTGTTGGTGTTCACATTTGTATAGGTTCAGTTTATGCATGGAGTGTTTATGTAAAACCTATTCAGGAGCAAATGAATTGGACTTTAACAGATGTTACAATTGCTTTTAGTGTTGCTATATTCTTTTTAGGATTATCAGCAGCTTTAATGGGAAAATTTGTTGAGAAAAATGGTCCTAGGGTATCTGCAATTATTGCAGCTTCATTATTTGGTTTAGGAACTATGGGTTCAGGACTTGCAATAATGATGGAATCAAAAATACTTTTATACTTTTTCTATGGAGTATTAGGTGGTTGTGGTTTAGGAATTGGTTACATTTCACCTGTTTCAACATTAGTAAGATGGTTTCCAGATAAAAGAGGTATGGCTACAGGTTTAGCTATTATGGGCTTTGGTTTTGCTTCTGCAATTTGGGGTCCAACTATAAAAGTTTTAATTGAAGCTGTAGGAATTTCAGGAACATTCTTTATTTTGGGAGCACTTTATTTTGTTGTAATGTTTGCATCTGCCCTTTATTTAGAAAAACCAGAAGAGGGATATTTACCTAAAAATTTCAAGAAAAAAATTGAAGAAGGTAAGAAAAAACTTAAAGAAGATTTAGCACTTTTAGGTTTAAATGAAGCAGTTAAAACTCCAAGGTTTTATGGTCTTTGGTTAATGTTATTTATAAATGTTACATGTGGTATTGCTATTATTGGAGTTGCTTCACCTTTACTTCAAGAAGTAATTGGAATCTCTGCAATAGCTGCAGCTGCAGCTGTTGGATTAATGGGAATATTTAACGGAGCTGGTAGAATTTTTTGGGCTTCATTATCTGATTATTTAACTAGACCAGTTGTTTATATTATATTCTTTGCAACTCAAGCAATAGCTTTTTATATGCTGCCTACAGTTACTGAAATTATTGTATTCCAAGTTTTATTATTCTTTATTATGTCTTGTTATGGTGGTGGTTTCGCATCGATTCCAGCATATATTGGAGATATTTTTGGAACAAAAGAATTAGGTGCAATTCATGGTTATATTTTAACAGCATGGGCAGCAGCTGGATTAGTTGGTCCTCTAATTATTTCTATGGTTAAAGATTCAACAGGTTCATATTCACAAACATTATATGTATTTGCAGCTTTCTTTGTTGTTGCCTTAGTAATATCAATTTTAATGTTAATTAATATCAAATCTATTGAAAAGAAAAAACAAAAAAAATAAGTATATAATATCTTATTAAAGAAGATGAGTATAATACTCATCTTCTTTTAATCATATCAAATTAAATATTTTCTAATTTCTTTTCTTTATTAAATTTTATAAAAATCATCCAAACAAACCAAAACAATATTGTTATACCTAATGCAGCATAAACAGCGGGCATTGGATTATCTAAATTACTAATTGAACCAGCATAACTCATTACACATACATATGGTACAGTTCCTAAAAACCATGCTAAAAGGAATCTTTTAAGAGACATTTTACAAGTTCCTGCTAAACATGATGATATCTCAGGAAGCATAGGTACAGCTCGTGATAACACTAAAACTAATACGCCATGTTTATTAAATAATTCTCTCATTTCTAATTTTTGTTCTTCATCTTGTGATAATTTATCTAAAATTTTTTTACCATATTTTTTAGATAAAAAATATCCAGTTAAAGATGCAGACAAAAGACCAATAGTTGTATAAAGTAATGCTAATTCAAAGCCCAAGAAATATCCCGACAAGATTATAATTGTCATAGTAGGAACTGCTATAAATAAATCAATAAATAGTAAAAGTACAATCAAACTACCTAAAATATATGAGGGTTGAGATTTCAAGTTTGTAAATATTTCTTTAATATCTTCAATAGTTAAAATGCCACTAAATTTTATAGCAAGTAGAGTAATTGTAAAAATAGTTGCCAAAATTAGAATTGTTTTTATCAAAAGTTTCATTGCATAATCTTTTTTTTATAAATTTTAACATAAATAGTTAATGAAGAGTAAGATTTGTATTTATATGTCTCTTAAATCTACAAAAGAACCAGATTCAAACTCATCTATTCGTTTTATAAACTCATTTATTCTTTCAGCAGCATCATCAGGTTTCTGTATAATCCCTGTTTTTAAAATCTTTGCAGAAGTAAATATATTATCATCTATTTGATATCTAATATAATCAGTCATGGGTGTCTGTATAACACCAGGTGCAAGAGCAATAATTTTTGTATCAAGTAATTCTTTTGAATAAAGATTCAATAGCATATTTAAACCAGCTTTTGATAAAGAATATGAACCCCAACCTTTAGAAGCATTTTTTGATGCTCCTGATGATATACCAATGATATTTGTTGTATTAGTTTTACTTAATATATCTAATAGTTCTTTATTTGAATACACATTGAGCTCATAAACTTCTTGCATCTGCTTAATACTAAGTTTAGTACACTCTTTTATTTCTCCTAACATACCTGCATTCAGATAAACTGTGTTGATATTTTTTATTGAGCTTATAAAATTATTTAGAGATGAATTTATTGAAGAAATATTTGTTAAATCAAAAGATTTGAAAATAAAGTTTTTATTATCAATATTTGGTTTATTTCTACTGATACCGTAAACTTTATAATTTTTACTCAAGTAAAAATTAGTAAGTGCTAATCCTAATCCTGAACTACAGCCTGTTATTAGAATATTTTTTGACATTTATTATTTCCTTATAGATAAATATTATTTATTCTATTATATAGTAAATTAAACTTGATTAATATTTATTTGGATATAATCAATTCACTTATAAATAAAGGAAAAAGGTATTCATTTACTTTAATAATTTTGCAACAATTTAATATTACAGAAAAAATAAAAAATTTAGATATAAACGATTTAGAAGAAAATCTATTTCATTACCCATATGATAG
>CAJQLJ010000066.1 GCA_905479135.1 uncultured Campylobacterales bacterium | reverse complement strand
TGCTTCACAGTGAATAAATGGTGAATGTCTATCAATTAAATCTTTCTTCGCTTCTCTTTCTACAGTATCAATATCAACGTATTTGTTAATTTTTGGCATATTTTCTCCTAAGTTTTTAAATAAGACACATTATACTATATTTTTTCTAAAAGTAAATGGGATAAAATATATCCTATATTAAAAAAATATTATTTATAAAATATCCTGTGTATATTTTGCTCATATTTGGTATAATTGCGCATGAACAAAGAAGAGTATTTTATAAAACAATTTTCAAATAGTAAATTCATAGGTGATGACGGAGCAGTTGTAGAGTCAAATGTTTATTCTATGGATGCATTTTTTGAAGATATTCATTTCAAAAGAGAATGGTTTAGTCTTAAACAAATAGCTTATAAAGCTATGATAATAAATATTTCTGATGCAATTGTAATGAATGCTATTCCTAAATATGCTTTGCTTAGTGTTGCAATCCCTTCAACTTTTACTAAAAAAGATTTAAAACAGTTGTCTTTAGGATTTAAAAAAGCTTCCAAAGAATTTGATATCGAAATAATTGGTGGGGATACAATATCAAACAACAAACTAGATATTTCAATTACTATTATTTCAAAAACAAAAAATCCGATACTTCGTTCTACAGCAAAAAAAGATGACTTCTTTTGTTATACAGGAACACTTGGAACTTGTAAAAAAGATTTAGCTAGATTATTTAAAAAGAAGAAAATTAATAAAAAATCTAAGTTTATAAAGCCAAAATTAAAAGCAGATTTTTTTTATGAAACTTCAAAATATATGACATCAGCTCTAGACATTTCTGATGGACTCTTTTTTGAATTAGAAAGAGTTTCAAAATCAAGTAATATCGGGTTTGAATTTTTTGAAGAAATTCATGAAGATATTGGAACATCAGGAGAAGAATACGAAATACTTTTTTCCTTTAATAAAAAACACTTAAAGAAAATACAAAAAATAGCAGAAAAACATAAAGTAAAACTTAATATATTTGCAAAAGCTATTAAAGGCAAATATGAAACAAAAAGTAAAAATCACCATTTTTAAAAACTAGAAAATTATAACAGCTAAGGAAGCAAATTGGAACAATTACAAAGATATTTAAATCACTCAAAAATTGATGTGTTATTTAAACAAAATAAAGATGATTTTGTTGTTACAGAAATACCATTATATGAATTTTCAGGAGAGGGTGAACATCTTATTTTAAAAATTAGAAAAAAAGATTTAGCAACATGGGATGCATTAGAAATAATAGCAAAATTTGTTGCTTGTAAAAGTAGAGATATTGGTTATGCAGGATTAAAAGATAAAAATGCAATGACTGTTCAAACTATTTCTATTCATAAACAATATGAAGAAAAATTAAAAACATTTAATCATCCAAATATAAAAATTCTTGAAACTACTTATCATAATAACAAGATAAAAGTAGGGCATTTAAAAGGCAATAAGTTTTTTATTAGATTAAAAAGAGTTAATGTTTTAGATTCGAGAAAAATTGAAGCTGCTTTAGGAAGTATTGCAACTTTAGGTATGCCTAATTATTTTGGATTTCAAAGGTTTGGAATAGATGGAGATAATTATAAAAAAGGTAAAGCAATTATTGAAGGTACATTAAAAGAGAAAAGAAGAAATTTAAAGCAAATGTACATTAATGCTTACCAATCGTATTTATTTAATTCATGGCTTTCTAAAAGAATCGAAATATCGAAACTAATCGATGCTTTTGAAGCAAAGGAAATTTATGAAAAGTTAAATTTACCTCTTGATATTGTTAAAAGAATGAAAAAGCAAAAACATCCACTAAAAATAATGACAGGTGATTTATTATCACATTATCCATTTGGTAAAATCTTTACTATTGATGATTTAGAAACAGAATCAGATAAGTTTTACGAAAGAGATAGAGTACCTACTGGTTTATTATCTGGTAAGAGAGTAAAAAACTCTGTTGACTTAGCATATGAAATAGAAAAAGAGTATGAAGAACCTACAGGTGAAGATGGAGCTAGAAGATTTGCATGGATTTTTCCAAGTGAAGTTGAGAGTAACTATAAAGAAGATAAAAATTGGATGGAATTAAAATTTACTTTACCAAAAGGTTGTTATGCAACTGAGTTAATTGCAGAAATAATCCATTAAATTTATAAAATTAAAAAAGGATAAGTCTTTTTTAGTTTAAGTGCAATTATAATATAATCGTATGTATTTATAGAATATTAATCGACACAATAATTTAGTAAAGAGTGCAATATATGATAGTAGGCCTAATAGGTAAAATAATAAAAAAAGAACCAACAGTATTAAATTTAAATGTTAATGGAATTATATACGAAATATTTGTTTCTTTAAATTGCAGTTCAAAAATAACAAATGATGATGTTATTTTAGAAGTAACACATATAATTAGAGAAGAATCTCAAACTTTATATGGATTTTTAGATTCAAATGAAAAAAAACTTTTTGACACAGTAATAAAAATAAATGGAGTAGGTCCTAAAGTTGCACTTGCAATTTGTTCTACATTTACTCCTTCTTCTTTTGCTCAAATTGTAAATGAAAACGATGTTTCTATGCTTAAAAGAGTTCCAGGGATTGGTCCTAAAGGTGCTAGTAGAATTCTAGTTGAACTTTCAGGATCTATAATTGATCTAAACGTAGAAGATGAGAATAGTTCTACTAATTCTTCTGCACTTGAAGCTTCTCTTGCATTAGAATCTTTAGGATTTAAAAAAGATGTACTAGCAAAAATATTAAAAACTTGTGTTTCAACTACTACAAGTGATTTAGTAAAAGAAGCATTGAAAAAATTACAAAAATAGAATAATTAAGGGAAGTTAATGAAAGTAGCTATAGTTTTTGGTGGAGTTAGTTTTGAGCATGAAATTTCAATAGTTAGTGCGATTGCTATGAAAGATGTCTTAAGTGATGAGTTACTATATATTTTTCTAGATGAAAATAGAGATTTTTATCATATACCAAGCAAGACAATAAAATCAAAACTATTTAGCTCACAAGAGTATAAAAAGTGTGACAAAATAAATATCTGTAAAAATGGCTTTTCCAAAAAAACTGGATTACTAGGTAAAGAGAAGCCTTTAGAATTTGATGTAGTGTTAAATCTTTCACATGGTGGAGATGGAGAAGATGGAATTTTATCTTCTGTACTAGAATTTTATAATATCCCTTTTATCGCTCCACGAACTGAAGCTTGTGTTGTTAGTTCTAATAAATTTTTAACAAAAGGTTATGCTCATTCAGTAAGTGTAAATACTCTTGATTATAAATACTATACTAAAGATGATGAGGTAGTAGTTGATACTTTTCCTGTAATTATTAAGCCTGTAAAACTTGGTTCTTCAATTGGAGTTTCAATTGTAAAAACACAAGAAGAATTAGAATACTCTTTAGATGTAGCTTATGAGTTTGATGATGCGATTATTATTGAGCCTTTCATCTCTGGTGTTAAAGAGTATAATTTAGCTGGAACTAAAATAAATGGTGAGTTTAAATTTTCCATAATAGAAGAACCACAAAAAACAGAGTTTTTAGATTTTGATAAAAAGTATTTAGATTTTTCTAGAACTTCAAAGGCTTTAGAAGTTGATTTAGGTGAAGAGTTAAATGAAAAAGTAAAAAAATCTTTTGAAAGAATTTATAACAATTTATTTGAAGGTTCAATTATTAGATGTGACTTTTTTGTTGTTGATAATGAAGTATATTTAAACGAAATAAATTCAATTCCAGGTTCAATGGCAAACTATCTATTTGATGATTTTAATTTATTATTTAAAAATGTTGCAAAAACATTACCAAAGAAAAAACATATACCAGTTACTTATGAATACGTAAATAAAATTCATGCAAGTAAAGGTAAATAAATTTGGCTACAAAAAGTTTATTTGTTGATAATAAAACATTTGATATCTCATATGAAATATTAAATGGAAGATGTAAAAAAGATATTGTATTTTTACATGGATGGGGTTCAAATAAAGAAATTATGAGAAATGCATTTTGTCCTTTTTTTAAAGACTTTAGGCATATTTATATAGATCTACCAGGATTTGGTAAAAGTTTAAATACCTACGAACTCAAAACAGAAGATTACATAAAAATTACTTCTGAATTTTTACATCTTTTGAATTCCACAAAAGATGTAATACTTGGACATTCCTTTGGTGGAAAAATAGCTACATCATTAAATCCTAAAAATTTAGTTCTGTTAAGTTCTGCTGGAATTTTAGAAAAAAAATCTTTTTCTATAAAAGTTAAAATAAAAATTGCAAAATTTTTTAATATTTTAGGTCTAGGAAAAATCACCAGAATTTTTAGAAGTAGTGATGTTAATAATATGAATGAAGGAATGTATAAAACTTTTAAAAATGTTGTAAATGAAGACTTTTCTGATTCATTTAAAAACTACAAAAATAATGCACTAGTTTTTTGGGGCGAAAAAGATACTGCAACATCTTTAGAATCTGGAAAGAAAATAGCATCTTTAATTGATACATCAACTTTTATATCTTATGATGGAGATCATTTTTTCTTTATAAAAAATACAAAAGATATCGCTGAGAGAATAGAAAATGGAATACTTTAATTTACTTACACAAATTTTATTAATTATGAGTTTAGGTTATTACCTAATTACAAATCTACAATGGTACAATTACAGACTAGATAGAGTTGTTTTAAAACATCACAAATGGCAATGGCATATTACATATTTTATTGTACCAATTGCATTTTTTTATTTGATCCCTGATTTATATTATGCGATATATTTTTATGCTTTATTTATGACTAGTTTCGTTATCTGGAATAAAAAACTAGATAGGCCTGTTGTTTTAACTTCACGAGTAAAAAGATTTTTAGCTATTTTGTTATTTACTACTTTTGCAGTCTCTACATTATGTTTAGTTGACCCTAATTGTAGTAGTGATTTTATATTTGTACCTCTAGTTATAGCATATGCAATATCTTCTGTATTAGAAAAAATATTTTTCCTATCTTTTAAGCATAAAGGAAAACAAAGAATTAATAGTATTCCAAATTTAAAAACCATAGCAATTACTGCATCTTTTGGAAAAACTTCTATTAAAAATTACCTACATCATGTTTTAAAGAAAAAGTATAAAACATACAAAACTCCAAGATCTGTTAATACCATAGGTGGAATTGTTTTAGATGTAAATAGAGATATTCCATTGAATACCGAAGTTTATATAGCAGAAGCAGGGGCTAGAGAAAAAGGTGATATTGAAGAAATAGCATTATATTTAGAACCACAAATTTGTATTATAGGAAGTGTTGGTGAACAGCATATTGAATACTTTAAAACTCTAGATAATATAATACATACAAAAATGGAATTACTCAAATCTCCAAAAATGCAAAAAGGTTTTGTACATGAGAGTGTTCCTATAAAAGATTATGAAACAATTACAAAGTTTCCTAACAATTTAAAAATTATAGAGAGTTCATTAGATGGTATTTACTTTGAAGTTGAAGTAAATAAAAAAACAGAAGCATTTCATGCACCAATACTTGGAAATTTTAATGCAATAAATTTAACAGCAGTAATTTTAGTAGCATATGAATTAGGAATGAGTATTGAAGAAATTAAAGAAGCTTTAAAAAGCTTACCGCAAGTTGAGCATAGGTTACAACTTATAAAAGCTGGTGGTAAAGTAATTGTTGATGACTCTTTTAATGGTAATTTGGATGGGATGATTGAAGCTGTAAATATTTGTTCAAAATATCAAGGTCGTAAAGTTATTATAACTCCAGGATTGGTTGAGTCAACAGATGAAGCTAATATCTTACTTGCAAAAGAAATAAATCAAAAATTTGATTATGTAATTTTAACAGGAAGTTTGAACACTAAAATATTGAGCTCACATATTGATGATGACAAAGTATTTATTTTAAAAGATAAATCTTTAATGGAAACTACATTAGCTGAAGAAACAAGAGTCGGAGATTTAATTCTTTTTGCTAATGATGCACCAAACTTTATTTAGGATATAAAATGGAACACTTGTATGCACCATGGCGATATGAATATGTAAGTGAAGAAAAGATAGAAGGTTGTATCTTTTGTCATATTTCTAAAAATCTTAATGATGAAAAATTACAAATTCTTTTTCATGATGAATACTGCTACGTAGTTATGAATAAATTTCCATACTCACCAGGACACATGATGGTAATACCACATTTTCATACAGATAAGATAGAAGACTTAAATGACGATGTTTGGATACAGATTAGTATTCGAGTTAGACAAGGTGTCATGCTTTTAAAAGATGTTATGTCATGCGAAGGTGTAAATATTGGCATGAATCTAGGAAAAGCTGCAGGTGCAGGTATAGAGCAACATGTTCATTATCATATGCTTCCTAGATGGCTTGGTGATACAAATTTTATAACTTCAATTGCAGGATCAAGAGTATATCCTGCAAATTTTGAAGATATTTATACAAAATTAAAAAGAAATTCATTAAAGTATTTTATATAGTTAAAATATAAATACTAAAAGTTTAAACTTATAAATAACTTAAACATATACCACTAATCAAATAGTTATCCTTTTTAAAAGGAAATAAAATGCTAGTTTTGTTACACTAAACCCCATTATACTTGACATCTAATCAAAAATAAGTTATAATCCGCGTCCATAAAAAGGGTTAGAGTGCGATTTATCGTATGTCTAACGAGTTCTTTAAAGGAAAAAAATGGAAAAAATTAGATTAAAGTTAAAAGCTTACGATCACAGAGTTTTAGATAGAAGTGTTGCTTCAATAGTTGAAGCTGTTAAGAGAACTGGTGCTGAGTTGAGAGGTCCTATACCTTTACCAACGAAGATTAGAAGATATACAGTTCTAAAAGGTCCTCACGTTAATAAGGATTCTAGAGAGCAATTTGAAATCAGAATTCATTCAAGAATGATTGATATTATAGCTGCAACTCCAGATACTGTAGATTCATTAATGAAACTTGACTTAGCTCCAGAAGTTGATGTTGAAGTTAGATCTATGGGTCAAGAATAAGAAAGGGTACTAAATGGAATTTATCGTAGAAAAAATTGGTATGAGTAGAACAGTTTCTGTTCCTGCTGTTCCTGTTACACTTTTAAGAGTTCTTGATACTAAGGTATGTGAAGTGACTGACGGTGTAGCATTTGTTTCTTATGCATCTGGTAAAAAGATGAATAAGACAATTGAAGGTCAACAAAAGAAATTCGACTTATCTAAAGAATTCAACAGATTTGCAACTATTACTGTAGCAAACACTGAAGCGGGTGATTTAGATGTAAGTGGTTTATCAGAAGCAAAAGTATTAAAAACAACTTTTAACAGTAAAGGTAGAGGTTTCTCTGGTGTAGTTAAAAGATGGAACTTTGCTGGTGGTAGAGCATCACATGGTCATAGAATGGGTAAAAGAACTGGTTCAATCGGTAATGCTGAATGGCCAGGTAGAGTTCAACCAGGTAAGAAAATGCCAGGTCAATACGGAAATACAACTGTTAGTGTTAAAAATGAAGTAGTTTCATTTGATGCAGAAACTGGAATTTTAGTAGTTAAAGGTTCAGTATCTGGAGCTAATGGTAGACTAGGTAAAGTAAAGGTTGCTAAATGAGTAATGCAATAGTATTAAATGACAAATTTGAAGCAAATGGTGATGTAGCATTACCAGCTAAGTTTGCTGAGATTAATTCTCACAACTTATACTTATATGCTAAATCATACTTAGCTGCTCAAAGAGCAAATACTGCTAGAGTTAAAAATAGATCAGAAGTTAGAGGTGGTGGTAAAAAACCTAAAGCTCAAAAAGGTTCTGGTGGTGCTAGATGGGGTTCTAAAAGATCTCCTTTATTCGTTGGTGGGGGTCAAGTTTTTGGTCCAACTAAAAGAAACTATGTACAAAAAGTAAATAAAAAACAAAAAGCTTTAGCATTAAGTTTTGCTTTAAATGCACAAGCTGATAACGGTTCTTTATTCGTAACTGATTCAATTTCTGTTGAATCTGGAAAAACTAAAGATGCACTAGCAATTTTAGCTAAATTAAACCAAAGAGATACTCTAGTTGTAGTTGATACAATTGATGAGAAAACATACTTAGCGTTTAGAAATGTTAAAAATTGTTACATGATTGAAAAGCAAGAAGTTAACGCTTATTTAATTGCAGCATACCATTCAGTACTAATTGAAAAATCAGTATTTGAATCATTAACAAAAGAGGCTTAACATGGCAGATATAACAGATATTAAAGCAATATTATATACAGAAAAAACGATTGAGCTTCAAGAAAATGGTGTAATCGTTGTTCAAACTAGTCCAAGAATGACTAAAAATGGTTTAAAAGAAGTATTTAAAGAATATTTCGGTGTTACTCCATCTAAAGTAAATTCTTTAAGACAAAACGGAAAAGTTAAAAGATTTAAAGGGAAATTAGGTGCTAGACCAGATTTCAAAAAATTCTATGTAACATTACCAGAGGGCGCTGAAATAGCGAACCTTTCAGCTTAAGGGGATATGAATGGCAATTAAAAAATTTAGACCAATAACTCCTGCTAGAAGATTCATGTCTGTAATGGATACTTCTGATATTACTTCAAAACCAACAGTTAGATCTTTACTTGTAAGAGTAAAAGCAGCAGCTGGTAGAAATAATAACGGTAGAATCACTTCAAGACATAAAGAAGCAGGTGCTAAGAAATTATATAGAATTATTGATTTTAAAAGAAATAAATTCGGTATTCAAGGGACTGTATCAACTATAGAATACGATCCATACAGAAACTGTAGAATTTGTTTAATTACATATACTGATGGTGATAAAAGATATATTTTACAACCTTCTGGTTTAAAAGTTGGAGATAAAGTACAAGCTGCTGAATCTGGACTTGATATTTTACCAGGTAATGTTATGAAATTAATTAATATTCCTATTGGTACTATGGTTCATAATATTGAAATGAAACCAGGAAAAGGTGGACAAATAGCTAGATCTGCTGGTGGATATGCTCAAATCATGGGTAGAGAAGACAAATATGTAATTATGAGACTTCCTTCAGGTGAAATGAGAAAAATTCTTTCTGTATGTCTTGCAACAATTGGTATTGTTGGAAACGAAGACTTCTCTAATATGGTTATTGGAAAAGCTGGTAGACAAAGACACTTAGGTAAGAGACCACAAACAAGAGGTTCTGCAATGAACCCAATTGATCACCCGCATGGTGGTGGTGAAGGTAAGACTAACTCTGGAAGACATCCTGTTACTCCATGGGGTATGCCAACAAAAGGTTATAAAACTAGAAAGAAAAAAGCTAGTGATAAACTAATCATTTCAAGAAAAAAGAAGTAAGGGTTTAAAATGTCAAGATCAATAAAAAAAGGTCCATTTATAGACGCACACTTATTAAAAAAAGTTCAAAAAGCTATTGAAGCTAATGACAAAAAACCAATCAAAACTTGGTCAAGAAGATCTATGGTCTTACCTGATATGATTGGATTAACTTTTAATGTGCACAATGGAAGAAACTTCGTTCCTGTAAATGTTACAGAGAATCATGTTGGATATAAATTAGGTGAATTTGCACCTACTAGAACGTTTAAGGGCCATAAAGGTTCTGTTCAAAGAAAGGCGTAATTGATGGCAAGAGCAATATTAAAATTTATTAGACTTTCACCTACTAAAGCTAGATTAATCGCTAGAGAAGTTCAAGGTATGAATGCTGAGTATGCTATAGCATCTTTAGAGTTCACTCCAAACAAAGCTGCTGGTATTATTTCTAAAGTTATCGCATCTGCTGTTGCAAATGCAGGTTTAGAACCAGAAAATGCAGTAATTACATCTGCTAGAGTAGACAACGGTCCAGTACTTAAAAGATTTACTCCAAGAGCAAGAGGTTCTGCTTCACCAAAGCATAAACCAACTGCACACATTATGATTGAAGTTGCTGAAGCTACTAAAGGAGACAAGTAATGGGTCAAAAAGTTAATCCAATAGGTTTAAGATTAGGTATAAACAGAAACTGGGATTCTAGATGGTTCCCAAAATTTGCAAATATGCCTGCAAATGTAGCTGAAGATGACAAAATCAGAAAGTATGTTAAGAAAGAATTATACTATGCTGGTGTAGCTTCAACTATCGTTGAAAGAACTGCTAAGAAAATTAGAGTAACAATTGTTGCTGCAAGACCTGGTATCGTAATTGGTAAAAAAGGTGCAGACGTTGAGAAATTAAAAGCTAACTTAGCAAAATTAGTTGGTAAAGAAATTGCTGTTAACATTAAAGAAGAAAGAAAACCACAATTATCAGGTCAACTTTCAGCTGAAAATGTTGCACAACAATTAGAAAGAAGAGTTGCATTTAGAAGAGCTATGAAAAGAGTTATGCAAAATGCACTTAAAGGTGGAGCTAAAGGTATTAAGGTTTCTGTTTCTGGTAGACTTGGTGGAGCTGAAATGGCTAGAACTGAGTGGTATCTAGAAGGTAGAGTTCCTTTACATACATTAAGAGCTAGAATCGATTATGGTTTTGCTGAAGCTCATACAACTTATGGTTGTATTGGTATTAAAGTTTGGATCTTCAAAGGTGAGGTACTTGCTAAAGGTATTCCTGCTGAACAAAAAGAAGAAGAAAAACCTAAAAGAAGACCACAAAAGAGAAGAGGTAAATAATTATGTTAATGCCTAAAAGAACAAAATACAGAAAAATGATGAAAGGCCGAAATAGAGGTAAAGCATTTAGAGGTAACTCTTTAGCTTACGGTGATATTGGTCTTAAAGCTGTAGAACATGGTAGAATCGATTCTAGACAAATTGAAGCTTCAAGAGTTGCAATGACTAGAAAAGTAAAAAGACAAGCAAAAGTTTGGATTATGGTATTCCCTGACAAACCTTTAACTGCAAAACCATTAGAAACAAGAATGGGTAAAGGTAAAGGTGCTGTTGATAAGTGGGTTATGAATATCAAGCCTGGTAGAATTTGTTTTGAAATGGCTGGTGTTGATGAAACTCTTGCAAGAGAAGCGTTAACTTTAGCAATGCACAAATTACCATTTAAAACAAAAATTGTAACAAAAGATAGCGAAAATGAACTATATTGATTTAAAAGATAAAAGCTTACAAGAGCTTTCAGAATTATTAAAAGAAAAAAAGGTGCTTCTTTTTGAATTAAAAGCTAAGCTAAAAACTATGCAGTTAACAAACACTTCTGAATTAAGAGTAGCGAAGAAAGATATCGCTAAAATTCAAACAGCTATTACTGCAGTAAAAGCTAACTAAGGATCTATAGAATGACACATAAAAGAGAGATTCAAGGTGTAGTGGTTAAGATTTCTGGAGACAAAACAGCTTCTGTTTTAGTTACTAGACAAGTTATTCACCCAAGATATCACAAGATGGTAAAGAGATTTAAAAAGTATTTAGTTCATGACGAAAGAAATGAAATGAAACTTGGAGATAAAGTTGTTGCTGTTGAATGTAGACCTTTATCTAAAACTAAATCTTTTAGATTAAAGACTATTGTAGCTACAGGAGTTAAGTAATGATTCAAAGTTTTACTAGATTAAACGTAGCTGACAACACTGGTGCTAAACAGATCATGTGTATTAAAGTTCTTGGTGGATCTAAGAGAAGATACGCAACTGTTGGTGATGTTATTGTTGCTTCAGTTAAGAAAGCTTTACCAACTGGTAAAGTTAAAAAAGGTCAAGTTGTTAAAGCAGTAGTTGTTAGAACACATAAAGAAGTTCAAAGAGAAAATGGTTCTTTAATTAGATTTGATGATAACGCAGCAGTTATCTTAGATGCTAAAAAAGATCCTATTGGAACAAGAATTTTCGGACCAGTTGCTAGAGAAGTTAGATATTCAGGTTTCATGAAAATCGTTTCACTTGCACCGGAGGTATTATAATATGGCAATTAAATTAAAAATTAAAAAAGGTGATACAGTTAAAATCTTAGCTGGTGATGACAAAGGTAAAACTGGTGAAGTTTTACAAGTATTACCTTCAAAAAACAAAGTAATCGTAAAAGATTGTAAAGTTGCTAAAAAAACTGTAAAACCTGATCAAGAGAAAAACCCTGATGGTGGTTTTGTAAACAAAGAAATGCCTATTGACATTTCAAATGTAGCAAAAGTAGAAGGTGAGTAAAATGGCAGCTAGATTATTAGAAAGATATAAAGCAGAGATTAAACCAGTTTTAGAAACAGAATTTCCAAAAAACAAAATGTTAACTGCAAAGTTAGACAAAGTTGTTATTTCTGTTGGTGCTGGTGAAGCAATGAAAGATAGTAAATTAATGCAAAACATTCAAGATACTATTTCTTTAATAGCTGGTCAACAAGCTGTTAAAGTTATTGCTAAAAAATCAGTTGCTGGTTTTAAAGTAAGAGAAGGTTACCCTGTAGGAGTAAAAGTTACTTTAAGAGGTGAACAAATGTACACTTTCTTAGATAAACTTTGTTCAATCGCATTACCAAGAGTTAAGGATTTTAGAGGTCTTAATAGAAATGGTTTTGACGGTAGAGGAAACTTTAACTTTGGTTTAGACGAACAATTAATGTTCCCAGAAGTTGTATATGATAATATTATCACAACTCACGGTATGAATATTTCAGTTTCTACTACTGCTACTGATGATGCGGAAGCATTCAGATTATTAGAGTTAGTAGGAATTCCATTTACTAAAGGAAGAGCGTAATGGCAAAGAAATCTATGATTGCAAAACAACAGAGAACTCCAAAGTTCTCTTCAAGAGCATATACAAGATGTTCTGTTTGTGGTAGACCACACTCTGTTTACAGAGATTTTGGTTTATGTAGAGTTTGTTTAAGAAAAATGGCTAGCGAAGGTTTATTACCTGGCGTTAGAAAAGCTAGTTGGTAGGAGAATTTAAGCTATGATGAATGATATAATCGCAGATGCTTTAACAAGAATTAGAAATGCATCTCTAAGAAAATTAGAAGTTGCAACATTATTACACTCAAAAACTGTAGTAGGCGTTTTAAACGTTTTACAACAAAAAGAGTATATTACTGGATTCAAAGTTATTGATGGACAAAACAATAAGAAAACAATTCAAGTTGAATTAAAATACGATGACAATGAAAAATCAGTAATTAACGAAATTACTAGAGTTTCTAAACCAGGTAGAAGAGTTTATAAAAACGCTTCTGACATTAAATCGTTTAAAAACGGTTACGGTACTATTATAGTTTCTACTAACAAGGGTGTTATTGCTAATGATGAAGCATATGCAGCTAAAGTTGGTGGTGAAGTATTATGTACAGTTTGGTAGGGAGAGTATAATGTCTAGAATTGGTAAAAAACCTATCGCAATTCCTGCAGGAATTGAAGTATCAGTTAATGGTACTATTATTGATGTAAAAAAAGGTAACAAAACTACTTCTGTTGAAACACACGGAAGAGTTTCTGTTGAGATTGCTGATAACAATGTTGTTTTAGGAAAAGTTGGAGAAGAAAAAGAATCTGCAGCTTTTTGGGGAACATACAGAGCATTATTAAGTAACGCTATTGATGGATTAAATACTGGTTTTCAAAAATCATTAGAAATCAATGGTGTTGGTTACAGAGCTGCTGTTAAAGGTAAAGTTTTAGAACTACAATTAGGTTATTCTCACCCAATTAATTTCGAAATCGCTGAAGGTTTAGAAATTACTGTTGAAAAAAACTTAATTCACGTTAAAGGTGCTGACAAACAACAAGTTGGTCAAGCTGCTGCAATAATTAGAGGCTACAGAAAACCAGAACCGTACAAAGGTAAAGGTGTGAAGTATACTGACGAGCATATCGTTAGAAAAGCCGGAAAAACAGCTAAGTAAGGTATGATACAATGAGTAGAGCAAAAGATTTAGCAAAAAAGAATTCATTAAGAATTAAAAGAAAAAAAAGAGTTAGAGGAAATATTTTTGGAACTGCAGAGTTACCAAGAGTTTCTTTCTTTAAATCTAATAAGAATATTAGTGCGCAAGCAATTAATGATGTTGAAGGTAAAACTTTAGCAGCAGTTAGTTCTCAAAATATGAATTTAAACGTGAATAAAGAAAATGCAGTTAAAGTAGCAGCAACATTTGCTGAAACTTTAAAAGCTGCTGGAATTGATACAGTAGTATTTGATAGAAATGGTTACCTTTATCATGGTGTTGTTGCAGCTTTCGCTGACGCACTTAGAGATAACGGTATCAAATTATAAGGGTTAATGATGGCAGTTAATAGAGAAGACTTTGAAGAAGCAATCGTTAAAATTGGTAGAGTTACTAAAGTTGTAAAAGGTGGTAGAAGATTTAGATTTACTGCTTTAGTTGTTGTTGGTGATAAAAAAGGTACTATTGGTTTTGGAACTGGTAAAGCTAAAGAAGTTCCTGATGCTATTAAGAAAGCATTAGATGACGCATTTAAATCTTTAGTTAAAGTAAATATTCATGGTACAACAATTGCACATGATATTGAACATAAATATAACGCAAGTAAAATCTTACTTAAGCCTGCATCTGAAGGTACAGGACTGATTGCTGGTGGAGCTGCTAGACCAGTTCTTGAGCTTTCAGGAGTTACAGATATTATTGCAAAATCTTTAGGTTCTAACAATCCAAATAACTTAGTACAAGCTACTGTTGAAGCATTAGCTAGAATTAAAGGATAGATTTATGGCATTAAATAATTTACAACCAGCACCTGGTAGTACAAAAAACACTAAGAGAGTTGGTAGAGGTCAAGGTTCAGGAATGGGTAAGACTTCTACTAGAGGTCAAAAAGGTCAAAAATCTAGATCTGGATATAAAATTAAGAGACATTTTGAGGGTGGGCAAATGCCAATCCAAAAAAGAATGCCAAAAACTGGATTTACTTCAAGAGTTGTAAAACCTTATTCTATCAATGTTGATAAAATAAAACAAATTGCAAATTTAGAAGAGATTACAGTTGAGTCAATCAAGTCTGTATATAAATTATCTAAATCAGTTGTGAAAGTTAAATTAGTTGGATCAACTGCTAAAGATTTAGCAACAAAGATTAAAGACGAAAACGTTACAACTACTGGTAAATAACCATGAGTAGAGATCTAATAAATAAGATTCTTATTACATTAGGTTTTATATTTCTTTACAGGTTACTGGCATATGTGCCAGTTCCTGGGGTTAATATAGACGTAGTTAAAGAATTCTTCGATTCTAATGCAAATAATGCATTAGGTCTAGTAAATATGTTCAGTGGTAATGCAATTGAAAGATTGTCTATCATATCACTTGGAATTATGCCTTACATCACAGCTTCAATTATTATGGAATTACTTGCAGCTACTTTCCCCGCACTTGGTAAAATGAAAAAAGAACGAGATGGTATGCAAAAATATATGCAAATCATTAGATATGCAACAATTGTAATTACTTTAATTCAATCTATTGGTGTATCAATGGGTCTTAATTCTTTAACTGGTCAAAATGGGCAGAGTGCAATATCCATAGACATGGATACTTTTGTCGCCGTTTCATCAATTTCGATGTTAACTGGTACTATGCTTCTTATGTGGATTGGTGAACAAATCACACAAAAAGGTATAGGTAATGGTATTTCATTAATTATTTTCGCTGGTATTGTATCTGCAATTCCTAGTGCAATTGGTGGTACTATAGATTTAGTTAACAATGGACAAATGAACTTCTTAACAGTAATTGCAATTGTTGTTATTATTTTAGCAACTGTTGGCGCTATTATTTATGTTGAGTTAGGTGAAAGAAGAGTTCCTGTTTCATATTCAAGAAAAGTTATGATGCAAAATCAAAAGAAAAGAGTTATGAATTATATTCCTATCAAGGTTAACCTTGCAGGTGTTATTCCAGCAATTTTCGCAAGTGCCATTCTTATGTTTCCTGCTACAATTTTACAAGGTACTCAAAATGAATATCTTTTAATTGTTGCTGATTATTTAAGTCCAGCATCATATACATTTAATCTGTTTATGTTTTTATTTGTTGTTTTCTTTGCATTCTTTTATGCATCGATTACCTTTAATGCAAAAGATATTTCAGATAATTTAAAAAAGCAAGGTGGCTTTATTCCAGGTGTAAGACCAGGAGCTAGTACTGCTGAATTTTTAAATGAAACTGCAAGTAGATTAACATTCTGGGGTGCTATTTATCTAGGATTAATTTCAACTGTTCCTTGGCTTATTGTAAAAGCTATGGGCGTACCTTTCTATTTTGGTGGGGTTGCTGTACTAATTGTTGTACAAGTTGCTATTGATACGATGAGAAAAATTGAAGCACAACAATATTCAAACAAATATGAAACGCTTAGTGCGGTTGGTCTATAAAAATTATGGCTATTCCATTAAGAAAACCAAATGAAATTGAGAAACTTCGTACTGCAAATATTGCAGTTGCGA
This sequence comes from uncultured Campylobacterales bacterium, assembly GCA_905479135.1. Lineage (GTDB taxonomy): Bacteria > Campylobacterota > Campylobacteria > Campylobacterales > Arcobacteraceae > Poseidonibacter. Next base: position 14,967 of record CAJQLJ010000066.1, on the reverse strand, counting down.
AGACTCTAAATTATCTTAAAGAAAACGTAAAAGCTGGTATGACTTTGAAAGAAGTTGATGCTATGGGTGAAAAGTTTTTAGACAATCTAAATGCTAGACCATCTTTTAAAGGTTTATACGGTTTCCCAAATGCTATATGTACTTCTCTAAATGAAGTAATCATTCATGGTATACCATCTGATATAGTTCTAAAAGAAGGAGACATTTTAGGTCTTGACATTGGAACTGAAATAGATGGTTGGTATGGTGATGCTGCAATTACAATGCCTATTGGTAAAATATCAAAAGAAGATGAAGATTTAATTGCCTGTGCAAAAGATTCTTTATATCATGCTATTGATTCAATCCGTGAAGGTATGAGATTTAAAGAACTTTCTAAATTAATTGAAGATTTTATTGTTAGTAGAGGTTATCAACCATTAGTTAGGTTTTGTGGTCATGGAATAGGTAAAAAACCTCATGATGAGCCAGAAATTCCAAATTATGCCGGTAATGGAAAAACTAACTCAGGTCCAAAAATTAAAAATGGAATGGTTTTTTGTTTAGAGCCTATGATTTGTCAAAAGATGCGTGAACCAATTATTCTAGATAATAAATGGGACGTTGTTTCTGAAGATGGATTAAGAGGAAGTCATTATGAGCATACAGTTGCCATCGTAAATGGTAAAGCAGTAATATTAAGTACAGTAGACTAGGGAGATTAAGTTGGCAAAAGATGATGTAATTGTAATTGATGGTAAAGTAACTGATGCGTTACCAAATGCAATGTTTAAAGTAGAATTAGATAATGGTCATATGGTATTATGTCATATCTCAGGAAAAATGAGAATGCATTATATCAAGATTTTACCAAATGATAAAGTAAAAGTAGAAATTACACCTTATTCATTAGATAAAGGTAGAATCACTCACAGGTATAAATAATTTATATCTTTTTAAATAAGGAATTTTTTCCTTATTTATATTTTCATATTACAATCAAAAATTACAATATAAAATTTAAATATTAATATACAAAATTATGAAGACGTAGTTTAAATATTTCGCGTGCTTTTAAAAAGTTATATTAAAACTATATCTCCATAAGTTTACATATTATATTATTCTATTTTTAGTAATATCTATTTCTTCTTCAATTAATTTTTTTTGTTTAATCATTGATTCTAAATGCTTTTTTAATATTTCTCTATCTTTATACGACTCAATTATAAACTCATAAAGTTTTGGTCTATTCTTTTTCCAGTTATGTAAAGTAGTTTTATTTACATTTAAATCAAGTTCTAATTTTCTTAAGCTAGGTGCTGTCATTATCTATCCTGACTAAATTTAAAAAATTGTACTATATTACGGAACAAAAGTCAATAATTTTAAATATTTTGTTCAAATAATTGGAACAAATATTCATAAAAGAATTTTTTTTGTACAATTTATTATGACAAAACTAGTAAAACAAAAACTTTTATATAATTTACACTTACTAAAATCAATGGGTTATGAATATCACAATTCCTTGAATTTAATAACACCTGATATTAAAAATTCAAAATTACCTGATAATATTTTTGCATTAAAATCGAATGTAGAAAATTGCTATTTATGTGAACTTTGCAAAACTAGAAAAAACGTTTTGTTTGGAGAAGGAAACTTAAAAGCAGATATTATGTTTATAAGTGACGAACCTTCAAATAGTGAAGATGATTTGGGCTTTTTCTATGCTGGAAAATCTGGTGAACTTTTAGTAAAAATGATTGAGAATGTTTTGAATATAAAAAAAGAAGATGTTTACATAACTACATTAGTTAAATGTAAAAGTACCAATTCATTAAATAAGTCACATATTGAATCTTGTAATGATTATTTATTAAAACAAATAGAACTTATAAAACCAAAATTAATAGTATCTTTAGGTGAAAATACTTATTCTAATTTGTTTAATGAGAAAGATAAGTTTTCACAAGTTAGAGGGAAAGAATGTTATTATCAAAATATTAAATTAGTTCCCACTTTTTCTGCTAATTATTTACTTAGAAATCCTTCTTCAAAAAAAGATGCATATTATGATATGCTTAGAATTAAAAATATTTTGGAGTTATCAAATTGAAATACTTAATATCATTTTTGTTAATTACAATTTTTTTCGTTGGATGTAGTAGTAAACAAGAAGTTGAAATAAAAAATCCTGCTAAAAAAGAACAAATTATAGACAATTTTATCTATGGAGATATAGATCCCTTTGTAGATGATACTGAAGATGTTATGAAACTTGCATTTATTTATCCATCAAATATAGTGGCTAAATATGCAAAATCTTCCATTAATACTATTCTAGCTTATTTTGATTATAAAGGTATCAAATATAAATTAAAGATATTTGATACTTTATTAGAAGATAAAGTGAGTATTCAAAAAGCTTTTAATTTAGCTAAAGAAGAAGGATATACAAATATAATTGCTTTATTTACACCTCGTGTTACAGACCTTTTACATATTATTGATACTAGTGACTTGAAAGTATATTTACCTTTAACAAACAAACAAAATATTGAAACATACAATAATAACTTTATTTATGGAGCAATTTCATACAAAGATCAAGTAAAAAAATTATTTGAATTTTCAAATACAAATAATGTGATGTTTTATCAAAATTCATTTCTAACAAATAATATAAAAAATATTTACCAATCAGTTTTTTCAATTAATGCACTTTCCCTAGAAATAAAAAAAGAAGAGAATTCTTATGAAGATATTATTGATGATCTTAGAATTGAAGATTCTACTTTATTTTTAAATACACCTATTATTAAAACATCAATTATATTATCACAGTTAAGAGCATATGAGATTTATCCTAAGGTTATATTATCAACTCAATTGAATTATAATCCTAGAATTTTTTCATTGACACAAGTTAGAGATAGATTAAATTTTATTCTTGCAAATTCAATTGATAAAGTTGATGATAATTTAAAAGATACAATCAGCTTTTATGGATCAGATGTTATTTACAATTGGGTTGATTATTCAACTTTAGTAGGAGTGAATTATTTGTATGATCAAAATAGTTCAGGTTTAATTAGTACTAGAATTGTAAAAAATCAGGTTATGTATGAACCTAAATTATTTATAACTACATCTTATGGATTTTTAGAAATTAAGTAAAATTTAGATAAAATCGCGGATATTTATATTTATGGAGTTTGAATTGAGGACACATTATTGTACAGAAGTTACAGAAGAAAATATTGGCCAAGAAGTTACTGTTGCAGGTTGGGTAAACAGTAGACGTGATCATGGTGGAATTATATTTATTGATTTAAGAGATAAAGGTGGTCTAGTTCAGCTAGTAGCAGACCCTGCAATTCTTCCTGTTTCAGAAACAGTAAGAGATGAGTTTGTATTAGTAGCACGTGGTACTGTAAGAGCTAGAGGTGAAGGATTAGAGAATCCTAACTTAGTTACTGGAAAAATTGAAATTGTTTTAAGTGAATTAACTATTGAAAACAAATCTAAGCCAATGCCTTTTGATTTAAATGATGATAAAGTTAATGATGAAATTAAATTAAGAAATAGATTCTTAGAATTAAGATCTAAAAAATCTTTTGAAATTTTCCAATTAAGATCTAAAGCTGCTATACAAGTTAGAAATACTTTAGATGAATTAGGTTTTCTAGATGTTGAAACTCCAATTTTAACTAAATCTACACCTGAAGGTGCTAGAGATTATTTAGTACCTTCAAGAGTTCATAGTGGAGAGTTTTATGCACTTCCTCAATCTCCTCAATTATTTAAACAATTATTAATGGTATCTGGATTTGATAAATATTTCCAAATTGCTAAGTGTTTTAGAGATGAAGATTTAAGAGCTGATAGACAACCTGAATTTACTCAAATAGATGTAGAAATGTCTTTTTGTGATCAAGAAGATGTAATTAAAGTTGCTGAAAAAGTAATCACTGATGTATTTACAAAATGTGGTAAACCTGTACCTTCAACATTCCCAAGAATGAGATACTGGGATGCAATGGAAACTTATGGTTCAGATAAACCTGATATTAGGTTTGATATGCCATTAGTTGATGTAATTGATATTTTTGCAAACTCTACAAATGAAATTTTTGCAGACATTGCTAAAGATAAAAAGAATAATAGAATTAAAGCACTTAAATGTCCAAATGGAGATAACTTATTTTCAAAAAGACAAATGAAAGGTTTTGAAGATTATGTAAGAAAATTTGGAGCTAAAGGTCTTGGTTATTTTCAAATGAAAGAAGATGGATTAAAAGGCCCATTAACTAAATTTTTCTCTGAGTCTGATTTAGAAGCAATCGTTAAGACAACTGAATTAGAAGTTGGTGACGTTGTATTCTTTGGAGCAGGTGATAAGAAGACTGTATGGGATTACATGGGAAGATTTAGACTTTTCTTAGCTGAGCAAACAAATTCAATACCACAAGATGCATATGAGTTTTTATGGGTAGTTGATTTCCCAATGTTTGAAACTGAAGATGGAAAAACAAAAGCACTTCACCACCCATTTACAATGCCAAAATCATTAGAAGATACAAGTGATTTAGAAGCTATTGAATCAATTGCATACGATATTGTATTAAATGGTATGGAACTTGGTGGTGGATCTATTAGAATACATAAAGAAGATATTCAAGCAAAAGTATTTGAACTTATGGGAATATCTGAAGAAGAACAAAGAGAAAAATTTGGTTTTCTACTTGATGCACTTCAATATGGAGCACCTTCACATGGTGGATTTGCAATGGGTCTTGATAGATTAATTATGCTACTTGCAGGAACAGATTCTATAAGAGATGTAATTGCTTTTCCTAAAACTCAAAAAGCGCAGTGTTTATTAACTCAAGCTCCATCACCTGTTGATGCAGAGCAGTTAAAAGATTTAAGTTTAAGAATCAGAAAAACAGAACAATTATCATAATAAAAAACTTATAAAAAGTCGTGAGAATAAAAACTTTTATTCTTACTGCTTTTTGAATCACTTTTCTCAATTTAACAGTGTTAAATCAGATTTTAATTTATTGTCTAATGTTAAAAGTTATTGTGGCACAATATAAAAATAAATACAATCTAAATACAAAGAAATCACTATGAGTAACATAAACAAACCAAATAAATTTTTACCCACAACTTTAGAAGAAATGCATGAAAGAGGTTGGTATGAACTTGACGTTGTTCTAATAACAGGAGATGCTTATATAGACTCTCCATTTATGGGAATAGCAGTAGTAGGACGAATTCTTGAAGATATTGGTCTTAGAGTTGGAATAATAGGTCAACCAGATGTTAATTCAGATGTTGATATCAAAAGAATGGGTGAACCAAAACTCTTTTGGGGTGTAAGTGGTGGAAGTATTGACTCTATGGTTTCGAATTATACTTCAACTAAGAAATTTAGAAATTCTGATGATTATACTCCTGGTGGAAAAAACGAAAGAAGACCAGATCGTGCAACAATGGTTTATACAAATATGATTAGAAGATATTTTAAAAATACTGCTCCTATAGTTCTTGGAGGAATTGAAGCTTCTTTACGAAGACTTACTCATTATGATTATTGGTCTAATAAGCTAAGAAAACCTATTTTATTTGATACTAAAGCTGACTATATGATATATGGAATGGGTGAACAAGCAATCATTGATTTAGGGAATACTTTACGAGATGGCGGAGATCCAAGATCTATTAATGGTCTTTGTTATATTTCTAAAGAACCAGTTGAAGAATACATTCAAATTCCAACACATCAAGAATGTCTAGATGAAAAAGAGAAGTATATTGACCTTTTCAAAACTTTTTATGATAATAATGATCCTGTATATTCAAAAGGTTTATGCCAAGGAGTTGATTCTAGATATTTAATACAAAATCCGCCAAGTGATCATATGGAAGAAGAAGATATGGATAAAATAGCATCATATCCTTATCAAAGAGATGTTCACCCTTATGATGGTAAACATGGAAAAGTTAAGTGTTTAGAAACAATTAAATTTTCAATTATGACACATCATGGTTGTTGGGGTGAATGTAACTTCTGTGCAATTGCTGCACATCAAGGTAGAACAATTCGTACAAGAAGTGAAGATAATATTTTAAAAGAAGCAAAGCACTTTACAACTTTAAAAGATTTTAAAGGAATTATCTCTGATGTTGGAGGTCCAACTGCAAATATGTATGGTTATGAATGTAAGAAAAAAGAAAAACTTGGAACTTGTGTTGATAATAAAAGATGTGTAGATGCACACAGACTTTGTAGAACTATGAAAGTTGATCATAGTAGAAATATTAAATTATTAAAAGATATAAGACAGATACCTGGAATTAAAAAAGCTTTTGTAGCTTCAGGTGTACGATATGATTTAATCACAGCTGATAAAAAGCATGGACATGAATATTTAAAAGAGATGGTTGATCATCATATTTCTGGACAAATGAAAGTAGCACCAGAGCATACTAATGATGAAGTATTACATCATATGGGGAAGCCTGGAAAACAAACACTTATAGATTTTAAAAAGATGTATGATGATTTAAATAAACAATCAGGAAAAAAACAGTTTCTAACTTATTATTTAATAGCAGCTCATCCAGGATGTGAAGAAAAGCATATGCATGATTTAAAGCAATTTACAACTCATGAACTTAAAATGAATCCAGAACAAGCACAAGTTTTTATTCCAACACCTGGAACTTATTCTGCAGTTATGTATTATACAGAAATGGATCCTTTTACTAAAAAGAAAATTTTTGTTGAAAAAGATCCAAGAAAAAAAGAAAAACAAAAAGAAATTGTAGTGCCTAGAACTAATCATAATGTAGCACGTGCTAAAAGAATGAGTAGTGCAGGAATGCAAGGTTAAGTTCAAAAAATATAAAAAGAATAAGGAAACTCAATGAAAAAACTATTTTTAATAATAGGAGCACCAGGTTCTGGGAAAACAACTGATGCACAGTTGATAGCAAAAAAACACACTACAATTACACATTATTCTACTGGAGATATGTTTAGAGCAGAAATTGCAAGTGGTAGTGAACGTGGAGCTATAATTGATTCTTTTGTTTCAAAAGGAAATTTAGTTCCTATTGATATTGCGATTGAAACTATTGTTACAGCAATTAAAAATGCTCCTAATAATGTAGTAATTATTGATGGTTATCCAAGATCTGATGAACAAATGAATACTTTAGATAAATATTTAAAACAAGAATCAGAAGTTTCTTTGATTAATGTTATAGAAGTTGTAGTTTCAAAAGAAATAGCTTGTCAAAGAGTATTAGGTCGTGCTGCTGATGCTGTAGTTGCAAGAAGTGATGATAATGCAGAGATCTTTAATAATAGAATGAAATTATATACAGATCCTTTAAAATCTATACAAGAATTTTATACTTCAAAAAATTTATTAACACAAATTAATGGTGAAAGAACTATTGAAATAATTGTTAATGAAATAGATGAACTTATACAATCAAGAATTTAAATGTCAAATAAAAAAATTAACTTTTATAGTGTTATTATAGGATCTGAACTTTTAAATGGGCGTCGTAATGATGCACATTTTGCTTTTTTAAATAATGAATTATTAAAAAGAGGGTGGGAACATAAAGCTTCTTTTGTAATCGAAGACGATATAAATTTAATGTATGATATTTTTAATCTTATAAGGAAAGACAAAAATTCTGTAATGTTTTGCTTTGGTGGAATTGGTTCTACCCCTGATGATTATACAAGACAGATTGCTGCAAAAGCATTTACAAATTCTAAAATGGAGTTTCATAAAGAAGCTAAACAAATCATATTAGACAAATTTAAAGCAGAGGCTTATCCTCATAGAATAAATATGTCATATCTTCCTATTAATGCAAAATTATTAAAAAATGTAGTTAATAATGTACCTGGATTTTATTTAGATAATAGATTCTTTTTTACACCTGGATTTCCTTCAATGAGCCAAAGTATGGTTATTGAAGCATTAGAATTATTTTTTCCTTTAGCAAAATCAAAATATAGACTAACATTAACTGCATTTTGTGGAGAGAATGATTTAATAGATGTTATGTTGAAAGTATCAAAAAACTTGGATCTATCTTCTTTACCCAAAATTATTAATAATAAAAGAAAAGTTGTAATTTCTTTAGCTGGATTTGATAAAGATGAGCTTGAGAAAAATTTTGAATTATTTACAAAATATTTGAATTCTTCTAAAATTGATTATGTTTTAAAAGATATTAGTGCTTAACATTGAAGATTTATTTTATTATTCTTTTAATATTGCTACTTAATGTTGTAGTTATTTCATAAGAAATTGTATTTTGAATCTTTGCTAATTCTCTTACATCTTCAAAAATACAAACTTGATCATCATCACTATTTAAAGAAATACTATCCATTGAAACACGTCCTAATATTTTATATCCTTTAGGAGTAATATATTTTTGATTCTCATTTAATCTCAAAAATCCATTTCCATATCCAATATCATAAGTTGAAACAGTCATGTCTTCTTTTGCTTGATATGTAGCTCCGTATCCAATACATTGTCCTTTTTTAATCATTCTAGTTGAAATTCTATTTGCCCAAAGTGATAAAACTGGTTTTAGATTAGGTAAATTAAATGTAGAGTCATTTTCTAAGTAGCCATAACAAGCAATTCCTACTCTAGCAAAATTATCACTAAAATTAGTATGTCTAAATAATGCAGAAGAGTTACAAGAATGAAAGCTAGGAATATCAAGTGAAAGTTTTTCACATAAACTTTTCACATCTTCTTTAACATCCCTAAAAATCGAATTTTGCCAGAAAAAATCAGTAGATAAAGTATCTGCATTACGATGATGAGTAAAAACTCCTGTTATTTTAATGTTTCGCTTAGTAAGCCCTAAAATAGCTTCTTCTAGCTCTTCTGGTAAAATTCCATTTCGATGCATACCTGTGTCAATCTTAATATTAACTTTACAATAACTGGGTATGTTATCTATATCTTCTAAAGTATTTAATGTGATGTGAAAAGTGTGTGAATAAGTATCAAAATTTTTCTCTGACAAAATTAAAATATCATCAAATAAATCTTCTATTATTTGGGCTTCATCAAGTGTTCTAACTACTGCTTTTTTAATTCCAAATTCATTTGCTAATTGGGCAATCTCTAATAATCCATGTCCGTATGCATTATCTTTTAATACAACAGCAACTTTATCTTTACTTCCGGCTTGATTACAAATAATATTTAAATTATGGAATAGGTTTTCTTTACTTAATAGAATTTTTGCCAAGATTAATCCTTTTGTTCATTAAAGTAACTTGATATGACAATTGCATCTTTTTCATTTATTACTTCTTTTAATTCTTCTATTGAAGCATTTCTAATTTTTTCAAATTCTCCAAAATATAAAAGAAGTTTTTTTACTTTCGCTTCTCCTATTCCTTTTATTTGAAGTAATGAAATTTGTTTATCTTCTTTCCTTTTTTGTTTTTTATGAAAGTTTATTACAAATCTATGTGCTTCATCTCTTTGTCTTTGCACAAACTGTAATCTTTGATCACTTGTTTCTAATTTTAAAGATCTATACTCGCCTTTTTCATCTTTATAATGAACAATATCTTTTGCAGCACCTTTTGCCCTATGTGCTTTTGCATCTACTTTCTCTTTTGCAATTGCTATAATATCAAGATTCACTCCAGTAGAATTAATAATGTCATAAGCTAATTTTAAAAGTGTTGAACCTCCATCAATTACCCATAAATCAGGCGCAGGATTTTTTTCAAAGCTGTCTACTCTTCTTAACAACATCTCTCTCATTTGTGAGTATTCATCTTTTGATTCTAGATTATAGTGTCTAAAGTCTTTTTTATCAAAACCATTTATTTCGTCATTCCATACAACCATCGCTCCAACAGTAGCTTGTCCCATCATATGTGAGTTATCATATGATTCAATTCTAGATGGTGTAATTTGTAATGAAAAAAGATTTTTAAGCTCATCATATATAGTGTTTTGATTTCTTGAAGAATCAATTCTAAGAAGTTCATCACAGTTATTTAGAGCTATTTGAATCAAATTCTTTTTTTTGTCTTTTTTTGGGTTTGATATTTTTATTTTTATTGAAAATTGATTATATAAGAATTCTTCAATATCTTCTTTATCTTCAAGTTCAATTCCTGTTAATAATTCTTTAGGCAATAAAGGAATTTCATTGTCATAATAGTTTACAATGGCTCTTTTGTAAGCTTCATCTAAATCAATATTTAAATCTTCATCTAAAAAATTTATTTTTATGAAGTCATATGAAGATGAAACAAGTTTTCCATCTCTTATAAACATTCTTACTACGACGGCTTTTTTATTTGAACTTTTAATAGCAAATAGATCAATATTCTCATTTGTTGCCAAATCAACACCTGACCTTATTTGAGATTTTTCTATTGTCTGTATTCTATCTCTTAATTTCATAGCCTCTTCAAATCTGAAATCTTCAGAATATTCCATCATCTTTTCTTTTAATTTAGAAACTAATTTTGACTTATTATAAATATAATCAATAGCAGTATCTACTATTTTTGAATATTCACTTGTTGATATCTTGTCTTCACAGGGAGCATGACATCTTTTAATTTGATGAAAAAGGCAAGCTTCTTTTCCTTTAATACATGATTTTTTTTGTACAAGTGGAACTATCTCATATATACTATCAAGCATATCTCTAGCACCTGTAGAATAAGGACCAAAGTATTTTATATTTTTGTTTTTATAAACTCTTCTTGTAATTTCAAGTCTTGGAAATAATTCTGAGTAATCAATATAAATATATGGATAGGTTTTATCATCACGTAGTAAAATATTGTATTTTGGTTTTAATTGTTTAATAAGAGAATTTTCTAAAATTAAAGCATCGTGCTCATTTGGTACAACAATCCATTCAATCCATGTAGTTTGACTAATCATTTTATAAATTCTTGGACTTAGTTTATCAGATGGTATTAATTTTGGAGTAAATTTAAAATAAGATTTAACTCTATTTTTTAATACTTTTGCTTTTCCAATATATAATAGCTTGCCATCTTTATCAAAGTATTGATAAACTCCAGCATCGTTTGGTAGTTGTTTTAGTTTTTCTTCTAATTGCATGCTCGAATTTTACCAAAATAAACCTTTTTCTAAATGGATATATTTAAATTTTATTATTATATACTTCAAAAAAACATAAGAAGTTAAATATGCCTGGTAGACTAAGTATTTATGATGATAAAGTATTTAAAGAAGACGCTTTAAGTTTGATAAAAAATGATATGATAGGAAAATTAAATCCTAGATATAATATCCCCCCTACAACACCAATACCAGCTTTGCTAAATAATGGTAATTACTTATACACACACTTTGGTTATTTGCCTTCTTGGGCAAGTTCTAAGGCTTCGATGAATATAAATGCACGAAGTGAAAGTATTTATGAAAAGAAAACTTTTAGAGAATCCTTTAAACAAAGAAGATGTATTATTCCTATAAATGGTTTTTATGAATGGCAAAAAGATGAAAAAGATAAAACACCATTTTTTGTTAGTGATATAAAAAATGATTATTTTGCGCTTGCAGGTATTTGGGATGAGTATTTTGATATACAGTTAAATATGAAGATTGTAACTATTGCTCTTATAACTTGTGATGCAAATGAAAAATTAAGTAAGATACATCATAGGATGCCTGTAGTTTTAGAAAAAAAAGATTTTTCTAAATGGTTAATAAGTGAAGATATAAAAGAGTTAAATAGTTTATTAAAAATATACCCGAATGAAAAAATAGATATTTATGAAGTTTCAAAAGAAGTGAATAAAGTTCTGTTTGATGATATAATTTGTATTGAAAAGTCTATAGATAATAAAAAGAAAAAAGATGAAGAAGTAGGGCAACTATTATTTTTTTAAACTCTTAAACCATAAAATAGAAAGATTTGTATATATGATTTTGTAAGATGCAAGTTTTTTAATATCTGATTTCTTCACTTTTTTAAAATACTTTTTTAAAAGTATATCTTCCTGAGATTTATTCAGGTTAAATTCAATACAAATAGTAGCTAAGTCAAAAAACTTATCATTTACACATGCAAATTCCCAATCGATAAATATTGCTTTATTTTTATTAAATAAAATATTATGTTTATTTAAATCATGATGGCACAAAACTTTTTCAAATTTATATTTTTTAATTTTACTAAATTCTTTTAAAGATGATTTTATAATTTGTTTTGATTCTTTATCTTTTAAAAGTTTTTTATAGTTATTAAAGTCATTTTCTATTTTATAAACTTTTTCTTTTATTTTTATATCGTGGAGTTTTTTAAGACTTTGCACTAAAGATTTTATATCTTTTGTTTTTAGCTTATTTTTATGCTTACCTTCTACAAAGTCACAAATCATCAAAGATTTATTCACATCATGAATATGAACTTTAGCTGCAATGTCTTTTTTATAAGCTTTATTTTGTATTTTTATTTCATTTTTTCTTGATTGATTATCTGAATGTATGTATTTAAAAACTCTTATAATATAATTTTCTTGTGGTGTTTGCAACTTGTATAAAGTATTACAAACACCTTGATTTTTTAGTATTTTTAATTTTAATATTTTCTTGTTTTCAAATAAAGTATATTTCTTTACTTCGGTTATTTCCATTTATATTATAATACTATTTATTTAAAAGCTTTTTTATATCATCTTCTATATCTTTAGGCTTAGTAGTTGAGCCGAATCTACTAATAACTTCACCATCTTTACTTACTAAAAACTTTGTAAAGTTCCATTTGATACTTTCACTTCCTAAAATACCTGGAGCTTCTTTTTTTAAATGCGTATATAATGGAATTTCGTTTTTACCATTTACATCAATTTTTGCAAACATATCAAATTCAACACCGTATGTTAAACGACAAAACTCTAGAATTTCTTTATTAGAACCTGGTTCTTGATTTGAAAATTGATTTGAAGGAAATCCTAAAATCATAAAATCTTCATTTTTATATTTTTTATATAAATTTTCTAAACCTTCATATTGACTTGTAAATCCACACTTACTAGCTACATTTACAATTAATAAAACTTTATTTTCATATTTTGACATTGAAACATCATTTTCATTTATATCTTTTACATTGTAGTCATAAATTGACATTTTATTTTCCTTTGCAGTTAAAATTGAAAGAGAAAGAATACATATTAAAATAATTTTTTTTATCATAAGATATTCCTTTTTTGTTTTTATTATAGCTTGAATTACTGTTTGTTAGTATGCTTTTTGTAGTGCTTTGATGATTATATTTAGATTTTGAGGATATTATTTTAAAAAGTGGTCGGAGTGAAAGGACTCGAACCTTCGACCCCCTGGTCCCAAACCAGGTGCGCTACCAGGCTGCGCTACACTCCGACTTTTATTAGGTCGAAATTTTAGTATGTTTTTTAACTTTTGTCAAGGGTATTCTAGGTTTTATTTAAAGATATTTGTTTTTTCGATTAAAATATCATTGTTATTTACAAATCTATCACATCTTAAACCATTTAATTTTTTACATATAAATTGCCATTTTTTTGGATGACCATTGTTTTGCTTTGAAAAGTTTCCTAATTCAAACATAATTGCATGCGCATACTCATGTGGTATTACATCGTTTATCATATAGTTCTCATTTTCTTTAAATCTATTTTTATTTAAATATATATTTATTTGTCCATCTTTACTATATACAGCCATTCCAAATTTATTAGAGTCTAATTTTTCTGAAATGTTAATTGGAAAAACTCTTTTTATATTAAAATGTTTATAAGTTAAAATTCTTAACTCTTCATGTTTTTGGTATATTTTGTTTTGTATGTTTTTTGATAGAGGGTTTGTAGCAAAATGGTAATCATCGTACCAAATATAAGCAAGTAAAATAGATGCAAAAATAACAACTATTAAAAAAAAATTTCTAAGCTGTTGAATAAACATTATTTATCCAACAGTACTCATTAAAACATCTTTATAATGATTTAAGTCTTTCATCATAGTGTCATCATGGTCATTTATATCTGGATGATATTTTCTAGCTAACTCTTTGTATCTTTTTTTAATTTCTTCTTTTGTTGGACTTCCAGTAAATCCAAAAAAATCTTTTGCTTTTTGAATTTCATCGATTCTTGGAGCATTCGTAAAATTATTAAAATTTGAGTTGTTAAAGTTTGTATTATTAAAATTTGCGAAATCATTAGGATTGAAATTTGCACCTTGTTTAAACTGAAAATTAAAACCATTTGTTTTCATTTTCTTTTTTAAATTATATATAAACATAAATCCAAGTATAAAGAAAACACCTATAATCATTAAAAAAGTTCCAAAATTGGTAAAAATTAAGTAAAGAATAAAGAATAAAATTGATAATCTAACTATTCTATTAAATATATAAACAACAGTATTATTTAGCATAAAATATAAATCCTTTTGTATAATAGCTTGCATTATAGTATTGTTTACTCTAGAATAAAATTAAACATAAATTCATTTATTTAAAAATATGTATTCTCGCACATATCTTCTATTTGACTAAGCATAGCTTTATAATCACCGAATTGAATATTTATAGGATATGTTTCTTTTTTATATTTTAATACTAAAGATGGAAAACTTCTTACATTAATAGAACGTCTTAAATTTAATTCATCCATCAATTCTTTTTCAATCTTTTGTGCATGTAAATCTTTCTCAAATTTTACTTCATCCATACCTATTTGCTTTGCAAGTTGTACTAAAGTTGATGAGTCACTTGGATTTAAAGCTTTTAGATAATATGCTTCTTGAATAGCTTCAATCATTTCATCTTCTTTATTTTCATAACGAGCAAGCATAGTTGCTTGGCATGATAGATATGTTGAACGTCTTGGTTTACATTTTTTCCAAAAATCATGATTGAATTTTG
>CAJQLJ010000065.1 GCA_905479135.1 uncultured Campylobacterales bacterium | reverse complement strand
AGTGCAGGCAGATTATGGTTTAGTAGATAGTTTTATGAATATTAGTTTTGGAACTATTCTTGGAACTGGTTTACACGTAGGTGCTGGTAAATTAAAAGATATTAGAACTGCTAGAAAATTTCAAGAACAGCTTATTAAAAATAAAAAAGATTTAGATTCTGGTACTGGTGGAGAACCAGAATTAAATTTATATAAACAATATTATCCAGAAAATAGTGACATCATGATGAAACTAGAAAAAACAGATCCTAGAACTAGAGAACTATTATTAAGAAAAAGCATTGGAGATGTACTGCAAGAAAATCCTGTAGATGTAACTGGTGTTGCTAATACTGATGCAACTCTTAGAGATGGAACTGCTAACCCACCAGAAAAAACATCTACTACTATTAAAAAATTAGTAAGTGATGAAATAGAATTACAAAACTTTAAACAAAAAATTATAAATAAAGATGCAGAAATTTTAGAAAAAGAAACTCCAGTTATGGAAGAAAGATTATTAAATTTAAGAAACAAACAAACAGAATCTGGATATGATTTTAATTTTGGTGATGATTTAGAGGGAGAATTAACAGTTCAAAAAACAAAAGATAGTTTAAATGAATTAAAAACTAAATCAAAAGATTTAGAAAAAATTACAGCAGATTATATTAACTGTAGGAATGGTAGATAAGAATGGCTAAAAATGTATGTATAACTAGAATAGAAAATTTATTAAAAGAATCATCTTTTACTGGAATAAAAAAAGATGAAATAATGAATAGCCTTAAACAGGCTATGGCAGAAAGAAGACTTAATCGTATAGATGAAATTAATGTAGATGCTATTGCTAAAGATGTTACATCACAAATAAAAGCACAAAAAATAATAGATAGAGCTAATGCTTTAAATGATGAAATTATTAGAAGAACAAAAGTTCAATTTATCATTGATAACTATAATGGTGTTGAAGAAGAAGGTCTAATGGCAGCAATCGTTGGATCAAATGAATTAAGAGCGGGAGCTAGAGATTCAGTTGCTGTTGCTCAAGATGTTGCTCAAGCAGATTTAATTAATTCTTTTAAAGAAAAAATTAGAGAAGCTGGATTGGAAAAATTATTTACTGATGCAGATCTTCCAACACAAAAAAGAATAGCAATAGTTATGGAAGAAGCTGGAGCAAAACAAACTGAAATGGAAAAAAGAGCAGGTATAAAACCACCTATAACAGAAACTAATACTCAAATTAAAAAATTAGGAATACTAATGGAAGAACATTCTGAAGCAGTTAGAACAATGTTAAATGATAGAGGAGCTAACATTCCTAAAATTTGGGGTTGGGTTGTTAAACATAATCATGATCAATTTAATGTAAGAGCTGCAACAGAAACCTTGGGTATGAAATTATCAGATGTTAAAGCAGATGTTAATCTAAAAGGTACTGATGAAAATTATAATAAAAATTTTAAATCTTGGAAAAATTTTATATCTAAATACTTAGATGAAAGAACTTTTGATACTGTTGATGATAGAGAAGATTTTTTTGTAGACGTTTATAATTCTTTAGTAGGAAATAAAATTCAATTAGCGGAAGGAGTTAATAATGTTTTTGGATCAAAAAATTTAATTAAAGCAGCAGGTGGTAAAAGGGTTTTACATTTTAAGTCTGCAGCAGATTGGTTTACTTATCATGAAAAATTTGGTCATGGAAATCTTCAAGAAACATTTATGTCTGGATTATTAACAGCAGGAAGAAATATTGGAATGATAGATAAATTGGGATCTAACCCTAAAGCAAATTTTGATAAAATAAGAATAGCAGTATACAATCATGTTAAAAAAAGTGGAAGAGATTCATCTAAACTTGCTAGTGAAGAATATTTTAAAAAATTCTATATGCAGATAGATGGATCAAATCATACTGTAGAAAATTTTACTTTAGCAAAATATGGATCAATACTTAGAGTTATTCAAAACATAACAAAACTAGGTGGAGCTGCAGTATCTGCTCTTACTGATATTGGTCTTTATGGATCTGAAATGAAAGATCAAGGTGGCAAAACTTTATTAGGTGGAATGGGTGATGCATTTAAAGCTCTGGCAAAAATTAAAAATACAAAACAAAAAACAGAAATAGTTGAAATGTCTGGATTAATGTTTGATGGAACAATACATGATCTTGCGGGAAGAAGTCAAGTAGGAGAAAATTTAAGTAGAGGAGCAACTCAAGTACAAAAAACATTTTTTAAATTTAATTTATTACAATGGTGGACTAATACATTAAAAGAATCTGCTATGTTAGGTATGTCTAACTATTATGCAAGACAAAAAAATTTACCTTACAATAAATTAGGTAAACAGCTTCAATTATTATTTACAAAATTTAATATAGATTCTAACAAATGGGATGTTATTAGAAAAAATGGAATGGTTAAAGCTGATGATGGTATGGAATTTATTAATATTGGTACGCTTGATAAAATTTCTGATGCAGATATTAAAAAAATTACAGGTATAGATAATTTAACTAAAAGAGAAATTGCAATAGAAAAACAAAAATTTAAACATTCTGTATCTGGAATACTTTTAGATAGAACTTTATTTGCTGTAATTCAACCAGATGCTAGAGTTAAAGGAATTATGAAACAAGGAACTTTAGCGGGTACTCCTATAGGAGAAGCTGTTAGTTTTCTTGGTCAATTCAAAGGTTTTCCTATTGCTATATATAATAAGGTAATAGGTAGAGATTTAGCTTATATGAAAGCTGGACCAAATCAAGATATAGGGAGAGGTGCAAGAGGAATAGCAGCAACTATAGTTACAAGTGCTTTATTAGGTTATGCTTCAATGACTTTAAAAGATATTTTAAAAGGAAGATCACCAAGAGATCCTTCTAAATTAAATACAGTTCTAGCATCTTTATTGCAGGGTGGTGGTCTCGGTTTATATGGAGATGTTTTATTTAAAGAACAAAGAGATGGATCAACAATTATAGCCGGTCTTGCTGGACCAACCGCAACAACTGTAGCAGACGTATTACTTGCTATTAATTATGGTATTCGTGGAGAAGGTGGTAAAGCAGGTAAAGCTGCTTATAGAGCGGTAAGTAGCAATATACCTTTTATGAATTTATTTTATATTAAAACAGCATATGACTATTTAATAGGTTTTAACATGATGGAAACTATGTCTCCAGGAGCTCTAAAAAGAGTTGAAAGAAGAATGAAAAAAGAATATAATCAAGAATATTTATTGACTAAACCATCATCAAAGTTTAAAGGTTTTTAGCATATGACAATATCATCGACAACAGTAAAAAACTCCTACTCTGGTAATGGTACACTAGATACGTTCAACTATACTTTTAAAGTTTTTGCAGACGCAGATATTCAAGTTATTATTAGAGATGCTTCAGCTACTGAAACAGTTAAGACATTAACTACTCACTATACAGTTACAGGTGCAGGTTCTGCTTCTGGTGGAACTATTGTATTCACAGCAGGTAACATTCCAAG
>CAJQLJ010000064.1 GCA_905479135.1 uncultured Campylobacterales bacterium | reverse complement strand
GAAAAACTATGGATATGTTATCAAAAATGGGTTGGATGTTTCAAACATGTGCTTTAAAATTAGATAAAGATAAACAATCAGCAGAACCTAGGTTTTCATTACCAATTGTAAAAAAAGATAGAGTTTTGCCATTTGCAGATATGAGAAGTTTTTTAAATAAATATCCTCAAAATATTTTTGCAAAGAATAAAAAAACTGAAGAAAATAAAAAAAATAAAGTTGCTATTTTTATTGGATGTATGAGTAATTATACTTATACAAATACAGGAGATTCACTTGTAAAAATTCTAAAAAAATTAGAATTAGATATTATGATTCCTAAAAAACAGCTTTGTTGTGGAGCACCTGCTTATTTTACGGGTGCATTTGATACTGTAGATTATTTAACAAAGAAAAATATAGAGTATTTTGAAACTTGGATTGATGATGTTGATGCAGTAATTATTCCAGAAGCTACATGTTCTGCAATGATTAATCAAGATTGGGAGCACTTCTTACATGATCAGCCAGAATGGCAAGCAAGAGCTGTAAAACTATCTAAGAAAATATTCATGGCTACAAAATGGTTAGATGATAATACCCAATTACGTGAAATCTTAGCAAAAAGTAAAAAAACTATTGATACAACTGTAACATATCATGATCCTTGTCATGCAAAAAAAATGCAAGGTGTTTGGGAAGAGCCAAGAAATCTATTAAAACAAAACTATGTTTTAACAGAAATGAGTGATTCTAATAGATGTTGTGGGTTTGGTGGAGTTACTATGCAAACTGAGAAATATGACTTTGCAAAAGCTGCAGGGCTTCCTAAAGCTGCAATGATAAAAGAAACAAAAGCACAAGTAGTAAGTGCTGAATGTTCAGCTTGTAGAATGCAAATTACAAATTCTTTATATTTATCAGATGTTGATGTAAAATTTAAAAACCCAATTGAACTAATTGCAGAGGCACTAGATTAGAATGCAAGAGTATTGGCAAAACATATATTCAAATTTTGAGCCCATAGCTTTCAATCTAGGTCCTGTATCAGTTCATTGGTATGGGATTATGTATGCTCTTGCTTTACTCTCTGCTATTTTTATTGCTAAATGGTTTATTAAACATGATAAAATAAATATCTCAAATGATTTATTTGATTCATATATTTGGTGGGCTGAAATAGGTGTAATTCTTGGCGCAAGATTAGGTTATATTATATTTTATGATACAAATGCGATGTATTATCTTACAAAACCATGGCAAATTTTTAATCCATATGTAGATGGAGTTTATACTGGAATTTCTGGTATGAGTTATCATGGAGCATTTATTGGATTTATACTTGCCTCTGTTTTGTTTTGTAGAAAAAATAAAATATCTTTTTGGTTTATAAGCGATATTGCAATACTTGGAATTTCTGCAGCATATGTATTTGGAAGAATAGGAAATTTCTTTAATCAAGAGCTTATAGGAAGAGTTACTGATGTTCCATGGGGAATTTACGTAGGAGAAACTTTAAGACATCCTTCACAGCTTTATGAGGCAATACTTGAAGGATTAGTTGTATTTGCTATTTTAGTTTATTTCAGAAAAAGAAAAACTTTTGATGGACAATTAGCTCTTATGTATGGAATATTATATTCGGCTATGAGAATAATTGCTGAGTTCTTTAGACAACCTGACATTCAATTAGGATTTATTTACAGTGACTGGTTAACTATGGGAATATTACAATCTTCTGTAGTATTATTTGTAAGTTTAATTGTATATATAGTTTTTGGAATAAAAAAGAGTGAAAAAAAGAAAATAGCTAAGTAATATCTTAGCTATTTTCTTCTATAAATCCAGCTCCAATAGCTAATTCATTAATCTTATTTTTTAGTAAATCTAATCTCCAACCATGTCTATTCGCAAAGTTTTCAATTTCTACTTCTCTTTGTTCTGGTGTGCAAAACACAAAAATTCTTTTCAAGAATGGTTTTGGTACTTGAATTGCAATTAATTGAAAATAGTTTTCTTTACAACTTCTAGAGCAAAAAGCTTTACTCATGGCTATCTTTTTTTTACAAAAAGGACAATGGGACATTATTTAATACCTTTTAATGTTAATTTATAGAATTTTGCGTTTGTCATATCTTTGAGATTTTCAGGACATATTTGATGTAAAGTTATAATATTTATCTCTTTATCATTCAAAATCCAACCTATTCCAATGTCTAGTAATTCTTTATTCCTGAACATTTGTGCAGTTCTTTTTTAGAAATGATCAATTCTTTCATATTATAACTTTTTTATTAAGATATTGCAAATCGATAATTTTAAGAGTTCTTAAAATTATCTATAGTATAACCCTTATTAGAATGGTTTCTTATTATTTCATAATAAGTTTTTTGTCTAATTTTATTTACTATATTTCTCATAGTATAAATAGACATATCTTTACCTTTCCATACAACCTCTTTAATCGTATCATAATCAGTTATTTCAGTTCTTTTTGAAATAAGTAATTTTAAAAATGATTTTTCTAGTCTAGTGAAATCAACTAAAAATCCACCTGACTTAAAGAATTGATCTCTATATTCATCAAAATAAATTCCACCTTGGAATTCTATTTTATCACCTCTTTTTGTTTGATTAAGACACATAATAACTGATAACCTAATATCTTTGGCTCTCAATGGTTTTGAAAGAAATGTATATGCATTATTATTTACAGCAGTTACAATATCTTCATTATTATCCGAATCAGAAATAACTATTTTTGGTAATGTTGGTGCAATTGCAGCTAATTGAGAACATAACTCACTAAAAGAAACTCCTTTAACGTTTGTATCAATTATAACCATATCATATGTATTTGAAGATGCAAGTTCTAGTGCATCATTAATATTATTTGCAAGCTTTAATTCTTTAAAATAATCATCGAACTCTTTATCTATAGTTTCAGTAATTGTTTCATCGTTACTAATAAAAAGTAATTTTGCATTATATAGTTTTCTTATATTTTTTTCAGTTTTTAACATTTTTTTACTCTTTGAATATTGATTTAATACATAATAATAACTAAAAAAACTTAACATGTCAAAATATTTGTAGATATTTTACAATATTAGATGATTCTAATCGCTATTTTAAATCTTGCCAAGAATTTCCAACTGCACAAGATACCTTTAATGGAACATTTAAAGTATAAATACCCTCCATAATCTCAATTAAATTTTTTGTTATTTTTTCTACTTCATTCTCTTCAATTTCAAAGATAAGTTCATCATGAATTTGCAATAACATACTTATTTTATTATTATTTTTATATTCTTTATAAATTTCTATCATAGATAATTTAATCAAGTCTGCTGCACTTCCTTGAAATAAAGTATTAACAGACTCTCTTAAATATGCTGCTTTTTGCATTCCATTTGCAGCATCAAAATCAAATAATCTTTTCCTTTTTATTAAAGTTTCTACATAACCATTTTCAAAAGCATACTCTTCAATTGATTTTAAATAATCTTTTACACTAACAAATGCTTCAAAATATGATTCAATATATGTTTTCGCTTCTTTTGTAGTAATTCCTAAAGTGTCTGCTAGTTTTTTACTACCCATTCCATATAATAAACCAAAATTTATTGATTTAGCAATTGATCTTTTTTCTTTAGCAAGTTCTTCTCCAAATATCTTAACTGATGTTTGATAATGAATATCTTCACCTGAATTAAATGCATCAACTAATGCTTTATCTTCACTAAAGTGTGCTAATAATCTTAACTCAATTTGCGAATAATCAATTCCTACTAGTTTATATCCCTTTTTAGGTACAAATGCTGACCTTATTTCTGCACCTGCTTGAGTTCTTACAGGAATATTTTGTAAGTTTGGGTTCTTTGAACTTAACCTACCTGTTGCAGTTCCTGTTTGCAAAAATGATGTGTATATTCTATTTTCATTATTTTTTAATCCTAAGTCTAATAAAGGTTCAATATATGTTGACTGTAATTTAAAAGCTTCCCTATATTTTAATAATAAAGGAATTATTTTATGAGAGTCATATAACTTGTGTAATACAACCTCATTTGTACTGTATCCTGTTTTTGTTTTCTTTGAAGGTGGTAGATTTAGTTGTTCAAATAAAACTACTCCTAATTGCTTTGGTGAATTTATATTAAATTCAGTCCCCGCAGCTTCATAAATTTTTGATATTAATTCTTGTATTGTTTTATTATTTGATATTTTTAACTCGCTAAGCTTATTTACATCAACCTTGATACCATTTTCAAACATATTAGCCAAAACATAAATAAAATTAAATTCTACATTATTTGCTAAATTTAATAACTCTTTATTTTCTTCTTCTTTAAACTCTTCTAAAAGTTTATTATAAAGTTTTAAAGTCATCAATGCATCTTCAGCTGCGTATTCACAGGCTTTTGAAACTTCTACATTTGAGAAATTTTCACCTTTTTTTACAACATCTTTAAAAGCTATCATTTTATGATCAAAATATTTTTCAATTTGAAAATCTAAACCTACTCTTTGACTTGTATTTAAAAGCCATGCTAAAATCATTGTATCTGCGTAAAGTTTTAGTTCAATATCTAAGTTAAATTTTACTATCTCAAAATCATATTTAAAATTTTGAAGTACTAATTTAAAAGTATTTAAAATACTTATTGCTTTTTTAGCAGCTTCCATTGATATTTGCTCAGGAGCTCCTAAATAAAAATGAGAGATTGGAGCATAATATGCTTTAGTTTCTTCATATGAGAAAGAAAATCCAACAATTTCTGCATTTATAGTATCAATACTTGTAGTTTCTGTATCAAATGCAATAATTGAATTTTTTGGAATAGCATTTAAAACTTTGAATAACTCTTTTTCATTATTTAATAGTATATATTCTGTTTTTAATTCTATTTTTGGTTTAGGAAGTTCTGTTTTATAGTTCAATCCTTCTTTATTCACTTTCTCAACTACTCTATTTAGTCCATACTCAAGTAGAGTATCTGAAATTCTTAATATTGGATTCTCTACGGGTAAATTAAATTCTTCTAAATTATCAATACAATGACAATCTTTTGACAAAGTTACTAATTGTTTTGAAATATAAGCTAATTCTTTACCTTCAGTTAAAAGTGTTTGCCATCTTTTCTTTTCAATATTTTCAATATTTGCATAAATATTATCTAAATCATTAAATTGC
>CAJQLJ010000063.1 GCA_905479135.1 uncultured Campylobacterales bacterium | reverse complement strand
GGATTATTACTTTCATTTACTCCTTGTGTTTTTCCAATGATTCCTATTTTATCTTCAATAATTGTAGGTGCATCACAAAATGAAAAAATGACAGCTGGAAAAGGTTTTTTTCTATCTCTAATTTACGTTTTATCTATGGCTATGGCTTATACTATTGCTGGAATAGTTGCAGGTTTGTTTGGTGCAAACTTACAAGTCGCACTTCAAAATCCATATGTATTAACTATATTTGCAGCAATTTTCGTAGCGCTTGCATTTTCAATGTTCGGATATTTTAAAATTGAATTACCACAAAGTATTCAAAATAAGATAAATAAATCTACAGATGGGAAAGAAAAACAAGGTGTTTTAGGAATTGCAATTATGGGATTCTTATCTGCACTAATTGTTGGACCTTGTGTTGCTCCTCCCCTTGCTGGTGCTTTAGTTTATAT
This sequence comes from uncultured Campylobacterales bacterium, assembly GCA_905479135.1. GTDB lineage: Bacteria > Campylobacterota > Campylobacteria > Campylobacterales > Arcobacteraceae > Poseidonibacter. The sequence goes on along the minus strand of CAJQLJ010000063.1, from coordinate 11,992 downwards.
AGGTCAAACAGGTGATGCTGTTTTAGGTGGTCTTGCATTATTTGTATTAAGTATTGGAATGGGAATGCCATTATTATTAATTGGACTTGGTGCTGGAAAATTTATGCCAAAACCTGGTGGTTGGATGGATTCAGTATCAAAGGTATTTGGTATTGTAATGCTAGCAATTGCTGTATGGATGTTAGATAGAGTATTAGATGCAAGTGTTGTTATGTTTTTATGGGCTGCATTATTTATAGGTGCCGCTGTTTATTTAAATATCTACAAGCATATACTAGCTCAAGTTTTAACTGTATTAATCTTTCTTTATGGAGTTTCTTTATTTTTAGGTACAGTTTCGGGAGCAACAAATCCTTTAAAACCTTTTGAGAAGTTTACAAATACTTCAGGTGTTATTAGTGAAAGAAAAGCAGTGAATTTCACTTATATTAAGAATATTGAAGAATTAGATTTAGCAATAAAGGGTTCATCTAAACCTGTAATGCTAGATTTTTATGCTGATTGGTGTGTTTCTTGTAAGGAATTAGAAGAGATTACTTTTAAAGATCCAGCTGTAATTAATAAGCTTGAAAACTTTACTCTTTTAAAAGCAGATGTTACAAAAAATAATAACGATGACAAAGCATTACAAAAAAAATACGGAATTGTAGGACCTCCAGGATTAATTTTCTGGAATGAAAGTAATGAAGAAGTAAAAGCTTCTAAAATAGTAGGATATAAAAACCCTAAAGATTTTCTTGAAATTGTAAATAAATATTTTAAATAAGCACATATTTGTTATACTTCCTAAAATTATATAAAGGTTTTAAATGAACTTTGACACTATTTTAGGAAGTGTAGATCTTCTTGAATACTTAAGAGGTAAACAAGCTACTTTTTTACTAGCAGGAAGTGTTTCTAAAACTTCTGAAATATCAAATATTTTACAATCAGAAAATTCTACTAACTCTAATTTAACGCCAACATTAAATGCAGAATTTTTATGTTTAAAAGAATTAAAATCTTTAGAAAATATTACGAAAACTTCTAAAAATATTTTAAAGCCTGTTCTTATTACTCGTGCAGTTCATGAGTTAAAACCTTTTTCAAATATTGAAATACTAGATTTAGGATTAGAATTAAAACCAAAAATTAACTATTTCAAAGTACATAGCTTTGATATAAAACCAAGTGCAAGAATTGATGATGGTGCAAAAATAAATGCTATGGAAATTTTTCAAAAGGGTGTTGAGTTTGGAACAAATTATGAGTCAAAAGATGATTATATAATTTTAAGCGAATCTGCAATAGGTTCAGAAATAACGGCAGTAGCAACAGCAAAGGCTCTTGGTTATAAATGTGATGATTTCCTTTCCAATTGTGTTAAAGACGTTTCAAGGGATATTAAAAATAGTACTATTGAAACTGCATTAAATAGAATTCAACTAGATGATGATGTTTTTACAAAGCTTTCAAATGTAAGTGATAATACACTTATTTTCAATGCTGGATTTATTTTAGGAAGTACTTCAAAAAATTTAAAAGTAATGCTTGCAGGGAGTATTCAAATGGCCACAGTATTGCTTATAGTAAACTCTATTTTAGAAAGTATGCAAGGTGCAGTTGATTCTTCAAATATAGCTCTTTGTACAAGTAAAAATAAAAATAATAAAAATATTAAAAGACTTTTAGATCAGTTGAATTTTCCAATAAATGCTTATAGTTCAAGCTTTGATTCGAATGAATTAGAAGATAGTGTTGGGTATGGTGCTGCTTTATGTTATGCATCTATAAATGGTGTTAATAAAAAAGAATTAGTTTCTAAAATTGATAGTTTATTAGAAGAATAAAATGGAATTATTTATTTCAACTTTTTTAAAAATGTTTTTTATAATGACACCATTTTTCGTATTGTCAGTTTTTTTAACAGTAACACATGATGTAACATCAAAAGAGAGAAAAGCTTTAGCCATAAAGGTTACTATATCAGTAATTGTAACAAGTTTAATTTTACTATTTTTTGGAAAACATATATTTGAAGTATTTGGAATAACACTAGATGCATTTAGAATAGGTGCAGGTTCTTTGATGTTTTTATCTGCGGTTGAATTGATTCAGGGAAATAAAGCAACTGCAAAAGTGGGGGATAAAAATATCTTAGATTTAGCGGTCGTACCACTTGCTATTCCTATTACTATTGGTCCTGGAACTATTGGTATTTTACTTGTAATGGGTGCAACTTTTGAAAATAAATCTTCGATGTTAATGGGAAGTTTTGCATTGATTTTTGCTGTTTTAGTAATAGGGTTCATGTTGTATAGTTCAAGCATTATTGAAAAGATAATTGGTAAACAAGGACTTTTAGTAATTTCTAAAATAACAGGATTATTTTTAGCAGCTTTATCTGCTCAAATAGTATTTACTGGTATTAAAAATTTTTTAGGATTATAATGGAAATATCATCTTTTGCTCAAAATTTAAACTGTAAAATCACAGATATAATCGATTTTTCTTCAACTATAAATTTTATTAAACCAGAGATAAATGTTGATTTTAATAATCTCGATATTTCTTCTTATCCCGTTTATGATAAATTATATGAAAAATTAGCTAAAAATTATAAAATAAATTCAAAACAAATTGAACTTTTTAATGGTCTTAGTTCTAGTATTTTTACTCTTTTTAAACATTTGGATTTAAAGCATTGTACTATTTATTCTCCAGCTTACTTAGAATATAAAAGAGCTTGTATAAACTTTGGATATGATTTACGTACTATAAATAGATTTGAAAATATAAGTTTGCCAGTAAAAAACAAAAGTTTAGTAGTTTTTATAAATCCATCAATTCCAGATGGAACATATTATGATTTAGACATTCTAATGAATTATTGGATTAAAAAAGACTGTACTATATTAATTGATGAAAGTTTTTTAGATTTTTCTGATGGAAAGTCTGCAATTGAATATCTTAAAAAATATGACAAATTGTATATACTAAAATCAATCACAGACTTTTATTCAAGCGTAGGGGTTAGAGTATCAAGTATAATTTCAAATGAAAAGAATATTGATTCTTTAACAAGATTTGAACCTTTGTGTAAATTATCACAATTTGATTCAAGCTATTTGCAAACTGCACTTGAGGATAAAAACTTTAAAAGAATATCAAAAGCAATAAATATTAAAAATAGAATTGAGTTAGAGAATATCTTAGAAAATTCTATTTTAGTTGAATCTATATATCAAAGTAGAACAAACTACGTACTAGCAAAATTAAAAAGTATAAAAGCAAAAGAACTGCAAGAAAAACTAAAACCTTATAAAATAATGATAAAAGACTGTTCTGTTTTTGATTATTTAGATGAGTATTATATACAAGTTACAGTTAAATCAAGAACCTCGATACAAATACTAAAAAAAGCCTTACAAGAAATGTGTTAATATAAGATATTCTAGACTTAAACCAGCTTGCATAAGTATTAAATATAATCCTTTCTATTAAAGAACATAAAAAGCATATTGAAATATCTAAGTTAAGATAAAATAAACAAAAATATTAAATATTTTAGGATTAAATCATGGATATTGATAAAACAAAACGATTGAGAGTAAAGGCTGCTTTAGTAAACTTATATTTAGGAGATGCACTTTCTATGCCCGTGCATTGGTTTTACAATCCCTTTGATATTAAAAAAACTTTTCCTCCTAATGGAATTACAAAAATGCAAGCAGCTCCAAGATATCATCCAAGTTCAATTATGAATTTACATTCAACAACAAGTGGCGGTAGAAAAGATAAAAAAGGAATAAAACAAAATGAAATTGTAGGAAATGTTATCTTAAAAGGAAAAAGTCATTTATGGGGACGAGCAAATGGTCATTATCATCATAAACTGCCAGCAGGTGAAAATACCTTAAATGCATGGTGTTCAAAATGGTTGATGACTATTCTTGCTAAAGATGGAGATTATAATAGTAATAAATGGCTAGAAGAGTATGTTTCTTTAATGACATCAGATATACCTAAACATCCAGATACTTATGCAGAAAGTTATCATCGTGGTTTTTTTGCTAATTATGCTTTAGGAAAAGATTTAAATAATTGTGCTGCTAAAACTCATGATACACCATCAATGGGAGCATTAGTTACAGTTGCACCCTTGGCTTTGGCATTATTAGTTTCAAAACCTTTGGATGTTGTACAAAAAATATGTAGAGAACATGTGTCTTTAACACATCCTGATAAGGGTTTAATGAAGGTTGTTGATAGTTATGTAAGGTTATTAGATTCTTTACTTAATCGTGATAATAATGATTCTGTTGAAGAAGTAGTTATCAAAGCTGGAAATGTCATTTCTGGAACAAAGCTTGAAAAACTATTAAATGAGGAAAGAGAAGATTCTTACGTCGTAGGGCGTATCTATTCACTTGCTTGTTATATAACTGATTCATGGCCAAGTGCATGTTATTTAGCTTCAAAGTATTATAAGAATCCTAAAGAAGCATTATTAATAAACACAAACTTAGGTGGAGAAAATGCACATAGAGGATCAGTTCTTGGAACTATAGTTGGTTTATCTTCAAGTACTTACGATGAAGGATTCTACAATACATTAGCACAGCATAAAGAACTGGAAATACAAATTGAAGACTATTTAAATAGATTTTATCCTTTAAAATCAATAACTTCACAGAAATAGGAATTTTAGTATATGAATAACATATCAATATTTGGTACAAGCTCGGATGCGGGAAAATCAACTCTTACTTTTGTAATAGCAAAGATTATTCAAGATGCAGGGTATGAAGTAGTACCTTTTAAAGCTCAAAACGTATCTAATAATTCTTATGTATGTGATGATGGAAGTGAAATAGCAGTAGCTCAGTATTTTCAAGCTGAGGTTTTAAACTGTAAAACTTCGTATCATTTAAATCCTATATTACTAAAATCAGGAAAAGGAAACTCTGCTTCTTTAATTGTTGAAGGTAAAGTAGTAGCAAATAAAGAGGTATTAGAATACTATAGAGATATAGACTTATTAAAACCTGCGGTTAGAAGATGTTATGAATATTTAGATAAAAAATATGATTGTATTGTAAATGAAGGGGCTGGAAGTCCTGTTGAGCTAAACCTAATGGATAAAGATTTATCAAATATTTTTATAGCAAACGAATATAATACAAAAATCATATTAGTAGCTGATATAGAAAAAGGTGGGGTGTTTGCTTCAATTTATGGGGTTTATAATCTTCTTCCAAAAGAGCTTAGAGATAATGTAATAGGGGTGATTGTAAATAAATTTAGGGGTGACTTATCTTTATTTGATGAAGGTATTAGAATAATAGAAGAAGAGTTTAAAATACCCGTTCTTGGTGTTTTACCATATCTTCCTTTTAATCTTGGCTTTGAAGATTCTGCTTCTTTGAAAAACTTTGTTCAATATCCTAAAAATAAAAAACTTGATATTGCAGTTATTTCTTATCCTCATATGAGTAATTATAATGACATAGAGCCTTTAATAGCTGATGATGAAGTATTTGTAGAGTTTGTATCTAATAATATTTCATTAGAAAAGTTTGATTTAGTTATTCTTCCTGGTTCAAAACTTGTAATAAAAGATTTACAGTGGCTAAAAGAAATTGGATTATTTAAACAAATCAAAAACTATAGTAAACAGATTTGCTGTATTTGTGGTGGTTATGAAATGATGTTTGAAACTTTAGATGATAAATATACTGTAGAAAATAGTGCACCCTTAGTTGAACTTGGTTTCGGACTTATTCCTTCAATAATTACTTTTCAAAAAGAAAAAATACTTAAGAAACAAGAATATGAATTATTTGGGTGCAAAATAAAAGGTTTTGAAATACACCATGGAGTGAGTAAAGACTATTCTTTATCATATGAAAAGAATAATCTTAAAGGTACTTTTGTCCACGGAATATTTGATAATGATGAATTTAGAACAAAATATTTTAAATCAATAAATCATAAGTATAAGGGATATAATTTTAAAGAATATAAAAAGGACTCAATTGATACTTTTGTAGATCAAATGAAAATAAAACTAAATATACAAAAGATATTAGATAATGTTCTTTAGAATTATCTAATATCTTTATAGTACTAAATTTTCTGTTGTTTTAAACACACTTTAGTTAAAGTGTCGTTTGAATATATATAAATAATTTTATTAATTTTAGGAGTAACAATGACTTATAGTGAATGGTTTACAAAGCAAGGTAATCTTCATGCAAATGTGATGAAGAAATTAGAAGATAAAAGTGTTGATGAAGTTATAGAATACTTTAAATTTGAAAACATGGTCAAAAATGAACCAGATTTTTGTCCTTTGTATAAAGATAACAAAAAGTGTCATGATATGGAAGATTTAAACTGTTATTTATGTGCTTGTCCAAATTTTAGGTTTAAAGATGAAGGTTTTGAAAAAAAAGAAGAGAAAACATTGTTTTCTGTTTGTAGTATTAACTCTAAAGATGGTTCTCAGTATATAGGAGATGACTACATTCATCAAAATTGTTCAGGTTGTATTATTCCACATAAAAGAAAATATATTAAGAAAAATTTCAATCGCTCATGGTTTGAAATTATGAAAGATGTAAGAGAGCCTTTAAAGTAAACTCTTACATTCTTATACTGAAGTAGTTTTTCCCATCTTTATAATAGTAAGTGAACTTATAAGCATGTAAGTGTATAATAGTCTTCACAATATACAGGCCTAATCCAAATCCATCACTTCTTTTTTCTTCTTGTGAAAAGGCTTCAGTGTAATAATCTAAATTATATTTTAAAGGTTCACCTAGTGAACTAATTTCAATTTGTTCTTTAGATGCAGTTATAATTGCTTTACTATCTGGTGAAAATTTAATAGCATTATCTATTAAGTTTTTAAGTGCAATTGAAAACATAGATACATCAACTTCAAATTGAAAACTCTTTATTTTAGAAACAATATTTTCAGGATTAACCATCATAATTTCTAAAGTCTTAGTGTAAATATTAAAAAAAGATGTTTGTTCTTTATAAATCATACTATTGACAGAGGTTAGTTTTTCAACAGTAGCAAGTTCTTTTATAATATCATCCATTCTTTTAAAAGCTCTCTGGAGATTGTCCCTTGTTTTCTCATTATCCAAAGTTTCTGCTATAAACATAGCTTTTGTAATTGGTGTTTTAAGTTCATGCATCATATTTCTCATAAATAAATCTTTTGATCTACTTTGATTATTTATGAGTCTAATAGCTTCATTGAAACTTCTTGCAATTGTTCCAATTTCATCATTTGAAATTGCTTTGATTTTTATATCTTTATTACCATTTGAAAACTCTATAATTTCTTTATTTAAAAGCTTAAGAGGCTTGAGTTTTCTTTTTAAAATTGCATATAAAAAAAAGATTATAACAAGAGAGAGTACAAATGCAGTGATAATAATCACCATACTATAGTTACTATTTCTAATATCTTTTAGCATTAAATTATAGCCATATTGTTGAACATAAATATAATATTCACTATCATATTTATAAACTCTATATGTCCCTAAATAATTCTGTGTTATTGTTAATTCTTGTGCATTTTTGATAATTTCAAGCTTATCATCTCTATTTTCAAGAGGTCTAACTTGAAACTTTTTAAATAAATTTATTAATGATTCTGCGCTTGGTAAATTTTGGAAGGTACTTAAAAAGTTCTCTGCAATTAGTTCATATCTATTTTGTTGATTAATTTCATGTTTTTGTTTATCAAAACTAATAAATAAAGAAAATGTAATAATAGTGGCTATAAAAGCCAAGGAAAATATTATATTAATAAACGTTGAAATAGATATGTTTTTAATCATACTAACTGATAACCAATACCTCTAACAGATTTTATATATGTAGTATTACTATCTATCTTAGACAATTTTGATCTAATTCTTGAAACTATGACATCGATATTTTTTAATGATGAATCGTCTTCTATGCTATCACTTGCATATATAAAGTCTTCTCTAGCAATCACTCCACCATTTCTTTTGATCAGTAATTTTAATATCTCATATTCGGCAAGTGTTAAAGTAAGAGAAATATTTTTAAAAGATATTTGCATATCCTCTTCTTTTATTGAAAAAGGAGAGACTTTTGTTTCTTTTTTTAATTCAACTCCATCAACTCTTTTTAGAATAGTTTTAATTCTAGCTTGAAGTTCTCTTGGATTATAAGGCTTGGGAAGATAATCATCTGCTCCGCGTTCTAGTCCCATTACTTTATCTAAAATATCATCTCTAGCAGAACTAATAATTATAGGTATCTCTGATTTTTCTCTAATTTTTGGAAGCAATTCTAATCCATCAATCTCAGGAAGAGTTAAGTCTAAGATAAGTAATTTAAATTCTTTATCAATACTTAGCATAGACAACCCATTGTATGGGCTATCTGTATTTGTAACTTCGATATCAAAGGATGATAAATAGTCAGTGATTATTTGAGCAAGCTCTAAATCATCTTCGATCATTAGTACTTTTATAATGGGAAATCCTTTTATTTTATAACAAATAGAATAGTTTGTCCATATCTATTTATATAAACTCTCTTATGTTTATTTTTGTATTTTGTTAATGCTGATTCAATATTTTTGAAATTCTTAATCTCAATATCTTCAACCTGGATAATAATATCCCCCGCTTCAAAACCAGCTTTCTCAGCTTTACTTTTTGGTTCAACATCAGATATTAGTAGACCTTCTGTTTCAAGTGATAATCTAAATTGTTTTTGTATATTTTTCGTAATTGTATTTAGTTTAAGTCCACCTAAAACTCTTCCATTATTTGATTGAATTTTAACTAAACTTGTTCTATTTCCTAAAACTATATTAAGTTCGATATCTTTTTTATCTCTTTCTACATTAAGTACAATTTTTTGATTTGGTTTAAACGATGCTACCATATTTTGCAAAGCAGTTCTATCTTTAACAGGCTTGTTATTTATTGCATAAATTAAATCACCTCTTTTAACACCATATTTAAATGCAGGAGTATCAACTGATACATCTAAAACTAATGCACCTTTTTTATGATTATAAACTTTTGACATTTCTTTATCTAAATCGCTAATAGCAACACCTAAATATCCACGCGTAACTTTTCCATCAGCCACAAGTTTTTGAACAACATCTTTAACCATTGCAACAGGAATGGCAAAACCTATTCCATTATTTCCACCACTTCTTGAAATAATAGCTGTATTTATACCAATTAAAGCACCTCTACTATCTACTAGTGCTCCTCCTGAGTTCCCAGGATTTATTGATGCATCAGTTTGAATATAGTTTTCATATCTATTTATTCCAACTTTATTTTTATTAAGTGCCGAGATAATACCTTGTGTTACGGTACTTCCAATTCCAAATGGATTACCTATTGCAAAAATTACATCTGCAACTTCTAATTCTTTTGAATGACCAAATTTAATTGGTTTTAAATTTAAAGTCTCAATTTTGATTACTGCTAAATCACTGTCTGAATCTTTACCAATTAATTTTGCATTAAATTCAGTTGTATCATTTCCAATAGTTACAGTTATCTCATCTGCATTTTCAATCACATGGCTGTTTGTCACTATGTACCCATTTTTAGAAATAATAACCCCTGAACCTAAAGATCTTTGTACTTTATTTTGTTTGAATTGATTACCAAATTGATCTCCAAAAAATCGTTTGAAAAATGGATCATTAAACATTTGTAAAGGAAGGTTTTCCACAGATGAATCCACATGTCTTTTTGTCGAAATATTTACAACAGAATTTAATGATTGTTTAATTGCACTATTAAAAGATAAGATTTGATTGTTTGTATTAGGTGCAACTCTAGTTGGATTTTTATCCATTATATTAAAATTTATTGATTCAGCAAATAATTGACTGGCAATTAACGTTGATGCAAATAAAAGCTTTTTCTTCACAATATGTCCTTTGGTTTTTGATTAAGTAATTGTAAAGTAAAAGCGTAAACTATTTTTCAATCAATAGTTAACGCTTTATTAATAAAATTATAAATCAGTTTTTAACATAGCTCCATTACTTGCATTTGTTACAAGTGATCTATATTGTCCTAACCAACTAGATGTTAAAGGTTTTTTAATAGGTTTGAAGTTTGCTTTTCTACGTGCAATTTCTTCATCACTTAAATCTACAGATAATAAATATGCATCAACATCAATATTGATAATATCTCCATCTTCTAGTAATCCAATCATTCCACCCTCAGCAGCTTCTGGACTTACATGACCAATAGAAGCACCTCTTGTAGCACCACTAAATCTACCATCTGTAATTAATGCAACAGTATCACCCATTCCCATTCCCATAATAAGTGAAGTAGGAGCAAGCATTTCTTGCATTCCTGGACCACCTTTTGGACCTTCATATCTTATGACTACAACATCGCCATGAGTTACTTTTTTACCAACAATCCCGGCAATTGCTTCAGCTTGACCATTAAAACATACAGCTTTTCCTGTAAGAGATCTAGCTCCAGTGATACCTGCTGTTTTAATAACAGCACCTTCTTCAGCTAAATTACCATATAAAATTGCTAATCCTCCTACATCAGAATAAGGATTATCAATAGTGTGAATAATATTTGTGTCTTTAATATAGGCATCTTTAATTTTTTCTAAAGTAGTTTCACCTGTGATTGTTAAGTTATCAATTAAAATATCATCACCTCGTTTAGTCATCTCTTTCATTACAGCACAAACACCACCTGCTTTATTTATGTCTTCCATATGTACAGTTGATAAAGAAGGAGAAATTTTCGCAATATGTGAAACTCTTTTAGATATTTTATTAATATCTGCTAAATTAAAATCAACTTTTGCTTCTCTTGCAATTGCTAACATATGTAAAACTGTATTTGATGAACCACCCATTGCCATATCTACAGCAAATGCATTTCTAACAGCATTTTCATTTAAAATATTTCTTAATAAGTATTTTTCTCTTGATTGTTTGTCTAATGCAATTTCACAAATTCTTCTTGCAGCCTTTCTATATAATACTTCTCTTTCGGGAGTCAAAGCTAAAATAGTCCCATTTCCTGGAAGTGCTATACCCATAGCTTCCATAAGTGTATTCATTGAATTTGCAGTAAACATACCTGAACATGACCCACCACTTGGACATGCATTACATTCAATATCTGTTAATTCTTCTTCTGTAATATCTCCAGCCTCGAATTTTCCAACAGCTTCAAATGCAGTAGCTAAATCAATAGGAGTACCATCTTTAGTATAACCTTTTTCCATTGGACCACCAGATACAAAAATTGTAGGAACATTTACTCTTAATGCACCCATAATCATACCTGGTACAATTTTATCACAGTTTGGAATAGCAATCATAGCATCTAATTTATGCGCATTCATTACTGTTTCAATCGAACTTGCTATTAATTCTCTTGATGGAAGTGAAAATAACATACCGTCGTGACCCATTGCAATACCATCATCTACACCAATAGTATTGAATTCAAATGGCACACAACCACATTTTTTTATTTCATCTTTTATGATTGCACCAACTTTATTTAGAAAAAAATGTCCTGGAATTAATTCAATAAAAGAATTTGCTACTCCAATAAAGGGTTTTTCAAAATCTTCATCTTTTAATCCAGTTGCTCTTAATAACGATCTATGTGGTGCTCTATCAAAGCCTTTCTTTATCTCATCACTTCTCATTCGTAATCCTTTAGATATATTATATTTATGGCCAGATTATACTTTTTATTAATTTTAACTCTTATTAAAATTAGTTAAAACTATAAAATTCAATATTTCTTGAAAAAATACTTGACAAACAATAATTAATCTATTATAATTCCACTCCAATTTAAGAGTAAGATCTTAGATTCTACCAATAAAGAATGTGCGAGTGTGGCGGAATAGGTAGACGCGTTGGACTTAAAATCCAATTCCGGTTTCGGAGTGTCGGTTCGATTCCGACCATTCG
>CAJQLJ010000062.1 GCA_905479135.1 uncultured Campylobacterales bacterium | reverse complement strand
TACAAGAAGTAAAACAAAATGAGAATTTAAATGAAATTAAAACAGTTATAAACAAAGAGCCTATTGAAACATATAAAGAAGTAAATAGTTTTGTAAATTTTGAATTTAATAAATATAATTTCAAAATAACTAATACTAAAATAAGTACCTTAAATATGTTAAATGCTTCTAAGATTCAAATAGAAGGACATACTGATTCTATAGGTAGTGATGAATATAATTTTGCCTTAGGATTAAAAAGAGCAAATTCAGTTAAAGAGTATCTAATTAAAAATAATATTCCTAATAACATACTTAAAATAAAATCATTTGGGAAGACAGCTCCTGTTTCAAACATAGATTCTAAAAATAGAAGAGTCGATTTAAAAATAACTTATAAATAAAACTTTATAGAGATATATTAAACTAAATATTTACTCAAATAAAATCAAGCAATAAAATTTAAAAATCAGTTTAGGTACTGAGGACCATTTATTGCTTTTTTATCAAACTTTTAAAGGATAGATTATGCAATTGGATTTAGAAAATATAAATTTAAATAAAGAAAAAATATTAAACAAAAAGTCTAATAAGATGAAATTATATGTTGTTATAAACATAGTAAATTTATGTCTTATTATATCAATCTACAATTCGTATTCAAATATTTGATAAGTACACTAACTAAACAATAATCACTCAAGGATAAGTTATGCAAATCAATTTAGAAAATATAAAAATAGAAGAAGAATTAAAACAAAATATAGCTAGAAAAATCTCAGATAAATTAGCTTTATTAGTTAATATACTTATTTTAGTAATGTTATTGTCAACTATTAAAGCTTATGCAGTTTTAACAAATGAACAATATAATCAAATCACAAATGGTGAGATGTTTTATAAGAATATTGATGGAAAATATTCAAAAACTTTAGCTTTAAACACAAATGTTTCAATGAATATTACTGGAATAATTAATAGAGTTAAAGTAAAGCAAACTTTTAAAAACCCAGATAATTATTGGACGGAAGGTACATACCTATTTCCGTTACCTGAAAATGCTGCTGTTGATGGTCTTAAAATGATTATTGGTCAAAGTATTATTATAGGTGAAATAAAAGAAAAAATTGAAGCAAAAAAGATTTATAAGCAAGCAAAAAAAGAAGGTAAGAAGGCAACTTTAGTTGAACAAAATAGACCAAACCTTTTTACAGCTAACGTAGCTAATATTCCTCCATTAGGTGAGATAACTATTGAAATAGATTATCAACAAAAAGTATCTTATGACAATGAAGAGTTTGCAGTAACATTTCCAATGGTAGCTGCTCAAAAGTTTTTACAAACTAAACCTGATGATACTTTAAAAAATAGAGCTAATAAAAATTTAATTCAAGCCGTTGAAAATAAAAACAATTTAGTACAAAGACCAGTTGATATTGATGTATCTTTAAAAGCAGGATTTGAGATAAATAATATAATTAGTCCCTATCATAAAATTAATACAAAAAGTATTGATAAAGAAACTGTAAAAATATACTTAGAAAACACTATTCAAGCAAATAGAGATTTCAAACTAACTTGGAAAGCAAAAAAAAATAATGATATACAAGCAAAAGTCTATACACAAAATGTAAATGGTAGAGACTTTGGATTACTAATGATTACTCCACCAAATGAACTTTATAAGAGCCAAGATACACAAAATAGAGAAGTAATTTTTATTATTGATAGTTCAGGTTCTATGCAAGGAACTTCAATAAATCAAGCTACTTTAGCATTGGAAATGGCAATTAACAGGCTTAAAAAAGGTGACAAGTTTAATATTATTGATTTTGATACTAATTATAATCCTATGTTTAAAACAGCACAACCTGTAAATCACTTAACATCTGTATTAGCTAAAAAGTTTATTGATAACATTAAAGCAGATGGTGGAACACAAGCACTTGAACCAATTAAGTATGCATTAGAAAGTCTAAATAAAGATTCAAATGAATACTTAAGACAAGTAATATTCATAACAGATGGTCAGCTTGGAAATGAACAAGCAATATTTAAAACAGTTAAATCTAATTTAAAATCTTCAAAGATGTTTACAATAGCTATTGGGTCTGCCCCGAATAGTTTTTTTATGAAGAAGCTTGCAAAGTTTGGTAAGGGAACATTTGCTCATATTGGTAATCAAAAAGAAGTTACAAAACAAATGAACGTATTCTTTAGAAAAATAGAAAACCCATCAATTACAGATATTAATATAGATGGTATAGGTTTAGAAGTTAGTGATTTATATTACGGTGAAAGTGTATATTATAGTTTTGAAGCAAAACAGATTCCTAACAAACTAATTTTAAAAGGTAAAAACTTTAGTGGCGTATTTGAAAAAGAGTTGATTTTATTAAATGCTGGTCTTGCAAGTGGCATTGATAAGTTATGGGCTAAAGAATCAATAGATAAGCTTATGAATGCTTATTATATAGAATATGATAGTAGTAAAAAAGATATTATAAAATCATACGTAACTTCAATTGGACTAAGCCACGGTTTAGTAACAAATTTTACCTCTTTAATTGCAGTTGATAAAACACCAAGTAATATCCAAAAGCAAATAAATAAAACAAAACAAGTACAAACAAAAATCCCAAAAGGCTGGAAGTTATATGATGCAAATATTCCACAAACAGCAACTAACTCAGAGCTACTTTTACTAATAGGTGGATTGTTAGTCTTACTTGGAGTTATGTTGTATAAACTTGAAGAGTCTACAAATGAAGAAGTTTAGAAAGCTAATAATATTCTCTTTAGTACTAACAGGTTTAGGCTTTATATTTAAAAGTTTTTATATGGATGCAAAGGCAATAGCAGCTCAATATCTTATCAAAAATGCTTGGGAAAAAAGTATTGAGACTAAGATCTTCTATAAGCCTTGGCCTTGGGCTGACACAAAAACTGTATTAAAAATGCATATACCTAAACTAAAAAAAGATATTTATATTTTAGAAAATAGTAGTGGACATAGCTTAGCATTTGGTCCTGGACATTCTGCTGAGAGCTTTATGCCTGGAAATAATGGAACTGTACTAATAAGTGCTCATAGGGATACTCACTTTGAATTTTTAAAAGATATGAATTTAAATGATGAAATAGTTTTATATGATATTTCCAGTCAAGAACATAGGTATAGAATTACTAATACAAAAATAATAGATACAAAAACTGATAACATTGGGATATATAAAGGAAATGAAAAGCTTATACTTATCACTTGCTGGCCATTTGATAGTTTAGAATCAGGTGGTAGTAAAAGATATGTTGTTTATTTTGATAAAATTGAGTTATTTTCTAAATTCTAAAATAACTTAAGATAAGAGAAAAGCTGTCTTAATCAATTACTTTGGATTGGTGTATAGTTAGTTCATTCTATCATCGCTTCGAATCTTAGATTGTCTGCTAGTTTATAGAATAGAAAGATCTATGATAGATTCTTTCTAAAATTATTTATATAGAACTCTTCCTATTCCTAAAAGAAATAAAACAATTGCATAATCACTGTAAGAATTATCAATTGATAAAATAAAAAAAGAACCAAACATCAGTGCAAAACCACCAATTTTTGGATTAACATAGCCTTTGAGTTCTTTTATAATATATTCCAATTGACTTTTTGAAAGTTCAATTTCTAGATTTCCTTTACTTGCTTTTTTAATGACAGATTTTAAATCTCTAATAATAAAAGGTAGATCTTTTACTTCATCAATTAAATTGTCTAAAACACTTTCTTTAGCACCTAATGCTTTTGGAATATTTGTCTGTAAAATAGGTAAGATATCTTTGACACCATTAAAGTTTTCTATATAAGTTGTTCCCAAACCTTCAATAATAGCACTAACTCTTAATATATATATTGCATCACTAGGAAGTTTAAATGGAAAATCTCTAGTAGTTTCTAAAATTTCAAATGCCAATTTTTGCATTGATTCGCTATCAAGATTGTTATTAGAAAATATTTCAAACATTTTTGCAGTGAATTCTGCTAATTCACTAACCGGTGCTTCATAACTTATTGTCCCTAATCTTTTATTTGCATCTATATAAGCTTCATAATTTTGTTCATTTGCTGCCTTTATAAGCTCAATTATTGCTACTCTTGTCTCATTTGGAACAGTCTTTACCATACCAAAATCCAAGAATACAATTTTAGAATCTTTTGTAATCAAAATATTTCCAGGATGTGGATCTGCATGAAAATATCCATTTATAAGCATTTGTGTAGTGTAAAATTCTACAAGTTTTCCAATTACTGCTTCAAAGTCAATATTGTATTTGAATATATTTTCTTTGTCATCAAATCTAAAACCATCCTCATAACTCATAACAATTGCATCATTTGAACAAAATTGTTCGTATGCTTTAGGAAAAATTATTCCACTATCTTTATATGTTGTCGAAAATTTTTTAAGATTTGCTAGTTCAGTGTTAAAATTCACTTCCTCTAGAATCATTTTAGAAAATTCACTTATTACTGCATTGATAGAATTTTTTGTATAAAAAGAAAAGAATGGTTTAAATAAAGAGTTGAAAAAATTTATTATTTTAATATCTGCACTAACTTGTTCTTTAATTAAGTATCTTTTTAACTTTACTGCAACTTTTGTATCATCATGTAAATATGCGACATGAACTTGACCAATTGATGCTGAAGCAATAGGTATTTCATCGAAAGATTTAAAAACGTTTGAACTAAAGCTATTTTTGTAAACTATATCAAAATGCTCTTTTGACATGTGAGGAATTTGATCATGAAGCTCTTTTAATTCATCAAGGTAATCTTGAGAAAAAAAATCTGCTCTAGTAGCTAGAACCTGAGCTAATTTTATAAAGCTAGCTCCTAGAGTAGTAATGGTATTTTTTAATTTTTTAGGTTCTAAAGGTTTAAAAAAAAGAAATTTATCCTTTTTTTTTATAACCATAAATAAAGTAAGTAAAAATGTAAATACTTTATAAATTCTAAGAGGTGAATAAAGTCTCACTTTAGCTCTTGTTTTAACTTTTCAAGGTCATCTTTTGTAGCTATTCCTAAATCATCAATAATCTCTTTCATCATAGATCTTAGTTTTTCTTTATTTTTATGCTCTTCTTTCTTTGCTTTTTTTTCTATTGATTCCATACAACTTTTGGTATGGTGATTTTTCATTTTCTCTGAATCCATACAGCTTTTTGAATGGTGATCTTTCATTTTCCCTGATTTCTCCATTTTTTTCATTTCTTCTTCCATTTTTTCTTTCATTAGTAATCCTGCACCAATTCCTGTATATAATAGATCTTTAAACATTTCTTTTCCTTTTATTGTTTTATTATCCTACCAAGGACCTTGAAATCTTCTAGGTTTGTGTTCACATTTTTTACTATGTTTAGTAATACGTCCATGAACTCTTTTTCTCCACCTATTGTAGGTTTTTTTATCAAGTAATTTTCGCATTTTATTTTTTACTTGGTTCTCTGTTAAGCCGTATTGTAAGTAGATTATTTCAAATGGAAGTCTATCTTGCCATGCCATTTCTATAAGTCTATTTTCATCAAGCTCTTCAAATTCTAGGTTTCTTTTCTTTGCTGCTTTTGGTTTAACTTCTCTTTTATAATTCATGTTTATATCGAATAGTTTTGTAATTTAATTTTTTTAGAATCTTTTTGTGTAAGAAGTTGAATATTTACAGCTTTACTTTTAATTAAAATATGTAGCAAATCATTCTCCTTTTTTTAATTATTGTTATTTTATGTGAATTATTTATTTTTTAGTAGTTCTTTTATGACAGCTTATGAATTTTTGTTATTATTTGTAGAAGAAATGGAGGAGCTAGTCGGACTCGAACCAACGCATACCGGATTTGCAATCCGGGGCATTACCAGCTTTGCTATAGCTCCAATGTTTTAAAATCATTTTAATATTTGAGATGAAAATGATTGTAAAATAAAAGTGGCAGAGAGCAAGGGATTCGAACCCTCGGAGGCGTGAACCTCGCCGGTTTTCAAAACCGGTCCATTCGACCAACTCTGGCAACTCTCTACTTTTATATATTAGTGGTGCGAA
>CAJQLJ010000061.1 GCA_905479135.1 uncultured Campylobacterales bacterium | reverse complement strand
CGAATGGTCGGAATCGAACCGACACTCCGAAACCGGAATTGGATTTTAAGTCCAACGCGTCTACCTATTCCGCCACACTCGCACATTCTTTATTGGTAGAATCTAAGATCTTACTCTTAAATTGGAGACGCATTATATTAAAAATTAGTTTAAATTAAATTTAAAAGAGTTTACTATTTAGATAAATTAGAAAATTTTGTTATAATTTTTATATCAAAAAGTAAAAAGGTATTAATAGTGGAATATATAATGAAAAATGAATATCTTAAAATTAAAATTGATTCATTTGGCGCTGAACTAAAAAGTCTAAAAAATTTACAAAATAATATAGAATATTTATGGCAAAGTGATCCTAAATATTGGAATAGAAGTTCTCCTATATTATTTCCTATTGTAGGAAAGTTACTTGATGATGAATATATCTACAAAGATAAAACATATAATATGTCACAACATGGATTTGCAAGAGATAAAGAGTTTACATTAATAAAGCAAAAAGATAAGTATTTAAAATTTTTATTGAAGAGTGATTCTTCTTCTTTAAAGATATATCCTTTTTCTTTTGAATTATTTATTTCTTATACTTTAGAAGATAATGAATTAAAAATATCATACGAAGTTGTAAATAAATCTTCTGAAAAAATGTATTTTTCAATAGGAGCTCATCCTGCTTTTAATTGGCCAATAGATGATGTGAATACAAATAAAGATGACTACTATTTTGAATTTGATTGTAAAAATAGAGATAGTTTAAAAGTTTTTCCTCTATTAAAAGAGGGGATATCAAATAAAAAACTTGATATTAAACTTGTTAAAAAGAAATTAAATATTGATGAAAATATATTTAAAGATGATGCATTAATTTTGAAAAATGAAAATATAAATAAGATAAAACTAAAAAATATCAAAAATGATAAGTTTATTGAAGTTTGTTTTGAAGGTTTTTCATATTTAGGTTTATGGTCAAAACCTACTGGTGCACCTTTTGTGTGTATAGAGCCTTGGCATGGTATAGCTGATTTTATAAATCACAATAAAAATATTGAGGAAAAAGAGGGAATTAATATTTTAGAAGAAAATAAGATATTTTTATCTTCTTACATAATTAAAATTTAGATTTATTTCTTAAGAAAAGAAGATCACTTTATTTATCTTCTTCTGTTTCTTTACTTTCTAATTCTGGTTTAGCTTCTCTTTTACCAGGAATACTTAGTATTTCCATGTAAAGTGTTTCACATTTTTCATTTGAAGCTTCGTCTATATTTTTTGTTATGTCTAAAAATTCAATTTTCTTCGGTTCTTCAGAATCTTTAGCAAATTTACATTCGAATTTCCAAAAATCTACACCTTCACTTAAAGGTTTATTTTTTTCTCTTTTTATGTATTTTCTAATTTCATGTTTAATAGATTCTACTTGTCTATCAGGGTGTTTATTTTCAACGTTTAATTTGAATGTTTTTTTCATTATCTTCCTTTGAGTGCATTATATCTAAACATTATTTGATATTACATTTTCCAAATTTACATTTAAGTAATTGATATAACATATAAATAAAGTAAATTAATATCAATATTTCAAATATTTGATAGATTATTTCCATAAGATTATTTAGTGTTCTTTTGTTTCTAAATTTTCCATAATATAATGATAGATTCTTTCATATTCACTATCCTCTGTTTTATCCTCTTCTATAACAGCTAATACATTCTGAAGTTCAACTAATAAAGATTCCATTTCTGTCATTGCTAATTTATCATCTTGAGTTTGTTTGTTCTCTTCTAGAAGTTTATGTAAATCTTCTAGGTAGGCTTCTACTTCGGGAATCATTACATTTGTAACAATATCTTTTAGTTTGTCTTTTATATCTGACATATTATTTCCTTTAATTTAAAGCTAATTATATTGTGAAAAATATTGATTTAGCTTAGAAATAATCTATAATTAAAAAATTTACTAAAAATTAGATGAGTTTTTCTTTAGTAATTAAAACACCATCATTATCTGCATAAATATAATCACCTTGATTAAATGTTATTCCATGAAAACTTAGTGTTTGACCTCTTGAAGATTCAGTTTCCTCAAAATTTCTTAAGGGACATGTACCAATTGCAAAAAGGCCTACATTAATATTTTGTGTCTCATCTGTATCTCTTACATAACCATTTAATATTATAGCTTGCCAATTATTTTTAGCTGCAAATGCCATAAGTTTATCTCCAACAACACCAAAAAAACTTTCTGCATTATCAACTACAACTATTCGACCATCACCTTTTTCATCTCTTAGCATTTTTAATAGACGCCAGTTGCTTTTATCTAATTTGATTGTTTCAATTTGTCCATAAAATCTTTTTAATCCACCATAATTTTTAAATTTTGCTGGTAATACTTTTATGTCTTTATCCTGATTATCATCACATAAATCTGCTGTATGTATATTCATTATTTTATCCTTACTTATAAATCTTAACTTTAGATTTGCATAATAACAAAAAAGAATGTAAAAAATATGTAATTATAAAACTAATATTAAAATTTATAATTAATATTTAAAAATAAGTTAAATAATAAGTATCTTTAAAAGTTTTACTTAATAAATTAGTATATAATTTGCAAAAAATAAAGATTGAATATGAAAAAGTTTACAAATGAAACTATGTATGAAATTATTGAATATCTTGAAAATATGTTAGCAGAAAAAGATATAGTTAGTTTTGAAGTATTAAATCCTGATATTCGTATTGATAAATACTCAGGAAGTAAGATCATTCTAGATTATGAGTATATTCACCGTTCATATAAATCATGGATAGACTTATCCGAATTAATGTTTTGTAAAATGATGACACCAACAATAAGTTCTGAGTATACTGTAATACTAAATTTTAAGAAGATTGATTTAGAAAATTCTTTTCATAATGATAGTAATAGTTTAAATAATGAAAAATACGGAATTGAATCAGAATTTTCCAAAATAAATAAAAATGAAGAACCATCTTTTCTATTCTCATATAAAAAGGCATTAATTCATACAAAGGTATATGAAAAAAAACAAATTTTAAATTTAGGTGTTAATAAAGCAGATGAATTTGAAATTATAAAACAAATTGTCTATCCTGAAGTTTTTAAAAATATAAATTTTGTAGGAATAGATTATTCCCAAAGTGCTATTAAAGAAGCTAAAGAAAGATTTAAAGAAGATAACTTTAGTTTTTACTCACATGATATAAATAAATTAGATGAATTAAATTTAAAGAAGTCTGATTTGATTATTTCAATTAGTACCTTACAGTCAAGTAGTATAGATTTTAAGTTAGTTTTTATGTCATTGATACAAAATTACTTAGAAAAAGGTGGAAGTATAATATTAGGTTTTCCAAATTGTAGATGGATAGGTTCAGAAATAATATATGGTGCAAAAAATCCAACATATTCATATTCAGAGCAATCTTTACTTTACAAAGATGTATATTTTTGCAAAAAATATTTGCAGCAAAAGAAATTTAAAGTTACTTTAACAGGAAAAAATTATCTATTTTTAACAGCTACATCTATTTAAAATAGATAAATCAATCATTTGTATATTTTTTATTTTATGCTACAATTAATTACAAATTAAAGGAGTATAAAATGCCATCTAAACATATTGAAGTAAAAACATTTAAGTTAGCACACTCTACAAGTGATACTGTAAGGATTGAACATATTGAAAAACCATATGGTGAGTACAGTAGTCCAGTTATAAGTATTGCAACTTATTCAAACGGAATTGAAAAAACTTCTGAAGTTGAAATACCTTATGAAAATATTGAAGAATTTTTCAAATCGTTAAACGAATCAGTTGCACTTTGTGATTCAATTCCAAGAAGTAAAATTCATGATGAATTAAGTGGATCTGTTGGTGGTGGAGAATAAAAGATGAGTTATCTCATCTTTTATAAGTTATATCTATAGTTTATAAAGAGCTTCCAAAAAACTTATAATCTGAAATTCAAATCTAATCTAAAATATCAATAATATCTGATATAATTTTTCAAAATTATAATAGGAAATATTTTGAATACAACATCCACTTACACATTTTTATCTTTTATTATTGCTTGCATAGCAACACTTGGAAGCTTATTTTTTTCTGAAATAATGGAATTTATTCCTTGTTCTATGTGTTGGTATCAAAGAATATTTATGTATCCATTAGTAATTATATTTTTAGTAAATATGTTATATCCTGATGATAAAGTTGTTAAATATGCAATGCCTATAGCCCTTGTTGGTTGGTTAATCTCTGTTTATCATAATTTATTAATGTTTAAAGTAATACCAGAAAATATTGTTCCTTGCGTTCAAGGAGTTCCGTGTTCAACTGAATACATAAACTGGCTAGGTTTTATAAATATACCTCTACTTTCATTACTTGCTTATTCAAGTATTTTAATTTTATTATTAATTATAAAAAAAGGAATTTCTTCAAATGAAAAATAAAAAAATAGTTGTTGTATCTTTATTAATATTAGTATTAGGATTTATTTTTGCTACATACACTTTTAAAAATAATGCAAATAATAAAACACAAAATATTACAGCAAATGATTCTGGTGCTCCTTACATAAGAGCACATTCACCTAAATTTGGTGAAAATAAAAAGGGTGTTATAGTAGTTGAATTTTTAGACCCAGAATGCGAAGCTTGTGCAGCTTTTCATCCAATAGTAAAAAAGATGTTTAAAGAAAATTATGAAGATATATCTTTGTATGTACGTTATTTGCCTAATCATAAGAATTCAAGATTTGTAGTTAAGTTATTAGAATCTGCTAGACTACAAGATAAATATAATGAAGCTTTAGATGTTATTTATTCTACTCAAAATAAATGGGCAGCGCATAATAATACTAAACCTGAATTGTTATGGGAATTCTTATCACAAGTTGAAGGTTTAGATATTGAAAAACTAAAAGTTGACAGTAAAAAAGAGTCATTTGATAAAATGATGGATATTGATATACAAGATGCAAGAACGCTTGGTGTTAGAGGAACTCCATCTATTTTTGTTAATGGGAAAAGATTAGATGTTTTATCTTACAGAACATTAATTGAATTGCTTGAGTCAGAATTATATAAATAAAGGAGAGTTAATGTCATTTTTAGAAAAAGTTAAAGAATTTTTATTACTTGGACAAGAAACAAATTTTGATATTACACAAATGTATATACAAAATCCTAATGGTACATACACTAGTATTTTAATAATAGTATCAACCTTACTAATCATTTTATTCTTCATAAGAAGATCAATAAAAATATCATCAGCTTTGAAATTAGTATCTAATTTAAAGAAATCAAATGATTTTGAAGATTATAATTCAAAGTTGAACAAATTAGCAAGTGAATTACCAAAAAGAGGTTTAAAACTTGCGCATAGTATTAATAAAGATAAAAATCAATTACTAAATAAAGAATTAGACTTATTGAAAGATCTTAATATAAAAGATAAAATTTCAGCATATACATCAATATCTGAACAATATTCTTTAATTTCTAAAAACTCAAAAAAATTTAAAATTAATGAGTTAACATTATTTTATGAAGAAAAGTCAAAAACTTTATTAAGTGAAAATCTTGCTTTAGAGATAAACACATATATTTTGAATACAAATTTTAATGAAAATGATGTTGAATTTGTAAATAGTATTGTTTCTTATTCTAATAGTAGAAATGAGCCAGACAGTTTGTTAAATCCACTAATTAAACAAATCAATAGGTTTTCATATTCTCATAACCTAGATTTATACAAATTTACAAAAGCATTAGAAAAAGATAAATCTCTTCAAATATATAAAAATTGTAATGAAAAACTAAATGCAGTTTTAGAAAGTAAAAAAGATAATATTTCAAATGTAATTTTATCTTACATCTTAGAAAACGACGATAAAAATATTGTGTATTCATATATTACAAACCTAGAGTCATCTTTACATTTACAAGGTTTATACTATAACTTTTTTGGAAAAACTGATGATATTGACTTAGATTTAGCCTTTGTTGCAAATGATACAAAAATTTATTCTGATTATTCAACTTATATAGACTGTAAAATTACTGATAATTGGAGAGATATAACATATATTAAACATATAATTAAATCATCAAGAGTTCTTGAAACTATTGGACATATTTCTTACAGAAATGTTTTAGAAAGAATTGAAAAACTTGAAAAAGATGAAGAAACAAACAAAGCACTAAGTGAAGTTCTTCAGGTTGCTAGACGAGCAGAAGCAATTGCTATTGAAGCTAAAGAAATTGCAAGGCAAAAGTAAAATATATGGATAGCTTAAATATAATTTTAATATTTCTTATATTTTTTGCAATTTTTCTATTTATTAAAACAAAAAATAGAAAAGTTGTAAAGCCTACTAGTGTTAAAAAAGATGAATTAATTCAATCTTATAAAATTCAAATGAAAAAACTATTATTAAAATATCAAAATGACAAAAATCTTCAAAGAGAAGAAAAAATAAAACTCTTAAAAAAAATAAATGATGAATTATCTATGAATCTTTTTTTTAATAAAGACGAAGCAAGAGAACTTTTAAAAGAACTTTCTTCTTTAAATTAGAAATATTTATTAACTATTAACTTATTTTTACTATAATTTTAAGCAATAAAACTTATAAACATTAGGATAAACATGAAAATTAATTATATTATAATCTCAATCATTATGGCACTTTTTTTATTTACAGGCTGTGATTCTAAAGATATTGATGAAAGCTTAATTGCAAATGCAAAAAATAACACACCATATGAAGAAAAGTTTGTTTCACGTACTTTTAAATTAACAACTACTAATGGTAAGATTATTGAACTTACTAGTACTGAAAAAGGTTTAGATTTCAAAGATTATAAAGGTGAAAAAGCAATTTTAGTTGATGTATTTGCCACTTGGTGTCCACCTTGTATTGAAGGTATTCCCGTTTTAAAAGAATTAAGAGAAAAGTATAAAGATGATTTTGAAATAGTATCAGTATTATTTGAAAAAGAAGAAGATAAGCCAACCTCAGAGGTTATCGAGTTTATTAAAAAATATAATATTACATATCCTGTAACTGTTGGAGAAGAAAATTTTAAATTAGCAAAAGATTTAGATGATGTACAAAGAATTCCTGAATTGTTTTTATTTTCAAAAGATGGTGAATTTGTAAAAAAATTCCTTGGAGAATCAGATTTAGAAACTTATGAAGAGTATGTAAAAATTGCAATTGGTAAGAAATAAATTTGAGATATGATGATGTTAGTTCTTTCATTGTTATGGATATTGTGCGTAAGGCACAAAAATATCAAGATTCAATTCATTTCGAAATAGGTCAACCTGATTTAAGACCAAGTCCTAAGGTCAAAAAAGCTTTAATAGAAGCTATAGATAATGATAGATTTTCTTATACAGAAAGTTTAGGTTTATTATCTTTACGAGAAAAAATATCTAATATGTATAAAGAGGACTACAATGTTGATATAGACTCTTCTCGTATACTTTTAACACCAGGAACATCAGGTGCTTTTTTAGTAGCTTATACTCTGACTCTTAACAATAATGAAAACTTAGGTTTGTCAGATCCTTCTTATCCATGTTATAAGAACTTTGCTACTATGTTAGATATAAATCCCACTTTTATGAATATTGATAAATCAACTAATTATGAGTTAACAATTAAACATTTAGAAAAAGTATCTATCCAAGCTCTTCAAATATCATCACCATCAAACCCAACTGGAAATTTATATTCAAAAGAAAATCTTAAAGAGTTGCTTTTATACTGTAAGGAAAAGAATATTGCTTTTATTTCAGATGAACTCTATCATGGTTTAACTTATGAAAAAAAAGCACATACAGCTTTAGAATTTAGTGATGATGTTTTCATAATAAATGGTTTTTCTAAGTATTATTGTATGCCTGGTATGAGATTAGGATGGATAATAGTTCCAAAAAATTTAACAAGAGAAGCTGAAAAAATTGCTCAAAATATATTTATATCTGCACCCACACTATCACAATATGCTGCATTAGAAGCTTTTGATAAAGATTATTTAAATGATATTAAAAATACATTTAAGAAAAGAAGAGACTATTTATATAATGAATTGAGTCTTATTTTTGATATCGATGCAAAGCCTGATGGAGCATTTTATCTATGGGCTAATGTTTCCAAGTTTACTGATGACAGTTTTAAATTTGCTGAAGAGTTACTTGAAAATATCCATGTCGCAACAACTCCGGGTGTTGATTTTGGCTCTAATAAAACTGAACAATATTTACGTTTTGCATATACACGAGATATAAGTCATATGAGTGAGGGTGTAGAAAGATTAAAAAAATATTTATATAATAGAAAAGCGAGAAAATAGAATATTAATGATTTTTACTTTATTATTTTATTTTTATAATATTAAGATTTAATCTGTAGCCATTATAAAACCGTGATTTTCTTCTTCTTTAAAACATCCTAATTGACAATTTGATACTTTTAATCCAGATTTTTTAACTGATGATCCTATAGAATTAATTGCTTTACCTTTTTCTTGAGATATTTTCCACGCAACTTCACACTCAATTTTTGAATTAGTTGATCTTTTTTTTAGTAGATCAAAAATATCATCATTCATATCATGGAATTCTAATTTTCCAAATACACCAAGTTCACAATTAGTAATTTTTATTTTCATTTCACGTGCTATTTGAGCAATATTCTTTGGTTCCATTCCAATTAGTTTAGCAACTTTAAAAGCATTGATACAAGACAATGCACCATTTTCATCTAAGTTTGTAAGAACTAAATCTGTTTGTATTGAATCTAACTTATTCATAAATTTGTTAATCCTTTTAATTTAACTACATTATAAAGTTTGAAACTTATAATAACTTTATATAATAATCTATATATTTTAAAATATAATATTTTAGATATAAGATATTATAATATTGTTTTTTACAAAAAAAAGAGTGCCAGGAGTAGCACTCTTTTTTTTAACTTGATATACAGGAGATTTAAAGCCAGAATATCGATATTTATTAGGATTATTCAATCCAATTTACACAGAATTATAATAGTTTGGTGTTAACCTTTTTTTAATAAAAAGTTAATAAATAGTAAACAAAATATCGAATTCTATTTACTATTTTTTTTAAAAGGTTTTAATAATATGATAAGTCTAGGAAGAAGCAGTAAGGCAGAGGCTAAGATTGTCACCATAACAACAACTGTTAATAAACCAAAATAAATAGTGGGAATAAGATTTGATAAAACTAAAATTGAAAAACCAATTATTACCACTAAAGAAGTGTAATACATAGCATAACCAATGCTTTTATGACTTCTTTTCATTGCATTTAAGTAATTATGATCACTTTTAAATTCGTCTTTAAATCTATGAATATAATGAATAGTATCATCGACTCCTATTCCTATAGAAATTGCTGCAATTGTAATAGTCATAATATCTAAAGGAATTTCAAAGAAGCCCATAATTCCAAATATTGAAGATATTGGTACCATATTTGCAAGTATTGCTATAATAGCTATTTTAATTGATTTAAATAGTATTAAAAACATTGCAAACAATAAAATTATAACAAGCCCTAAAGTTTTTATTTGTGAGTCAAATAGTGATTGAAGCATATTATTATATAAAATCATTAAATTTGATAATTGAAAAGTAGTTTCTTTGTTTCTGATAATTTCTCTTAAATCTCTATTTATTTTATTTATTAAATCATTTCTCCGTAAATTTTCATTTGAGTCAATTATTCTCATACTAACTCTAGCTTCATTGTTTTCTATATTAATATAAGGAGATAAAATCATATTTTTATATTCATTTGGAATTTTTTTATAAAGTAGGGCAAGCATTACACCGTCTAGTTCTTTATCTTGATTTAAAAGTTTTCCTACTTTTAATACTGAGGCTAATGATTGAACTTTTCCTACTTCTTCTAAATTTTCTAAATAGTCATGAACTCTTGTTATTGTGTCCATTTTATCTTGAGAAAACCAATATTGTTTTTCATCTGAATTTGAATCTAACTCTTCTTCAAAATCAGCAAATTCATCATCTAATACTTCAAATACATTTTCTTTTTTATCTTCTTTAAATTTTATTATTACATCTAAAGGTGTTGTTCCTCCTAAGTTTTGATCAATAACTTTCATTCCCTTATATATTTCAGTACTTTGTTTAAAGTAATTAATAAAAGAATTTTCTACTATTAGCTTTGAAGCACCTATAATTGAAAAAACAACAAGTAATATGCTTCCAAGAATAATAGCTATTCCTTTTTTTTCAACTATAGAAATACATAGAGGTATCAATGAAAATTTTGAATGCTTACCTTGCTTTATATACTCATTTCTTTTAGGTAACATTAATAAGATAATAGGGAAAATAATAAAAGCAATAAATAATGAGATAGCAATACCAGCACTCATCATAAGACCAAGGTTTTTAACAGGTTGAATACTTGACAATACAAGTGATGCAAAACCAATTATTGTAGTAATTATTGCAAAAAATGATGGTGAGAGTTTTGATAATACAGTATTTATTACAAGTTTATATTGACTTGCATTTTTGTATTTTAGGTTTAATTCTCTATATCTTACAATCAAATGAAGAACAATAGCTAGTGTAATAATTAATTGCAATGATATAAAATTAGAAGAGATTACAGTTACTTCAAGATTAAATAAACCTAAGATACCAGCTGTAGAAATAACAGACAAAACACAAATTGTAATTGGAAGAATAACCCATCTAGGATTTCTGAATATTAGCCATAAAATAAAAATAAGCAATAATATTAATGTAGAACCATAAATAAGCAAATCATTTTTTACAAAACCTACTATATCATTTGCAATCATGTCTATCCCGCCAAGGAAAATTGTTGCATTTGAGTTGTATTTTTTTATTACAGCTCTTATTTCAGCTATATTTGTTTCATCTTTTTCTCTTAATAAATCTCTGTATATTTTAAATTCTTTAATTGTTTTGTCTAATGCAATTTTTTCTTTTTCACTAAGCTTAGCATTTCTTTTTTTTGTTAAAAGTAAATTTCTCTTTTCTAAAAGTTCAAAATATTTTTTGTCATCTTTTAAATTTAAAATGACAGCAGTAGTTTTGAAATCTGAACTTACAAGGTTATTTGAATAAAATTCTGAGTTTAGAAACTCTTTTTTAACTAAATCCATATCAAAATCAGCCGTTTCTAAAGAATTAACTCCTTCAATTAAATCAGTAATAGGACGAATTGGAGATTGTATTAAAGGTACATTTAAAATAGAAACTACACTATCTATTTTTTCTATTTTTTCTAAGGCTTGACTTAATTGTTTTAAATTATCTAAACTATTTTTTGAAAGTAAATCTTGTTTTGGTGTATAAGTTATTACTAATAAACTTGGTTTATAATATCTTTTACTTACTTCTCTTGCAAACTTTAGATCTTTATCATCGTCCAAAAGTAATGTTTCAGCAGAAGCATCAATTTCAAGTTTTGTTGCTTGATATGTTAGTGTACTAATAATCAGTAAAAGTAGTAATAATACTTTTACTGGGTATTTTAATATTACACTATCATAAAAATTTTTAACCATTTATTTTATTTTTAGCTTCAATTTCAGATATCATTTCTTCTAAAGATTTTTGTTTTAATAAACCTGAATATTGTTTTCTTGTTGTAGTTATTACACTAGTTCCAGCTAAGTTTATATCCCAAATAACCCATCCTCTTGTTCTATTTTTATAAAACAAATAATTAACCTTGTATGTTTTACTTTGACCAATTAATTCACTAGTTAATTGTATTCTTTCTTTTTTAGACTTTTGTGTAAAAGTTGATTCTAAACCAATAATCTTAACTTTTTGATCTGTATACAAACTTAATTTATCAATATAAGAATTCTTTAGATTTATTTCAAATGCTTTTAAATATCTTTTTTTTTGTTCTTTTGTTGCACTAACCCATGCATCTCTTCCTAGTGAAAGTAAAGCCATTTTTCTATAATCGAAAACTTCATCAATAATCTTTATTATTTTTTGACCTTTTTCTTGTGTAGTTAAATTTTTTTGTTTAATAATTGAAATAGATGCATCTATTTTTTTTGTCATTACAGTTTTAATTTCTTCTTTTTCTAAAGCAAAAAGAGAAGATATTGAAAATAGTGCTAATAGTGAAAGTTTTAATATATATTTCATTTTATTCCTTAATTAATGTATTTCTTCTTTGATTATATAAATCTCTTAGATATGGATATAAATCAAAAGCATCTTTTTTTAAACTTTCATATAAACCAAGTCTTAATGAAGTAGAGTTTACTATATTAACTGCAGTAATTGTAAGGTTTTGTGTTTGGTTATTAGGTATTTTATATTGTATATCACTTGAACCTGTTGTTGATAATGCACTAATATATGAATCAGCACTTAATCCTACAATATCTCTTAAGTTTGATGGTCCTAAGAATGGTAAAACTACATGAAAACCTTCACCAACTCCATAAAATCCTAAAGTTTGACCAAAATCTTCATCATGCTGTTTCCATCCTAGTTCTGTTTTAGCTGGATCCATAAAACCAGCTAGTCCAAATGTAGTATTTACTAGAAATCTTCCTAGTTCTTCAGCAGAATTCTGAAATTTTAGTTGTAATAAGTTGTTAGTAAATCTTAATGGAAACATTAAGTTATTAAAAAAATTTGATATTCCTGATCTAAATGTCTCAGGAAATAAATATGCATAACCCTTAGCTGTTGGATTTAGTGCATAAATAAAAACTTTATCATTAAAATTTGTTATTAATCTATTATAAGAGCTCAAAGGGTCAAAAACCTCTTCAATTTTCAAGCTTTCATTTTCAAAATCTTCACCAAAGTCTTCATTAAAATTGTCATTAAAGCTATCATTTGAATCATTTTCTGTAATTATGTTTTTAGTAGTAACAATTTGTTTTTGTGTAGATTCTTTTTTTATATTTATGTCATTTTTTGAAGTACAAGAAGAAAATCCAAGCGTTACAAGGAGTATAATAAATATATTTTTCAAAAAAATCCTTTTTATAAATTAGATTCACATTATATTTAAAAAATGTAAAAATAATGTTTAAACAATTATTATTAGTCTTGCATTGTTATTTGAATATAAAACTTAAATATTATAGAAATTAAATCCCTCTTATGTGATATAATTCAAAATCATAAAACAAGGAAAATAAGTGAAATTTGAACATGCCCTTCTCTTTGATAAATTAGGCGGTGCTAAAGAAATAGAAATAGAAGAATATAAAAAAGAAATGGGCTTACTATGGTTACATCTTGATTATTCAAACAAAGATTCAATAAAATGGCTTACTAATGAAAGTAAAATTGATATTTTAGCAATTGAAGCTTTGTTAACAGAAGAAACAAGACCTAGAACCATTATTTTAGAAGATTCAGTTCTTTTAGCATTAAGAGGTGTAAATCTTAACCCTAATTCTGATCCTGAAGATATGATTTCAATAAGACTTTTCATTAATGAAAATATTATAATTAGCACAAAAAAAAGAGATTTATTATCCGTTAGGGATATTGTTGATTCTTTTAAACTTAACAAAGGACCAAAAAACTCTTCTGAGTTTATTGTAACTCTTACAAATAATCTAACCTCAAGAATGGAAAATACTATATCCGAAATGGAAGAAAGAAGTTCAAATTTAGAAGAATCAGTTTTAGACTCAAATAATTTTGAAAAAAGAACAGAAATTTCAACAATCAGAAAAGAAGCTATTTCACTAAGAAGATATTTGTCTCCTCAAAAAGATGCAATCTCAAGACTGTATCATGAGAATATTTCTTGGATTGATGAGTATAAAAAAAATCAACTAAGAGAGATTAATGACCAAGTAATTAGATATATAGAAGAGCTTGATTCTATAAAAGATAGAATTGCATTAACTCAAGAAGAGTTATCAAATAAATTAAATGAACAAATGAATATTCGAATGTATGTATTATCAGTAATTTCTGCAATATTCTTACCAATAGGTTTTTTAACTGGTTTGCTAGGTATTAATATAGGAGGAATTCCTGGTTCTTCAAATAAAGATGCTTTTATGATTTTTATAGTTTTTCTTCTTATAATTGTTTCTATTCAATTATATGTATTTAGAAAAAAGAAGTGGATTTAAAAGAATAAAAAAATAAAAAATAGAATAAGGATATATAATTGGAAGTATTTTATGATATTTTGAAACAACTAATAAGAGTTCCTAGTGTTACAGGACATGAGCACTCTTTTTTTATGTTTTTAAAAAGAGAATTAGAAGATTTAAATATTGCTATTGAATATTATGATGGAGTACTTGTTGCAAAAGGGAAAGAAGCTACATCTGGATATATTTCTGCGCATGCTGATAGACATGGACTTATTTGTACCGGAGCTAATGAATTTCAATATGCTGCCTATATTGCAAAAAATCAATCTTCATTAGCTGAAAATTTAAACAAAGAACAGGTATTAAAAAACTTTGAAAAAAGATTTACTACTCAAAAAGTACAAGCTTATGAACCATGGTCTGGAAGCTACTTAGGTATGGGCACAATTGAAAATGCTTTTTTATGTGAAAGAAGAGAAAATATAATCTTTCAAATTAATGACTTTAAACATCTTTTTCCTGGAACTCCTATTGCTTTTATGGATAAGTTAGAAATTGATGATGAAGTAATATCTGCACAATTAGATAATGTTTTATCAGTTGCAATATTAGTTTATTTATATCATCAAGGGTATCAAGGTACAGCATTTTTTACAGCTTCAGAGGAAGCTGGAAAGAGTTGGAGATTTTTACTGGACTATTTTAGAAGATTTGAAATAAGTACAAATGAATTATTAGTATTAGATACAAGTCCATACAAAACTATGGAAGATTTAAAAAATATAGATGTAGTTTTAAGAAATAGAGATGAAAATGGATATTTTAGATCACCTTTAAAAACTAAGATAAAGAAAATAGCTATTAAAAATAAAATAAAATATCATTATAAAGATGAGTATTTGAAAAATATTATGAAACAAAATAATATTAAAACACCATTAGGCATAACAGAACTTGGAAGAATAATTCATGCAAGTAAAGGTCAAATTCAAGGAACAACATTGCAAATTCCTACTATTGGTTATCATACAGTAAAGGAAACAGCTAAAATAGAATCTGTGGATAGTATATTGTTAATTTTGGAAAAGCTTTATTTAGAATAAAAAACTGCTCTCTTAAAATACTAAATTAAAGAAGAATAGAATATTTGAGTTATTCTATGCTTTCTTCTTTTTTTAGTTCGTTAAATTCACTTTCTTCAATAGCATTTTCATTAAAGTATTCCATTTTATTTTCTGCAATCTCTAAATCTTTTAATTGTGCAATATGAAAAATAGCATCACCTTCTTGTATTAAAGGTATTTCAGATTTTCCAATAATAACACCATCAAAAGTAGCCTTAATTTCAAAGCTTTCATCGCCTAATGGTTCATCAACATAAGCAATAATTTCATTTTCTTTAACCATATCACCTAAAGCTTTAATTGTTCTAATAACGCCACTTTCAGTAGATCTAATCCATTGACTACTTCTTGCAATGATTGGGTTTTTATATTTTTTCTTTTTACTTACTTCTGGAAGCATTTTTAATTCTCTTAAGATATTTACAATACCTTTAACCCCAATTCTAATCGAAGTTTCATCAAATCGTAAAGCTTCTCCTGCTTCATATAAAAGTACAGGAATACCTTTTTCTTGAGCCTCAGCTCTTAATGATCCATCTCTTAATTGTGAATGTAAAACAATTGGAGCCTCAAATACTTTTGCTAAATTATAAGTAAAGTCATTATCTAAATTTGTTCTAACTTGAGGTAGGTTTGACTTATGAATTGCAGCTGTATGTAAATCAATTCCTAAATCACATTTAGAAACTATTTCATCAAAAAAAACTTTAGCAACTCTACTTGCTAGTGATCCTTTTTTTGTTCCAGGAAAAGATCTATTTAAATCTCTTCTATCTGGCATATATCTAGAAAGTGTCATAACACCATAAATATTTACAATTGGTATAAGAACTATAGTTCCCTTAAGCCTTTTTAATATACTTAATTTTCTAAATCTTCTTATGATTTCTATACCATTAAGTTCATCTCCATGAATTGCTGCACTAATAAAAATAACAGGACCATTTTTTTTACCCCTTATAACTCTTATTGGTAAGTCCATTGGAGAATGATAAAGTTTAGGTAATTCTAGATTTATAGTTACATTTGTTCCTTTTTGAATTTGTATTCCTGCAAATTCAATTTCTTGTTGTTTATGCTCCAATATTATCTCTTTTTATTTTTCTTTTTTTCAATGGAGTATGAGGTGTAACATTTTTTTCTATGTAATCCATAATTTTTCCTGCAATATCAAGTTTAGTTGATTTCTCAATTCCTTCTAAACCTGGTGATGAATTTACTTCCATAACTAAAGGACCACGACTTGATGGAATCATATCAACTCCACAAACACCTAAGCCCATAGCTTTAGCAGCTGCTAGTGCTGTTGATTTTTCTTTTCTAGTTAGTTTATGTGATACAGCACTTCCACCTTGGTGTAAATTAGATCTAAAATCACCCTCAGCACCTTGTCTTTTCATAGCTCCTACAACTTCACCACCAACTATTAAAGCTCTAATATCAGCACCTCCAGCTTCTTCAATAAACTCTTGAACTAGTAAGTTTACATCCATTCCATAAAAAGCATCAAGAACAGATTTTGCAGCTTTTTCACTATCAACTAAAACTACCCCAACTCCTTGAGTACCTTCAAGAATTTTAAGTACTAAAGGAGCTCCACCACTTAAAGCAATAACATCTTTTGCACTGGATTTATTTGAAGCAAATACAGTTTTTGGCATGTCAACTTCATGTTTTGATAATATTTGTAAGCTACGTAATTTATCTCTACTTCTTGATACTGCTAAACTTCCTGTAACAGTAAATACGTCCATCATTTCAAAGTGTCTAATCATAGCAGTACCATAAAAAGTCCTACTTGCTCCAATTCTAGGAATTATAGCATCTGGAATAGGTAATTCTTTTCCCAGATAATTAATCTTTAATTCACCTTTCATAATTTCAATACTACATTTTAAATAGTCAATTACTCTTACTTCCCAATTTTTTTCATTTGCTGCTTCAACTAATCTTTTAGTTGAATAAAGGTTTGAATTTCTTGATAATATATATACTCTCATTATTTGCCTTTTCTTGATAAGTTTTCTTCAGATACATCTACTAAAAATCTATCTTTTAAAAATCTTCTACCTATTAACATAGGAAACTTCATATCTGCTCTATTTGTTAAAGATATTACACTTTTATATTTCTTTCCAAAAAATTCAACTGAGACTTTTATTGAAGGCCGAAGTTGAATCTCTCCATTAGAACTCTTTACTTTTTTAATTTTATACAATGGCATAGACATTCTTTTTCCATGATATGACTCATGAACTTCGTCAAGTAAACAAAAATGCACCATATCATTTTCTATGACAATATTATCACAATGTAATGCATTTGAATCAGCTCCTGTATCTATTTTTGCATCTAAATCTTCTAAGTTAAGATCTAAAATTGAGATCAATTCTCTTCTTCCTACAATAATCTTATCTTTCATTTTTATCCTTTTAATAACAACTAATCACTTGAATTATTCAATTGCTTAATAAGCGTATTTAAATCACCAAGTACCCATATACTTACTATTTTCCCTTCATTAAATTTAAAAAAAGTAGCTCCATTATAGCTAATTCTATTATTTGTAGCTTCATATGATAAAAGTTTTCCAGTATGTTTTCCAGTATATAAAGCTCTTACTGCAATATTTTCATCATCAACTACAATATCAATGATACTATGAAATAGTGCTGGAATTGCACTATGAATCATATCCATGTATTCTTCAAATTCTTTTTTACCATTTAAAGATATTCCTAAAGAACCTTGAAAAATTAGCTCATCACTAAAAAGAGTATCAATATACTCTTTGTTTTTATTGTTCCATAATTCTTCATAATATAATTTTACTAAATTTTTATTTGTTAATTTTCTCATTTTTTCTCTATTTATAGTTCTATTC
>CAJQLJ010000060.1 GCA_905479135.1 uncultured Campylobacterales bacterium | reverse complement strand
GCATAATCAAAAATATAATCAATATCTTTAATCTCATCTTGTGCATAACATAAACAATCTGCTAAAACAAGTCTTCCTTCTGCATCTGTATTTCTTACTTCTATAGTCTTTCCATTTTTTGCAACTAATACATCATCAGGTTTATAAGCATCTCCACCTATCATATTTTCAACAGCACCTATTACAGCATGCACTTCAAAAGGAAGTTCAAGTTTTGCAATAGCCCAAATAGTTGCTAAAACTGCACATCCACCTGATTTATCAGACTTCATAGTTACCATATAATCTGCAGGTTTTAAAGATAAGCCACCTGAGTCATAAGTAAGTCCTTTTCCTACTAAAACGATTTTCTTCTTTGCATCTTTTGGTTTATAAGATAAGTGAATTAATTTTGATTCATGAACTGATGCACGTCCTACACTTAACATTGCATTCATATCATTTTTTTCTAGGAATTTTTCTCCTTTTATTTTATATTCAATTTTTGCGTCTTTTGCTAATTTTTTAGCTAATTTAGCCATTACATCTGGATAAAAATCACCAGGAGTTGTATTTACCATATCTCTAGCTTTATTTACAGCTTTTGAAATGATTGTAGATTCATTTAAAATTGAATTTAATTCAATATTATCAAGACTGGGAGAGTCTTCTTGAATTGATATTATAAGTTCTTGTTTTTTCTTTTTCACTTGTTTTGATTTGTAATTATCAAAAGTATATGAACCTAAAATTGTACCTTCAACTATTGGTTTTAGAATTTTAGAATCAAAAGAATTTAAATCTACTTTTGCTGTCTTAAATGAAGTTGTTTGAAACTTTTTAATAGCACTAGCTATAGCAATTGCTAAACAATCATAAGTCTCTTCTTCGTAAGCAACAAATATTTTTCTTGCTTCAGGTAAAAAAACTACAGCTTCATCTGAAATTTCAAAACCTAAACTTTCTAATAGTTCTTTTTCATCTAAGCTATCAATATTATTCACTAGTAAAATCTCAATATCTGATTTTATTTTATTTATTTTTGAATTTGTTAAATTAATTTTCATTCTCGTGCCTTATAATTTTTTCGTTTTGTTTTTTTTGATGCTTTATTAAAGTAATAAATAATGCTAGCTCCAAATCCTAAAATAATAGGTAAAGCTAAATACCAATGATCTTTTAGCCAATGTAATACTTTTAGAATCTCTTCACCAAAGTACCAAACAGGAATTATTGTAATAGCTGCCCAACACCAAGCTGATATAAGATTTATAAATGCAAATGTTTTTGCATCATATCTTGTAAGTCCAATTGAAATTGGAATAATTGTTCTCATTCCATACATATATCTTTGTGCAAAAATAATTGGCCAGCCATACTTTTTAAGTAATAAATGAGCTAAAGCAAACTTTCTTCGCTGACCTTTAAACTTACTATGTACATAAGATTTATTAAATCTACCAATATAAAAATAAACTTGATCTCCAGCAAAACCACCTATTCCTGCTATAAAAATAGCAAGATAAAGATTCATATCTCCAGTATGTGCTAAAAGTCCAGCCATAATAAGACCAGCTTCTCCTTCAAGCATACCCCATGCAAAAAGTATTATATACCCATATTCTTTTAGTAAATAAACAAATCTATTTTCAAAACCATCAACTGGAGCTTGATAAAGATTATAAGCTAAAAAAGAAAAGAAAATAATAACAATACTTGCTAATATTTTTCCTGCATTTGGTTGAAACTTTTTAAAGAACTGTTCCACTTTTTATTTTCTAATCAAAATTTAATAAACTTTTTGCCTGTATCATATCTTTATCACCACGTCCAGATAGATTAATAATTATAATTTTATCTTTTAACTTATCTTTAGCTTTTTTCAAATAAGCAATTGCATGAGAACTTTCAAAAGCAGGTATTAAACCCTCTTTTCTACTTAACCATACAAAAGCTTCTAATGCTTCATCATCTGTAACTGAATCGTAATGAACATTATTATTGTCTTTGTGAAAAGCATGTTCTGGTCCAATTCCTGGATAATCAAGTCCAGCTGAGATAGAATGTGCTTCAATTATTTGACCATCTTCATCTTGTAAAAGATATGAACATTGCCCATGTAAAACGCCAGGACTTCCTTTTGCAAGTGAACATCCATGTTTATTTGTATCAACACCTAAACCACCTGCTTCAATTCCAATACAAGTAACTTCTTTATCCTCCAAGAAATGAGAGAACATACCAATAGCATTTGAACCACCACCAATACAAGCTACTACATAATCAGGAAGCCTATTTTCTTTTTCTAAGATTTGCTTTCTAGCTTCGTATCCAATAACAGCCTGGAAATCTCTAACCATCATAGGATAAGGATGAGGACCTGCTACTGTTCCAATAATGTAAAAAGTATCACGTGCGTTTGTAACCCAATATCTAATAGCATCATTCATAGCATCTTTTAATGTCTTACTTCCACTTTCAACAGATACAACTTTTGCACCTAAAAGTTTCATTC
Organism: uncultured Campylobacterales bacterium; assembly: GCA_905479135.1. Taxonomy (GTDB): domain Bacteria; phylum Campylobacterota; class Campylobacteria; order Campylobacterales; family Arcobacteraceae; genus Poseidonibacter. Next base: position 3,701 of record CAJQLJ010000060.1, on the reverse strand, counting down.
TAAATACGTTTAATTCTTGTCTTTCAACATCTTTTGCACCCATAAAAACAGTACATTCTAAACCCATTAATGCAGCAATTGTAGCACTAGCAACTCCATGTTGTCCAGCACCAGTTTCAGCAATTACTTTTGTTTTACCAAGTTTTTTTGCTAAAAGTCCTTGAGCAATTACGTTATTTACTTTGTGCGCTCCTGTATGATTTAAATCTTCTCTTTTTAAATATACTTTTGCACCTATTTCTTCTGAAATATTTTTTGCAAAATATAAAGGATGCTCTCTACCTACGTAATCTTTTAATAGTGCATTAACTTCAGCCCAAAATTCTTTATCAAATCTATATTTTTTATATTCTTTTTCTAATTCTTTTAAAATTGGCATTAATGTTTCAGGAACATATTGCCCTCCAAAAATTCCAAACTGACCTTTTTCATCTGGATCAAAAGGACTTGGTTTTGGTATATAATCATTCATATTTTTTCCTTTTATATTTCTAGTACAGAATAAACTGGGGCTATTTTCTCAAGTTTTTTAGCACCACCTAGCATTTTAATATCCATTAAAAAACACATCTCTACTAAGTTAACGTTTAATTTATTTATTAAGTTTGCAGCTGCATATGCAGTACCACCACTTACAATAATATCATCTATTAATAATACTCTTGCATCTTTTGTATCTCTAAAAGCATCTAAATGTAATTCAACTTCATCAAATCCATATTCTAGTTCATATTTTTCACATACAGTAGTACTTGGAAGTTTTCCTTTTTTACGAACTGGTACAAAACCAATACCTAAACGATCAGCTAAAGCTGCTCCAAAAATAAAACCTCTTGAATCAATACCTGCAATATAGTCTAAATTATAATCTTTATATCTGTCTTCAAAATGAGTCATCAATAAAGAATATGCTTCTTTGTTATTTAGTAATGTAGTAATATCTTTAAATACAATACCAGTTTTTGGAAAATCTTCAATACTTCTAATAGAATTTAATAATAATTTTTTTTCATCTTCTGTTAATAATTTTTTATTCAAATATAATCCTTTTAAATCACTACAAATAGTGAAAAGTAAATTATTTTATCTAAATAATCATTATGACCTTATGATTTAATAGAATTATTTAACCTTATTCTAAATATAATTTATAAAATTATTAATAAAACTCAAGCAAGTTTGAATGAAACTACTATTAATTCTTCTACTAAATACATTTATAAGTTTAGATGCATTCCATCTACAAAAAGCAAAGACTTATTCTAAACAATAAAATATCAAAGGCTTGCTTATGAATGAAAAACTTGATGGTATAAGAGCTTATTGGGAGGGCAAGAAATTGCTTAGTAAAAATGAATAACTAAAATAGTTCATAAGTTGTACTTTTAGTACCATCATTGGTTAATATTTTACAGATATTACTTGTTGTAGTTGAATCAACTGTAAGATTAAGAATCCTAGAACTTGAATTATCATTAATTTCTAATGTAATACAATCTTTCTCATTATCTTGATAAGTGATTTTCAAATCTTCAATGGTCCAGTAAGTCTCATTTAAAGTAATAGCATCCGAAATTTTACTTATTTTTTTATTTAATAAATAATAACTTTGAATAGAAGTAATTACACTTGTAATATCTCTTTTTATTGTAGATGCAATCGCAGTATTTCTAGTATCTAAGTATTTAGGTATAGCAAAAGATCCAATTATACCAATAACAACAATAGCAAATATTAACTCAAGAAGTGAAAAGCCTTTTTTCATAAAAATCCTTTAAACAAAGAATATCTATTAATAATTTAATAAGTAATTAAAAATATCACTAATTATATAATTTGTTCTTTACTCTTGATTAAAGTATTTCTGGCATGTCCATGTTAGTTTCTCTTTCAATATCTGCAACATTTTCAAAAACAACCTCAATTGGTGTTGAAGAATGCATATCATTTTCTTTATCTACAAATCTAGTAAGTGCTTTTTGAAAGTCTAGTTTAACAGTACCTATTGGTCCATTTCTTTGTTTTCCTATTATAATTTCAGCTTCTTCAATGGGTTTATTTACAAATGATGACTTATATTCTTCACCTTTGTCTTTTGCTTCTTTTTCTTTTCTTGCTTCATCTCTTTCTTTATATACATCATCTCTGTATACAAACATAATAATATCTGCATCTTGTTCAATAGCACCAGACTCTCTTAAATCTGAAAGCATTGGTCGCTTATCAGGTCTACTTTCAACACCTCTATTTAATTGTGAAAGTGCAATAATTGGAATTTTCATCTCTCTAGCTAACATTTTAAGGCCTCTTGAAATATCTGATACTTCTTGATGTCGATCTTTTCCACCTGTACCTTGCATAAGTTGAAGATAATCAATAATTACAAGTGAAATATTATTGTCTTCGTTTTGTGCTAATTTTCGTACTCTTGCACGAAGTTGATTAATATTAATACTTCCACCATCATCTACAAATAATTTCTTTTTGTTTAAGTCTTCAAAAGCTCCACTTAGTTGGCTCCATTCATTATCATTCATGTCACCTTTTCTAAGATTTTGTAGAGGTATTGAAGTTTTAGCAGCAAGCATTCTAAGCATTAATTGTTCAGCTGGCATTTCAAGAGAGAAAAATACTACACCTTTTTGAGCTTCAACATTTTTTAAAGCCATATTCAATACCAATGCAGTTTTACCCATAGCAGGTCTTGCAGCAATTATAATCAAATCACCTTCATTAAATCCTGTTGTTTTTCTATCAAGATCTTCAAAACCTGTTGTCTCACCAATAAGATGTTTATTACCAAGTTTTTTCATTCTCTCAATATAAGAAAGAGTATCACCTGTAATTTCTTGCATGTCTTTTAGCTCAGATGTTGCTGAATCTGTAGATATTTTGTATAACTCACCTTGAACTGTATCAAGTGCATCATTTCCGCTTATTTCTTCTTCAAGTGCTACTTTTTTAATAGTCGTTGCTAATGAGGCAAGTTCTCTTTTTACTGAGCCATCTTTAATTTCTTTTACATAAGCAAGCGTATTAGTAATAGGATTAGCTGATAATATTTCTATTAAAATAGAATCATCAACATCTTTTGTACTTATTCTTTTTCTAATAAATTCTTCATCAATTGGCATATCATCATTGTGAAGTTTAATCATTACTTCAAATATTTTTTGATGTGCAGGAAGATAAAAGTCTTTTGCTTTTAGAACACCTAAGACATCTTCTAATTCTTCTGGATTAAAAAGTATTGAACTTAATACTGCTCTTTCTATGTTTATACTATAAACGCTATCCATTTACTTTCTTTTCTCTGCTTCAACTTCAACTTCTTCAATAAACCTATCTATTAGAGCATCACCAGATAATTTAGCAATTATTTCACCTTTTTTCATAACTAAACCCGAACCTTTACCAAATGCAATAGCAACATCAGCAGATTTTGCTTCCCCTATTGCATTCACAACACAACCCATAACTGAAACATCAAGTGGAGCTTTAATGTGCTTTGTTCTTTTTTCAACTTCAGCAACAGCACTTACTAAATCAGCTTCAATCCTTCCACAAGTTGGACATGAAATAATATTTAATCCTTCTTTTGAAATTCCTAGGTCTTTTAAAATTGCCTTACCTACTTCAACTTCTTTTTCTAACTCACCTGTCATTGATACCCTTAAAGTATCACCAATACCATCAAGAAG
>CAJQLJ010000059.1 GCA_905479135.1 uncultured Campylobacterales bacterium | reverse complement strand
CCAAGTTTATTAAGCTTCTCAGGTGATAAACTTTTAGGTTCTGTTCAAGCTGGTATTATTATTGGGAAAAAAGAATTAATAGATGAAATTAAAAAAAATCAGCTTTTAAGAATGCTTAGAGTTGATAAAATCACATTAGCCTTACTTGAAGATAATCTAACTTCATATTTAGAAAATAAACTTGATGATATTCCTACATTAAAAATGTTACATACTTCAGTTATAGAATTAGAAGAGCGTGCAAATTTATTAAAAGAATCAATTCAAGATTTATGTACATGTGAAATTATAGAAACTCAAACTCTAATAGGTGGTGGGACAACTCCAAATAAAAAAATACCAACAATAGCACTTGCTATCAAGTATAAAGATTATAAAGCAAATAAAATTGAAAAACTTTTTAGAGCTAATAACTTAATTACAAGAATAGAAAATGAGAAAGTTTTAATAGATTTTAGAAGTATTAAACAAAATCAAATATTACAAATTGCAAGTATCATAAAAAAAGTGTTTAATTAATGTCAAATATTATTATAGGAACAGCAGGACACATTGATCATGGTAAAACAGCTTTAATCAAAGCATTAAATGGCTACGAAGGTGATAGTACAAATGAAGAGAAACAAAGAGGTATTACAATTGATTTGTCCTTTTCTAATTTAAGTAAGGGTCAACAAAATATTGCTTTTATTGATGTACCAGGACATGAAAAACTTGTAAAAAACATGATTGCAGGTGCATTTGGATTTGATTATGTAATGTTAGTAGTCTCAGCTGTTGAGGGTATTATGCCTCAAACTGTTGAGCATATTGAGATTATTAACCTTCTTGGAATTAAAGATATTATTCTTACTATTACAAAAAGTGATTTAGTTACAAAAGAAGAACTTGAAATTCAAAAGAAAAAGACTTTAGAATTTTTAGATACCTTTGATTTTAATATTAAGTTTGTTCAAGAAGTATCTATTTACGAGCCAAAATCAATTAAAGATTTAAAAAATAATCTATTTACAATAAAAAACTCTTCAAAACAAGAAGAAAACTTTTTCAGATATTACGTTGATAGAGTATTTTCACCTAAAGGAATTGGTACTATTGTAACTGGAACTGTATTAGGTAAAAAGCTAGAATTAAATGAAAAAGTATTTATTTGTGAAGCACAAAAAGAATCTAAGATTAAAAATATCCAGGTACATAATGAAAACGCTATTGAAGCAAATATTTCTAGTAGAGCTGCTTTAAATTTACAAGGAATTAATAGTACAAGTATCAGAAGAGGTGATTTAATTACAAAAAAAGGTTTTGTAAGAGGTTTTGATGAAATTGATATTTCTTTTAAAGCATTAAGAGGTAAAAAACTACATCATAATAAATCATATACAGTATTTATAGGTGCAAAAAAACTTGAAGCAAAAATTTTATTATTCGATTCTTTAGAAGATTTAGATTCTGGTTTTGCAACTATAAAAGCAGATCAAAACTTGTTTACTATTTTTGGTGAGAAATTGATTATTAGACAGGGAAACCATACAATATCCGGTGGAAAAGTTTTAAATCCAATTATAGACCCAATGAAAAAAAATCAAAAGAAAAAACTTTTAGAATTTTTAGAAAATAAAAACTTTGAAGAATCTTACTATCAGTTATTAAAAGCTCATAAAAAAGGATTAGGGATAATTTCTTCAGCTCAAAGGTTTGCACTATCTCATGATGAAGCTATTTCATTTGCAAAGAATTTAAAAAATGTATTTGTAGATGAAAAAGAACTTGTAATTTATCCAATTGAAACAAAAGATTTCATTATTAATACTGTCAGAGAAATCTATACTAAAAACACATATGCCCTACTTTCAAATGCATCTATTTCTTTAAGATTAAAATGGGCAAGTACATCTTTTATTCAAATAGCATTAGATGAGTTAGAAAAAGAAGGTTTCTTACAAAAAGACAACAATTTATACAAAAATGCAAATATAAAAGAAGATTTTGCTAAAAATCTAGAAGACTCTTTTTTAAATAGATTAAAAGAAGAAAATATAACACCAACAGCTCCATATAATATATATGATGAACTTGATTTAGATAGAAAATTAGGTGATGATATTTTGAAATCTTTAACAGCAAAAAAACATGTTATTAGACTTCAACATAATCTTTTTATTCATGAGCAAAGTTTAAATAACATTATTAGTAAAATGAAAGAAATTATAAAAGAAGATGGGTATATAGATATCTCAAATTTTAAAGAAAAATATCCATTAAGTAGAAAATATTTGATTACCTATTTAGATTATCTTGATAATTTTTCAAATATAAAAAAGCAAGATAATAAGAGAGTCTTTGTCTAATTTAAAGCTAACAAAAGAACAAGAAAATATAATAAATGCAAAAGAAGGTTCTTTTAAAATAAATGCTGTTGCAGGAAGTGGTAAAACAACTACATTGTTAGAATATGCAAGAAAAAATCCTGATTTAAGAATTTTATATCTTGCATATAATAAATCTTTGCAAACTTCTTTACAAAAAAAATTGCATGAATATAAACTTTCACATATGAATGTAAGTACAATTCATTCACTTGCATATCAAAAAATTGGTGCTTATGAGTATAATTTAGCTCATGATTTAAAAGTACAGGTTATTGAAAAACTTTTAAATGGTTATGAACAAACATTTAATCATAAAAAGAATTACTACCCTGTTCCTGAATATATAGCTCTTATAAAAGATTTAGTAAATTTTTATTGTAATTCTTCATTAATTGCACTAGATTTAAAACTACTTGAAACTTATAAAAAACAAGCAGATTTAAGTGCAAAAATTCTTGAGCTATTAAATTATGATGAACAAAAAGCTTTAAATCATTTAAAACATATTTTATCAGCTATGAAAAATAAACTAGTAGATGCAACACATGATTTTTATTTAAAAATGTTTTACTTGAATAAAAGAGTATCTACAACTCTTCCTTATGATTTGATCTTAGTAGATGAAGCACAAGATATTTCAGATGTAATGATTGGAATTGTTGAAAATCTTAATTGTAGACGTATTTATGTAGGAGATTCATTTCAACAAATATACTCTTTTAGATATGCGATAAATGCACTAAATAAGTTAGAACTTCCAGAATATGAGCTTAGTAAAAGTTTTAGATTTAGTGATTCTTATGCGAAATTATTAGAAAAAAATCTAAACTCTTTATATGAAAAAAACTCTTCAAAAAAATTAAAAATTTCTGGAGTTGATACACAAACTAATGTTGGTGAAAAAGCAATAGATTATAATAAGCAAATTTGTGTAATTGCAAGGTCAACTTTTGGTTTGATACAGCAAATAGTTCATTTTATTCAAGATGATAAAAAGATATATTTTGAAGGTAATTACAACTCGTATTCTTTTATGAACCAAACTGTTTATTCTATATTTTATTTAAAAGAAAAAAAGAATGACAAAATTACCATGAATGAAATAAAAGATTTTGAAACAATTCAAGAATTAGAACAATTTGCAAAAGACACTAAAAATCAAGATTATTTAAACATTATAAAGTTTATTAATACCTATGGTGATAATATTTTTGAAATAAATAAAAAAATCAAATCAAAAGTCACTACTAGAAAAGATGATGCTGATATAATATTTACAACAACTCATAAATCAAAAGGCTTAGAGTATGATCAAGTAATTATGGCTGATGATTTTATCACTAAAAAAGAGTTATCAAATCCTAAAAATAAAGTATCATTTTTAAGACTGCAAGAAGAATTAAACATATATTATGTTGCAGCAACTAGAGTAAAAAATGCTATATGGCAAGCTTCTTTAGATTTAAATTATGTGTATAAAGAAGGCGATGAAAACAACTACAATAAATCAAATTATTCTAGTAAAAAAACAAGCTCTAAAAAAATGAAACAAATGCAAGAAGAGTGGCTAAAACAAAACAGAATTAATAAAGTAAATGCCTTTTAGGCATAAGCAAACTATATAAAATTATTAGATAGTATGCAAAAAGAATAACAGAAGGAATTTTATGCAGTATTTTGGAACAATTGAAACTAAATATGAAGAAATCTTTGTAACATCAAGTTATATGTATTTTGGAAATGAAGATGAGCCTATAACAGCTAAAGAATTAAAAGCAAAAATTAAATCAGCAAAAGAAAGAAAAAAAAATATTATAGGTACAGTTTTTTTATATAATCCTGTAGTAACACCTGTTGGTTATGATTCAAACAATTACTTATTAGATCAGGATTTTGATAGTTTCGGAGATATGGTTGAATTAAAAGCTGAGACATATATTACTATTTTTAAACAAGCAATGAGAGAATCTTGCGCAGGTAAAATAGTAGAAATCAGAAACTTATTTAATTTAAATGAAGAAAATATTGATGCTTCAACATTATTAATGAAGTTTAATGAGGATTTAGAAATTTATACTTCAGCTCAAAATACAGAATTTGATAGAGAAATCATGTATTTAGATGCAGCAAACTTGATTCCAAGTGGGAAATTTGTATTTTTTGCATGGGGAGATAAAATTAATTCAAAAGAGTTTCCAAACATAAGTGAATATGCAAAAGTACTTTATGAAAATAGTCTTAGACTTGGTAAGAAAATAGCGTTTGTTTACAAAAGAGAAAAGACAGAACAAGGCTCAATCGATTATTTTCAATTCTCACATCCATTGCAAAATCCAAAATTTAAAAGATCAATTGCAAGTGCTATTAAAAAATCTTTTGAACAGTTTCCACCAGTACCTACATCTTATGAATAATAAAATAATTTGATGAAATTTAATTTGAATATAAATTTTAAACTTTTTATATAAGTGGCAAAAAAATTTAGCTTACTTTAAAGATAAAGAAACTATAATTCTGCCACTTAATTGATTGGGGTATGGCCAAGTGGTAAGGCAACGGCTTTTGGTGCCGTCATTCGTAGGTTCGAATCCTACTACCCCATCCATTAAAGTAACTGTATTGGGAAGGTTGGAGAGTGGTCAAATCCTGCGGATTGTAAATCCGCCGCCTACGGCTTCGAAGGTTCGAGTCCTTCTCTTCCCACCACTTCTTTACAAAGGCGCGATAGCTCAGTTGGTAGAGCAAAGGATTGAAAATCCTTGTGTCGACAGTTCGATTCTGTCTCGAGCCACCATTTTATTATTAATAACACATATGAATTAACTACCAAAAGTGCGAGTGTGGCGGAATAGGTAGACGCGTTGGACTTAAAATCCAATTCCGGTTTCGGAGTGTCGGTTCGATTCCGACCATTCGCACCACTGTGTTGTTAATCTTAAATCTACTACTAAATTAAACATTTTCCAATATTTCTTTTTTATTGTTATTTATTACTGACAAACTCAAGTATTGCTTAGATATAATTACAAAATTATATATTATATTAAGGAATAAATTTATGTCAAAAATTGGAATATTAGTAGCAAGTTCAAATAATAATCAAAAACTAGGATTAAAACTTCAAGAGCTAGCGATTGAGCAAAACTGTGAAGTTGAATTTATTAATTTAGTAGATTTAAGATTACCATTATACAGTACTATTGAAGAAGAAGAAAATGGAATACCTGAATCTGCATTAGATTTAGCAACAAAAATTTTAGACTTAAAAGCATTTATTATTGTAGCACCTGAATACAACGGTGTTATGCCTCCTGTTTTAAATAATGCAATGGCATGGACTTCAAGAGCTACTAAAGATTGGAGAGATGCATTTAATGATAAAATCGTTGGTCTTGCAACTCACAGTGGTGGTGGTGGAGCTAAAGGTCTTCAAGCAATGAGAATACAGTTTCAGCATCTAGGAGCTAATATCTTAGCTAGAGAACTTTTAACTACTTATGAAAAACAGTTAAATGAAGAAACTGCAATTGGAATGATTCAAGCACTTTCGAGATTATCAAAAGTTTAGGTTTATCCTAAGCTTTTATAAATAATAATTAAAACATAAAATATGAAAAGTTATATATTCTTACTTATACTTATTTTTAACTTTTGTAATGCAGATAAATTAAACTCACTTTATATACCTTCAAATACATATCCAAATTATAATCAATCTACTTTTGAAGAATATGTAAATGAAACAAAAATATGGCTAAAAAATAACCGTACTTTTTTAACAAATGACACACAGTTAGAATTAAAATCAAATACACCATTTGAAAAAAAACCACAGCAAAGAAACATAACCAAGGGAATATTACTTGTTCATGGACTAGGTGACTCTTCGGGATATTTTGATGACTTATCTAAAGAATTAGTAAAAAGTGGTTTTTTAGTTAGAACAATTCTTTTAATAGGACATGGAAGTAAACCTGCTGATTTACTTAATGTAGAGTTTGAAACTTGGGAAAAACAAGTTTTACATCATATTAAACTTTTGCAAGAAGAAGTGGATGAATTATGGCTTGGAGGCTTTTCAACAGGCACAAATCTAATTACTTCTTATGCTTTAGAAAATCAAAGTGAAATTTCAGGATTGTTACTTTTTTCACCAGGCTTTGCATCAAATCAAGAAAACATGCTTCCATTTTCAGGGATGGGAAGATATTTTAAAACATGGTTATTCCAAAATAAAAATAGTACTAATATACTTAGGTATGAATCATTATCGCTAAATGCTTCATATTTATATTACCAATCACTAAAAGATGTATCATTAAAGTTAAAAGATGGAAAATTCTCAAAACCAGTTTTTGTTACAATAAGTCAAGATGATAGTGTAATAAAATCAAATGATATTGTTTCGATATTTTCAAATAACTTTACACATCCAAAAAGTAGATTACTTTGGTTTGGAAGTGATAATAAAACAAAAGATAATAGAATAATTTCCCTTAACTCATATCTTCCCAATCAAAGAATAGCTAATTTTTCACACCTATCTGTATTGTTTAATGAAAATAACTTTTTTTATGGAAAAGAGAGCTACTATAGAATGTTTAGAAATGGACAAGAAAAAGAATTTAATCCATTAGTAGATGAACTTTGGTATTCAGCTTGGGGACTAAAAGAAGAAGGTAAGTATTTTGCAAGACTTACTTGGAATCCATATTTTAATGAAACTATTAACTTAATGAATGAGGTTATAAATACTAAGTAAGCTTATTGCGTACTTTTTATACTTATAATGTAATTGGATTGTAATTTAAAAATGTTACAATTTTTAATGAAAGATAAAATATACGTATTAGATACAAATATCATCTTACAAAACTTACAAAATCTCTATAAAATCTCACAAAATAAAACCAACCATATTGTAGTACCTGAGACTGTTTTACTTGAATTAGAGGACAAGAAAAAACTTTCAAATGAATTAGGATATTACGCGAGAGAATTTGCAAGACTTTTAGCTTTGATGAAAATAAAAGAAATTGATTATAAATTAGGATTTAAAGTTGTAAAACTTTTTAATGAGGAGATAAACTTAGATATTATCTCAAAAGACAAATATGACACCCAAATAGAACAGATTCATCTATCTGAAAGTAATGACAAAAGGATTATTGAAACTGCTAGTGTTGCAAGGGATTATTATAAAGGTGCTCAGACCATTTTTTTATCATTAGATGTTTATGCTAGAACATTTGCATTATTTGAAGGTATCAAAACTGAAACATTACATGATGATAAATCTACAGTACCTAAATTTGATTTTTTGAAGAAAATTGAATTAGATTCTTCAATATTTAATTCACTTGATCAAAAAAGTATTAAAGATATTGACATAAATTATGAAAAAGAAAACTTCTCTTATATTTTTCAAAGTCAAGATGGAAATACAGAGCAAGCAATTATTTATAATGATAAGATTGATACTTTAAAAGAAACAGATTTTAAAGCTTTAAGTATAAAACCAGTTAATTTAAAACAAAAACTATTTACAAAAGCAATTGTATCAAATATGTATGAATTACTAGTTATTGATGCAAAAGCTGGAAGTGGAAAAACATTAATGTCAGTTGTAAGTGCAATGAGATTAATTGATTTAGGATTTTATGACAAGATTATTTATGTAAGAAACTCAATTGAATCACTTGATAAGGGTGAAGATATTGGATATTTATCAGGTAATGATGAAAAGTTTAGAATTTATAATATGGCCATTCAAGACACTTTAGAATTTATTGCAAAAAAACAACTAAAAAAAAGTGAAAGTAAAGATAATCCAGAATCAATTGAAACAAAAATTTCAGACTTACAAAGTAAATATTGTATTGAAACTTTATGGCCTGGAGAAGCTAGAGGAAGAACAATATCAGGAGCAATTGTAATTATGGATGAATGGCAAAATTCCAGTGAAAAAACAACTCAACTTATACTTTCAAGATTAGATGAATCTTGTATGGGAATTGTTATTGGTTCAAATAGACAAATTGATAATTTATATTTAAATAAATATAATAATGGTCTTACAACACTTTTAAAACAGACAAATGAAACTCATCCAGAATTAAAGATGTTTGCAATAGAATTAGACAAAGCAGTACGTGGTAAGTTCGCTCAATTTACAGAACGTATATTTGAAAATAAAAAGTAGTTATATAAGGAACAATCATACAAAATAGACTAATAAACGATACTATATACAACCATATAGAATATACAAAACTTGAGGATAAAATACTTCAAACAAAAATTGTAAATAGATTACAATTCATAACGCAAAATGCATTAGCTTATTTTTCTTATCCATCAATAACAACTAAAAGATTTATACACTCTTTAGGGACTATGCACTTATCATCTTTTATGTTTAAAAACTCTTTATTAAATGCAGATAAAAATACAAAAAATGATTTTTTATCTGCAATAAAATATGCAATTAAAGAAATAATAAAAGAAGAAAAACTAGAAATTGATTTAGCTCAAATGAACTATTTTGATAATAAAGCTTTATATCAATTTACAATACCAACAAAATCAAAATCTCATAGAATAGCTTACACAGTGATTTTACAAACTATTAGAATAGTTGGACTTTTACATGATGTTGGTCACCTTCCTTTTTCACATCAAGTTGAAAATGCATTAAAAAAAATCTATTTAAAAATTAAAGAAAAAGAAGATAATGAAGAAGTTCTATTAGAAAAAGAGATTGAATTTAAAACTATGTATGAACAAACAACAAATAATGGTGCTGAAGTTTTACATGAAGCTATTGGGAAAGAGCTTTTGAGTTTATTGTTTACATATGAACTAGATAATTTATTAAAAAAATCTATTGATAAAAAGTATATAAAATTAATAGAAAAACTTTGTATATATATTTTAGAAGAAAAAACAATTTATAATTTTGATTTTAAAGTATTACACAAATTTATTGATAGTACGGTAGATGCTGATAGACTAGATTATGTAAATAGAGACATGCTTGCAAGTGGTTATATAACAGGAGCTAATGATCATATTAGAATTACTAAACAAACTGTTTTAGTAAAACAAAATGAAAAATTTCACCTTTCTTTCTTTGATATGTCATTAATTGATATTGAGCATATGTTAGAAATGAGATTCAATCTTTATAAGAAAGTTATATTTAATCACGGAATTGCAAAAACAGACACACTTTTAGAAAATGTTGTTCAGTACTTAGCTAGTAAATATTTTCAAAATCCTAAAATGGGTGAAAAAACTTCTGAGAATATTTCTATGCTTTGGAATTTTGATAATAATAATACAGAAAAAAAACTAGATACTATTTCTATGCTTGATGAAAATTGGTTAATTTCACTATTTAAAAATGAGTATTTTTTAATAAAAGAAAAAGATGAATTAAACTCAGAGGATATGAAGTATTTATATTCTTTTGAAGAAGTATTATTTGGAAAAAGAAAGTTTAGAAGTCCTTGGAAAAACTTAAATGAGTTTTATAAAGTATTAGATTTTA
>CAJQLJ010000058.1 GCA_905479135.1 uncultured Campylobacterales bacterium | reverse complement strand
GGAATTGGATCTTTAATACCTGCAAGAGAAAATCCATTTAATCTAAGTCTACATGAATCACAAACACCACATGCTAAATCACTTTCTTTATAACAAGACCATGTATGCTCTAAAGGAACATTTAATTCCTTTGCATACTGAACTATTTGTTGTTTACTCAAATGTACTAAAGGTGTTATTATTTCAATACTTGTAGTCTCTTTTGTTCCTTGATTTATTGCTTTTGTAATATCATTTATAAATTCATCACTACAGTCAGGATACCCAGAACTATCTTCTTGAACAACACCAATATACATAGCTTCTGCTTCTTCTTTTTCTGCAATTGCAGCTGTTATTGAAAGAAAGATTCCATTTCTAAATGGTACATAAGTTACTGGAACTCCACTTTCAAGGCCATTTATTGGTACATCTATACTATTATCTGTTAATGCAGATGCACCAATTTGTGTAAAAAACGGAATATCAATTTCATATTTATTTACGATGTTTAAATCATTACAAATATCTCTAAATGACTTTAACTCTTTTTGTTCTGTTCTTTGCCCGTAATTAAAGTGGACAGCTATTATTTCATAATCATCTTTTTTTGCTATATATGCAGATAATGTAGAATCCATTCCTCCACTTAAAATACATATTGCTTTCTTATTTGATTTATTAGTCATTACTTAAAAAGTCCTTTTTTTCTTTGCTAAAGAATTTCCAATTTATTGGTAATATTTTTATTTTTGAATCTTTTGCTAAATATTCTACTGTATCATTTAACACAACTAAGCTATTACAAGATGCTAAGATTGAAACCATTCCTGGAGATCTCTTTTGGGATACAGTAAAAGATTCTCCATCAAATATTCCAGGAATTATTGTAACCCTACCTTTTCTTGTTTTAAAATCTTGAGAAATTTTACTTTCTATATAAGATGGATATATTTTATTTGAACCTAGTAGCTTTTGGATTAAAATTTTTCCAAAGAGTTCAAAAATTAAAGTAGATGCAAGAGGATTACCTGGAAGATTTAAAATAAATGTGCTATTAATCTTTCCAAATATAGTCGGTTTACCAGGTTTAATCATAATTCCATCAATTAAAGTTTCAAAATTTAATTCATTAAAAGCAGCTCTAGTGAAGTCAGCATCTCCTACAGATACACCACCTGATGTAACAATCAAATCAGCATCAAGCGAATTTAAAACTAATCTTTTAATATCTTCAATAGTATCTTTAGCTTGCCCAATAAATGTCACATCACAATTTAATTCTTTCATACGAGAAATTAAAGTAGGTGTGTTTGAATTATATATTTGATGGTCTTCAATTTTTTCATAATGAAGTTTTAATTCTTCACCACTAGAAAAAACAACAATTTTAGGTTTCTTAAAGACTTCTATATGTGAAATTCCTTGACTTGCTAGTAGTGTTATTTTTGCAAAATTTAATTCATCACCAATATTTATAAGCTTTTCGTTGGTTTTTATATCTTCACCAATAAATCTTATATGCTGAAATTCTTTTACATTTTCTAATATTTGTATATTTTTATCATTTGTAATTTTTATATCTTCTTTGGGAATAATTGCTGTAGTATTTTTAGGAACTCTTGCTCCTGTCATTATTTTAACACAAGTGTTTTCTTCTAAAATTGTATGATTATCATCACCTGCAAAAATAGTATCTATAACTTTTAATTCATTATTCTTATCATTATAAATAATTGCATAACCATCCATTGCGGAATTATCAAATTTAGGTAATGAACTAGTAGCTATTATTTCTTTAGCACAAATTCTATTTTGAGCATCTTCAATAGGTATAATTTCGAATTTTTGCTGGTGTTTTATATTTGAAATAATATCTAAAGCGGCAACTACACTTACAGCCATTTTATTCCTTTTATTTAATTAAGATAAAAACTTATGACAAGTTAGCTATAATAGCGAAAATTTTTAAAAGTGAGATAAACAATTATGGAATTAATGCAAAGTGCAATTGACACACACGTCTATGTAATATACTTTTTTTTAGCAATCATGTTATTTAATTTATATTCAGTTTTAACACAAAAAGAGTTCATAAGATTGGCTAAAAGACTAAGAGCTATGACTCCTATATATCATGTAACAAACGCTATAGTTATTTATACAGGAGCAATAGTTGCTTTCTATGCACAAGTTATGAATATTACTATATTTTTAATGATTCCTGCTTCTATTTTTTTATTGGTAATTGAAATTAAAAGATATAAAAAAATGAGAGTTATTAAGTTTGAGCAAGTTGAACTTCAAAAAGAATTTTATGCTTATGCTAAGAAAATTTATCTGATTGAAATCTCAGTTTTAGTATCTATTTATATCATAAGTAAAGTATTTTAATGCAATTTACCTATGATATTAATTGTGGGGCTTTAAGCTTAGAAATAAGTGAAGATACATATAAATATTTGATAAAAGCTAGACGTCATAAAATAAACGATGAAATATATTTTAGAAACTTAAAAGACAATTTTATTTATCTTTATAAACTCATATCAATTTCTAGAAGATCTGCAACTTTTTCTTTAGTTTCTAGTGAAGAGAAAATACTTGAGAATAAAAATAAGTTACATTTAGGTTGGTGTTTAGTTGATCCTAAAACGATTGAGAAGTATTTAGCTTCATTGAATGAATTAGGTGTTGAAAAAATTACATTCATATTCTGTGAATATTCACAAAAGAATTTTAAATTAAATATTGAAAAATTAGAGAAAATACTTATAAATTCTTCTACACAATGTGGAAGATCAAGTATTATTAAATTAGAAATTTGTAATAGTTTAGAAGAGTTTGTAAAAGAAAATGAAAATACATATTTTTTAGACTTTTCTAAGACTTTTATAGATGATAAAAAGAATGATATAAAAACTTTAGTTATTGGATGTGAAGGTGGCTTTTCAAATGATGAAAGATTTACTTTTAATAAAGAAAATATCGTTGGATTTGATTCTTCTTTAATTCTTAGAAGCGAAACTGCTATTATTAGTGCTAGTTCAAAAATACTTATTTAAACTATTATTTTTAAAATAAAAAAAGCATAGAAATTAATTTCTATGCTTTTTTTTTGTCTTAATAAAAAGATGTTCTAGTGAACATCTCTCCATTTAGAACTTTTCCAAAGGAATGCAAATACAGCAAATATTGCAAGATAGATTAAGAACTTTGGCCCTAACTCTTCTCTTTTTGCTTTACTAGAATCTCCAACTTCCTCAAGATAAGCAATAACTTGATCTTGTGAATCTTTAGTTAATCCAACTTTAGGCATCGCAGTACCCTCAAGATGTTTTTGAGGTTGATTAATAAATGTTTCTAAGTATGCATGACCTCTTGATTTAATATGTTGAGATAAATCAGGTGGTAATTTACCCATATAAGCTTTAATATTTTCATCAGGAGTAAATGCAGCCATCGTACCTTTTTGCATATCTGCATACTTAATAGAGTGACATCTTTGACAAGCATCTACATACACTTCTTTATTCGACATTTCTTCTGGAGCAATAGATTGTAAATATGCTACCATATCTGCAATTTCTTGTTCTTGCATCCAAGCATATCCTGGCATAGGATGAGAACGTCCATCAACAAATTTATGTGAAACTTCAGAAGCTTTAGCTGGATTTTTAATATACGCAGCTAAATAATCAGCATTATATAATTTTCCTGCAGATCCTAAATCAGGTGGTGTTACACCATAAGCTGCAGCTGAACTTGCATGATCCATAATTTCAGGATAACCTTCTGATTTTATAGAGTGACAAGCTGTACAGTTAGTAGTTACAAGAACTTGACCTGCTGTTGCATCACCTTTTAAACCATTTAATCCATCTACATCTGAAAATGTATAATCAGCATCTGCAACATGTGGGTGCATTTGAGAGTGAGCGTATGGCTCAACTCCCCAGTATGTAATAAGTGTTAAAGCTACTACAACTGCTAGTATTTTTAATTCTCTAATCATAGTGAGCCCCTTCTTTTTGCATCTATTTTTGTAATAATTGGTAATACTAAGAATATTACTATAAATGCTGTAGCTGCAAAGAATCCAACCCAAGCATTAGTACCTGTAGGTGGTAATTTACCATATACAGTTAAAATAATTAAATCAGCCATCAATATCCAGAACCAGATAAAGAATAATGGTCTTTTATGTGCTGGTAAAATAGCAGGATCTCTATCTAACCATGGTAAGGCTAAGAAAATACCATTAGCAAATGCAAATGCAATTAATCCAATATCGAAAGCTTTAAACCCAGCAATATCAAAGAAGAAACCTCTTAATACTTCATATGACCATAAGAAGTACCACTCAGGATAAATATGAGCAGGTGTTACCATATTATCAGCAGGATCAAAGTTAACTGGATCCATTGCAAAATTATAATGGAAGAATACTAAGTAGAAATAGAATATTAAGAATATACCTAATACTGCAAAATCTTTAGAAATAAATACAGGCCAGAATGGAACTACTTTTGACTCTTTTTTATTTCCAGATAAATACTTTTCAGCTTCTTCATCAAAATCAAATTCTTCACAACTTTGATTATTAACGTGAGGAATTCTTAATGTATAGAAGTGTACGGCAATAATACCCATAATTGCAACAGGTAATAAGAATACATGTAACATAAAGAATCTTGTTAATGTTGCATCAGCTACATTGAAATCTCCTCTAATCCAAACAACTAGTGCATCACCAATAACTGGAACACCACTAAAAAGGTTTGTAATAACCATTGCAGCCCAATAAGACATTTGTCCCCATGGTAACATATATCCAGAGAATCCAGCAGCCGAGAATGTTATAAATAATAACATACCTGTTATCCAAATCATTTCTCTACCTTGTTTGTAAGAACCGTAGTAAATACCTGTAAACATATGAATATAAATAATTAAGAATATTACAGAAGCTGCAACACCATGCATATGTCTAAATAACCAACCAAATGCAACTTCTTGCATAATTGTGTAGTTTACAGAATCAAATGCTAAATTAATATCTGGTTTGTAATACATCATTAAAATCATACCAGAGATAATTAATATAGTAAAAGTTGTAGCTAAAAGAACACCCATAGCCCACAAGAAGTTAATATCTTTTGGAACCCAATATTCAGTCATCATTATTTTATTAAGTCCAGTAAGATTTAACCTTTGGTCTAACCATTCACCAACAGAGTTAGCTTTTTCGAATTTTGCCATTAATTACCCCTTATGCCATCATTGATGATGCAATTTTTTTGTATTCAGGACCTTCTTCACCTAAAGTGATAGTTGTTCCTTTTACACTAAATGGTGGTAAGTCTAGAGGTCTTGGTGGTGGTCCAAAAGTGTTTTTTGCATTAGCATTAAACTCTCCACCATGACATGCACATTTCCACGTATCTTTTTTCCATGCAGGAATACAACCTAAGTGAGTACATAATCCAATTGCAACAGTAAATCTGTCAGAACCGATTATTAAATCTCTAGGAGCTTCTCCCATTTCTGCAGTTTTCTTAAGTAAGAAAATTGGCTTTCCTCTCCATGGAACAGTTATAGGAGTTCCAGCTTTTAAACTCCCAAGCTCTACATCTGTAAAACCTCCAGCTAAAACGCTAGGAAGTGGATCCCATGATTTTTTAAGACCAACAAGTGACGCAGCACCACCTACTACAGCTACTGCAGCAAATGAATAACCAAGAAAATCTCGTCTATTTGTTTCTTTAGACATATTTGGCTTCCTTTTATTAAATTAAATTAGATTAATTATATTGTGTTTCACTTAAATTGATTTAACTTTTCTATTATAATGTTATGTTAATGCTACGATCTGTGAAGTTTATACTCATATTTTTAGAGATAATATATACTTGTGTTTATTATTAGAGTGTCTTATGACTCTCTAATAAATTTAACAATTTGTGATTCAATGTCTTCTTTATTGATAATTGAATCATGATTTACTTTTGAGTTAAATAAATCTTTTATACTTTGAGGTAAGTTTGCATCGTATTTTGATGAGATTTCATCTAAAGCTTCTTTATCTGAATATTTTATATTGTTTTGATTTAACGAATTTAAAACAGTTGGTGAAAATTTTGTCCATTCTGCAGTTGAGTAAATTACTGTTTTTAAATCTTTTTCTTTTAGATCTTCATAAGCTTTTAGACAAGTTGCTGTGTGTGGATCCATCAAATAACCATTATCTAAGAATTCTTTTATTACTTTTTGACCATAAGCATCATCTGAATCAACTGCAGAAAATTCTTCTTGTAGTTTTAAAGTTTCTTCTTTTGTCATAGTGAAAATATTTTCTTCTCTTAAATTATCTAATAATTCTTTTGTTCTTTGTGATCCATATAGTGAATACATAACTCTTTCTATATTTGAAGATTTTAAAATATCCATTGCAGGAGATTTTGTAAGTTTTAATTCTTTTCCTCTAATGTCATAAATACCTGTATTAATCCATTGAGTTAAGATGTTGTTTTCATTTGATGCTACTAAGAATTTTTCAATAGGAACTCCCATTTCTTTTGCATAAAATCCACCTAATACATTCCCAAAGTTTCCAGATGGAACTACTAAATAAATTTTTTCACCCATTTTAATTTCGTTTTGTTTAAGTAATTGAATATATGACCAAAAGTGATAAATTATTTGAAATATAATTCTTCCAAAGTTTACAGAATTCGCTGCAGATAATTTTATTCCATCACTTTTTAATTCTTCTTTGAAACTTTTTGAAGCAAGTAGTTTTTTAAGTGCAGATTGTGCATCATCAAAATTACCTTTTATACCGATTACTTTTAAATTTTTTCCATTTTCACAAACCATTTGTAATCTTTGTACATCTGATGTACCACCTTGGGGATAAAGACAAGCTACTTGAATATTTTCTTTATTTCTAAAAGTATGTAAAGCAGCTGGTCCAGTATCTCCAGAAGTTGCTGCTAATATTAAATAGTTTTCATTTCTTTTTTTTGCAATTGAGCTTAGAATAGAACCAAATGGTTGTAAGGCCATATCTTTAAAAGCTCTTGTTGGTCCATGATATTGTTCATGTACAAATAAGTCATCTTTTACTTTAACAACAGGACATGGATTTGAAATATCATCAAAATTATCATATAAAGATAATGCTTTATTTATTTCTTCTTCATCAATATCAATCTTAAAAGCTTTTAAAACATCATAAGCTAATTCTTTATAACTTTTATCAATATGATTTATTAAAAAATCTTTCTCTAATTTTGGTAATTCTTTTGGTACATATAAACCACCAAAAGAAGCACTTGGATTTAAGATAGCTTCACTAAATTGAACTTCTTTAGGCATTACACCATCATTTCCTCTTGTCTCAATAAAACTCATAATTATATTCCTTAAAATTGTCTCAATATATAGAGACCTTTATTTTTTAATTTCATTTAAAATTTATTTGTTTAATAATTTATCTATGTCAATTCCATTGTTCGGATTGTCTTTTCTTAAAAATTGTGATCCAATACCATCACTTGTAAATAACTCTAATAAAATAGAGTGTTCAACTCTTCCATCAATAATATGAGCTTTATTAACTCCATTATGTATTGCCTGAATACAAGAATCAACCTTTGGAATCATTCCACCAGCAATTGTTCCATCAGCTATATAGCTATTAACATCTTCTTTATCTAAAGATGTAAGTAGTGTTCCTTCTTTATCTAATACTCCAACTGTATCAGTTAAGAATAAAACTTTTTGAGCATTAACAGCAGCTGCAACTTTTGATGCTGCAAAATCAGCATTTATATTAAATCCTGGATGATTTGGTTCTGCACTATCAGCAATTGGTGCAATTACAGGAATAAAACCTTGATCTAAAAGATTATTAATAAGTTCACCATTAACTTCTGTTATTTCTCCTGTGTATCCAAATTTACCATCGTCTTTTGGTTTTGCTTTTATTATTGAAGAGTCTTTTCCTGAAATACCAATAGCTTTTGCTCCATGATGATTTAAAAGTGAAGTTAAGTTTTTATTTATTTCACCACTTAAAACCATTTCAACTACTCTCATAGTTTCTTTCGAAGTAACTCTATGTCCATCAACAAACTCAGATTTAATTTCAAGTTTTTCCAATAACTCTGAAATTCTAGCTCCTCCACCATGAACGATTATTGGTCTTATTCCAACAAGTGAAAGTAAAACAATATCTTCTGCAAATTTTTCTTGTAATTCTGGACTAGTTTGAGCAGAGCCACCATATTTAATTACAATTGTTTTTCCATAGAATTTTTTAATATAAGGAATTGCATCAAGTAAAATCTGTACTTTTTGATGTTTTTTCTGCATTTTATTTCCTGTGATTGTTATTTTAATTTTGCGATTATATCTAAAATTGACTTAATGAGGAAAAATACTACATTAATTATAGTGGCTTATTATTTTTACTATAGTATTATTACTTATGAAAAAATTTTTAGCACTTAAAGCCAGCGCAGGTTCTGGAAAAACATTTGCATTAACAGTGAGATATATAACATTATTACTTTTAGATGCTAAACCAAACGAAATATTAACCCTAACATTTACAAATAAAGCTGCAAATGAAATGAGTGAAAGAATATATAAAACTCTTTTAACTTTAGGAGATGATGAGGCATATCTTAGTGCAATTATAAAAGAATCTGAATTAAGTAAAGAAGTAATACTAGGAAAGAAAAATCTTCTAATTAAATCTTTTACCAATGCAAACTTAACAATATATACAATTGATAAATTCATTAACAGTATATTAAGAGAATTTTGTGGATATATTGGAATATCAGATGATTTTGAAATCAAAGAAGATGATATAGAATCTTTATCTATGAAGTTTCTACAATCACTTGATGCAAAGCAATTTGATTCATTAATTGACTTTTCTTTATATGAAAAAAAGAAATTTAATTCAATTTTTGACTTATTTAAAAATCTATTAGAAAAAAATGAAAACATAGAAATTGTAGATATTGATAGTGAATTAATAAATGTACAAAAAGAACAAGTTTTAAACTGTTCATACAAAATTAAAGAAGCCATTTTAAATTGTGATGTAGCAAGTGCTTCTGCAAAAAAAGCTGTAGATTTTGATAGCTTTGATGAACTGTTTACAAAAACATGGCTTAGTAAAGAAACTTTATATGAATATTCATATTTCAAAAAATGTTCAAATGAAACTTTAGAAAGTTATTTCGTAAAAGTAAAAGAAGAAGTTGCTTTATATTATAAACTTCGTGCAGGTTATAGTTTAAGCAAGCTTTTTGAACTTTACTTAATGTTCAAAAACTTTAAACTCTCATTTAATAAAAATAAAAACTATTTAGAATTTAATGATATATCAAACTTAGTATATGAATTATTATCTACAAAAATTGACAAAGAGTTTTTATATTTTAGATTAGATTCAAAATTCTCACATATATTAATGGATGAGTTTCAAGATACTTCACTCTTACAATATAGAATTTTAGAACCATTGATTAAAGAAGTTTTATCAGGTGATGAAAGTTCTTTCAAAACTTTTTTTTATGTGGGAGATACTAAACAATCCATTTATAGATTCAGAGGTGGTAAAAGAGAACTTTTCGATTTTGTAGCTAATACAAATGAAGCCTTAGATGTTGAAGTATTAAATACTAATTATAGATCATGTGAAAATGTTATAAACTTTGTAAACTCATTATTTGTAAATTTACCATCTTATGAATATTACGATCAATTGTCAATTAGAAAAGGTGGTTATGTTGAAGTTATTGAAGACAAAGAGTTAGTTGAAGATGAAAAGTTCTCTACTGTTGCTTCAAAAATCGCATCTTTAATTAAAGAGGGTGTGAATTCAAATGATATTGCAATACTTACATACACAAACTCTGATGTTTTAAATATCTATAACTATTTAAAAGATAAGTTTCCTAGTTTAAAAATTTCTACAGAAATGACATCAAAACTTATCAACCAAGAAAATGTGAAAGCTGTAATAAATGCTATTAAATATTTATATTTTAAAGAAGATATTTATAAAGAGAATTTAAATGCACTTGTTGGAAATAAAGTATTAACAGATATTATTATAAATTTTGAACTTGCTAAAAAGTCTGTTCAAGAACTGGTAAAAGAAATAGCAACTAGTTTAAAAATTATTGATGAAAATGTTGTAAAATTTATTGAGTGTAGTACTGCTTACAATAACATTGTTGATTTCGTTTATGAAATAGATAAACTTGATGCTGTTATGGAAAATAGTGAAGCCTCTGGTTTACAAATACTAACAATTTTTAAATCAAAAGGCTTAGAGTTTAATACGGTAATTCTTCTAGATAGAATAAAAAGAAAAAATAGTGATAAAAGTTCCTTACTATTTGAGTATGATAGTGTTGAATTAAAAAATATTTTTTATAAAATAAAAGGTTATGAAAACTACAATAAACAATATTCAAAAGCAATTGCAAAAGAAAAAGCTTTAAGTTTAGAAGATGAGATAAATATTTTGTATGTAGCACTAACTAGGGCAAAAAACAATATGATTATATTTAAAAAAGAGAAATCTTCTGTTTTTGATATATTAAGTATGAAAGCTTTAAAACAAGGTCAAGTTATACAAAGTACAAATGCTTCTATAAATTATGAGAAGAAAGAAAAAGTAAAATATGTACCTTTGGATTTAGGACTCCAAGAAAAACAAATATCAAAAGAAAAAGATTTGGATGATAATAGATTACACTCTAAATACTTTGGGATAGCTACTCACTTTTGTTTAGAGATGATGGATGACTTTACATCAAATAATTTAGACTATTGTTTAAACTTAACTAAAACTAGATATTCAAACTATTTAAATGAAAATGACTTTAAAAATATTAAAAACAGAATTACTGCTCTTTTAGAAAACAAAATATTTAATGAATTAATTTCTAATGCAAAATTTATAACAGAACAAGCTTTAGTTTATAAAGGCGAAGTTAAAATCATAGATTTACTTTTATATAAAGAAGAAAAATATTATATCTTTGACTATAAAACTACAAAAGAAAAATCAAAAGATCATGTCTCTCAAGTTTCATATTATAAAAAGGCTGTAAAAGAAATACTTAAAAGTGAAGAAGTGTTTTCGTATTTAATATATTTAAAAGAAAATGAAGTTTTAATCGATGAGGTTTAAAAATATTTAGGCATAAAAAAAGGGACAAGTTAAACTTGTCCCTTTTTTAATCACCTTGTGTTCAGTTAAGAACACAAAATAGATATTTGGTTTTAGTGATCTTCTTCAGCCATCATAACTGATCCTGCGATATATACATATGTTAAGATCATGAAAATAAATGCTTGTAATACACCAAATGCTGTTAACATAAAGAATCCAGAAAGTGGCACAATCCAAGGTACTAACATTAGAAGTACCATTAAGAACATATCATCACCTCTAATAGCTCCAAAAAGTCTAAAAGATAATGAAATAATTCTTGATATATGTGAAATGATTTCAATTGGGAACATTAATGGTGCTAATACAGGCATTGGCCCCATAAAATGTTTAAAGTAATTGATAAAACCATTTGTTTTAATACCAACGTAATTGTAGTAAACAAATACGATTAATGCTAATGATAAAGTAAAGTTAATATTTGCAGTTGGTGATTCAAAACCTGGAATAACTCCCATTAAGTTTGAAACAACAATTACTATTCCTAATGAACCAATTAATGGTAAATATCTTCTTGCGTTTGCTTCACCCATTGTATCAGCACCCATAGATATAACTCCACCAATATATGCTTCCATAAGGTTTTGCGAACCATTAGGTACTAACTGTAACCTTTTTGTAGCTGCTCTTGCTAATAAAAATACTATTCCTACCACAAGGACAAAGTGTGATAAGATGATCCATTCTTGGCCGTGACCACCGATTGATCCCAAAAATGTAAATAGTCTTCCTTCCATTTTCTTCCTTTTGTTTGTTTCTCAATACTAAATTATTCATGCATTATAGGATTTGTTTTCTAAAAAACAAATAAAGATTTTGTATTAAATTTATATTTGTTTAAATCTATATCCACTTTGTTTCAAATTTTCACGTATAAGTTTTTGGTGTTCTTCACCTTTTGTTTCAACAGCAATAGTAACATGAGCTTCACCAAACTCAAGCTTTACAGAGTTTCTATCATAATCTATTTGCACAATATTTGCCTCACTTTGTCTTAATACATCAGTTAATCTCATAAGTGCGCCAGGTTTATCCATTAGTGTTACTATTAGATTCATTTTTCTAAATGATTTTACTAAACCTTTATCAATAATCAAAGAAAGCATAGTTACATCAATATTTCCACCACAAACAATTGAACAAACTTTTTGATCTTCAACATCTACTTTTCTATGCATAATAGCAGCAGTTGCAACAGCACCTGCGCCTTCAACAATTAGTTTATGCTTTTCTAATAAAAATAAAATAGCATTTGCAATCTCATTATCACTTACTTCAACTATTTCATCTACATATTCTAAAATAATATCAAGTAATTTAGGTGTCACATCTCTTACAGCAATTCCATCAGCAATAGTTTTTACTGATACTGAATCAATTGGCATCCTAGCTTCAAAAGATTCTTTCATTCCTCTAGCACCACTTGCAACAACACCTGTTATTTTTATATTTGGGTTTATTTCTTTTGCTGCAATTGCAATTCCAGAAATTAATCCTCCCCCACCAATTGGAATAACTATGTGTTCAATATCTTCAATTTTTTCTAAGATTTCTAAAGCAATTGTACCTTGACCTGCAATAACTGCATCATCTGCAAATGGGTGAATGAATTCTTTTTTATTTTCATTGGCAAATATTCTTGCCTTTGCATATGCTTCATCAAAGTTTTCTCCAATTAAAACTACATTCGCACCATATGATTTAACACCACTTATTTTTGTAAGTGGTGTTGACTCTGGCATGAATATAGTTGCTTCACAATTAAAGTGTTTTGCAGCATATGCTAAACCTTGAGCATGATTTCCTGCACTTGCAGCAACTACTCCATTTTTTCTTACCTTATCGTCCATCATTGCTAGTTTATTAAAAGCACCTCTAATTTTAAAACTACCTGTTAGTTGTAAATTATCTTCTTTTAAATATATTTGGGCGTTTAAATCATTACTTAAAATTGGAGCTTTAACTAAGGGAGTATTTAAAACTGTATTTGCTAATCTTTTTTTTGCATTTTTAACATCGTTTAATGTGATCATTTTACTTCTTATTATTTCATTATTTATAATTTATATTATCCAAATTATGTTTTCATAATAATTAACTACTTTTAAATTGCTAATTAATACATTTTCAAAAATTATAAGTATAATTTATTGTATAATCAAAACCATTTTAAAGTAAAAATAGGAATATTTAATGATAGATGATATAAAAAAGGAAATCAAAAAAGTAATAGTTGGACATGATAATTTAATCGATAGTATTCTTATCGCTTTATTATCAAATGGTCATATATTATTAGAAGGAGTTCCTGGTGTTGCAAAAACTACAGCTGTTAAATCTTTTGCCCAAACAATGGGTTTAAATTTTAAAAGAGTTCAATTTACTCCTGATTTACTTCCATCAGACATAACAGGTAATGAGATTTTAGATTTAAAGAAAAATGAATTTTCAATCAAGCATGGTCCTATTTTTACAAATTTACTTTTAGCTGATGAAATAAATCGAGCAGGGGCAAAAGTACAATCAGCATTACTTGAAGCAATGGCAGAAAAACAAGTAACAATTGGTGAAACTACTTTTAAACTTGATTCTCCTTTTATGGTTTTAGCTACTTCAAATCCTATTGATCAAGATGGAACGTATGATTTACCTGAAGCCAGTTTAGACAGGTTTATGCTAAAAGTAAAAGTTGATTACAACAGTTTTGATGAAGAATTCGAAATTGCTAAAAGAGCTACGAGTAAAGGTTTTGAAGTGATTAATCAAGTTCTTAGTTTCAAAAACTTAGAAACTTTAAAACAAAAAGTTAAAGAGGTTCATCTTGATGATGAAATCTCAAAGTATATATTAAAAATAATATTTGCTACAAGAGAACCTTCTAAATACAATATTGAAGATATATCAAAATATATTTTATTTGGAGCAAGTCCTAGAGGAACTATTGATTTACATAATGCATGTAAAGTAAGAGCTTTTCTAAATGGAAAAGACTTTGTGACACCTTATGATGTTATACAAGTAGTTCATCAAGTTTTAGAACATAGAATCATATTAAATTATAACGCCAATACAAATAATATAACAGCAAATGATATTTTAAATAAAATAATTGAAGTTATCCCTTCGCCATAATGTTTAATCAACTAAAAGACATAGTCTTGCAAACTAGAAAAAAGTTTTTCTCAAACAATTATGGAGAACATATTAGTACTGTTAGTGGTAGTGCTTTTGAGTTTAATGAGGTAAGAGAATATACAATAGATGATGATATAAGACATTTAAATTGGAAAATTACTGCAAGAACTAGAACTCCAAGTGTAAACACTTTTTTTGATAATAAACAAATAAATGTTTTAGTAGGCTACTTAAATAGTGGTGGTTTATATTTTGAAGAAAATTCGAAAAAAAATTTAGCACTTACGGTTTTTACCGCATTAAATTATATTACATTAAAGAATAAAGACTCTCTTGCTTTATTATCTTTTGATGAACAAGAAAAGTTTTTTTTCGAATTTTCTTCAAACAAAAACTATATGAACCTAGCTTACGACAAATTAATTACATTAGATGCTTTAAATACTAATATTAATTATAAAGAGCTTCAAAACTGTATATTAAAGAAAGTAAAAACAAAATCCATAATCTTTTTTGTTGGAGATTTTTTAAAGTTACCAGAGTTTGAAGAACTGTTTTTAAATTATGAAATATACTGTTGTGTTATTAGAGATAAAAAAGAAGAGAATCTTTCCTTTCATGGTGACTATAATATTGTTAATACAAATAGTTTAAATAAAAAGAATATGAATATAGATGCAAAGACAATAAAAGAATATGATAAATACATGAAAGATTATGATAAAAAGCTTGAAGAGTATTTTAAAAATTATAATATAAAATATAAAAAGTTTTATACCCATGAAAATCCTTATGAAACATTAAGAACTTTCTTTAAAGATGTAAAATGAATACATACGATAAATTTCAAGGCAATATGAATTTTGTGGAACTTAAAATTGATTACCTCTATTATGTTTATATACTGCTTTGTTTAATAATATTGCTTATGCTTATATTTTTTTTAATAAAAAAGCTGAAAAAAAAAGAAAACCTATACATATCAAAAGAAGTAGAGTTAATTACAAAGTTAAAAAGTCTTGATTTTGATACTTGTGAAACCAGAAAAGTTCTATATGAATTTACACTTCTTGCTAAACAATGCAAAAGTGAAGATAATAATCTTAGATTAGAAAGAATATTATTAAAAATAGAACCATTAAAATATCAAAGAAAAGATATCGCTTTATCTAAAGATTTAAAGATATTACTAAAAGAGTATATAGATGACTTGGCAGTTTGAATATCCATTAGCTTTTTTAATTGTTTTACTTTATATATTGTGTAAATTATTATGTAAAAAAAAGCTAAAAGAAGTTTACTTCTCAAATATGGAAGTCTTAGAATCAATCGTTAAAAAGAAAAAAGACTTACATAGTATTTTAGAATTTCTAATGGTTTTATTCTTAGCTTTTTCATTGGCTAGTCCAATTAAGACAAAAACTATATCTGAAGAGAGTGCAGAAGGTTATGAAATAGTTTTAAGTATTGATGCTAGTGAAAGTATGAGAAGTAAGGATAAATTTGAAAATACCAAAGAAATTATAAGAATGTTTGTTGAAAAAAGAAAATTTGATAGATTGGGTTTAACTTTATTTGCACAAGATGTTTATATAGCTGTTCCTTTTACCTATGATAAGAAACCTTTATTGGACATCTTAAAATATATTGAAATTGGTGTTGCTGGAAATATTGGAACGGCACTTAATGAAGCATTATATGTTAGTTCAAATTTATTTAAAGAAATAAGAAATAAAAACAAGATTTTAATACTTTTAACAGATGGAATAAATACTAAAGAAAGTGTACCTTTGCAAATAGCTATCCAAAATGCAAAAAAATATAATATAAAGGTTTATACTATAGCAATTGGAGAAGAAGGTGATTATAATAAAGAAGCCTTATCTTTAATTGCAAAGCAAACTAATGGAAAGTTTTTCGTAAGTTCAGAAGCTAAAGGATTAGCAAGTATTTACGACTCAATTGATGAATTAGAAAAAAGTAAAATAGAAATATCAAAACGTATAGAAATCCAATATTTTTATAAATACTCACTTATCTTTTCCTTAATTTGTTTAATGATATTGATTTTTATAAATAGGATTAAAAAATGAATTTTATAAATATAGAATTTTTATATTTACTTCTTTTTGTTCTTATTTATATTTATAGATATAAAATGGACAGAAAAGCAATATTTTTGATATCAAGTTTTATCTGTATTGTAATTGCACTTTCTCGACCAGTTATTATTTCATCAAATGCTAAAAGTAAAATATTAGATATTGAGTTTGTTATAGCTTTAGACGTTTCAAAATCAATGTTAAGTCAAGATGTGAAACCCAATAGGTTTGATTTTGCAAAAGAAAAAATAGCACAACTTTTAAAAAACTTACAGGGTGAAAAAATAGCATTACTAGGATTTTCCAACCAAACTTATATGATAATACCTTCAAGCAATAATTATGAAATCATTTCATTCTTAACAAAAAATATTGATTTAAAAAATATTAATAAAGATGGAACAAATTTTTTATCAATCTTAAAAGCTTCAAATGAGATATTAAAACATAGAAAAAATAAAGTGATTTTGCTAATAAGTGATGGAGGGGATGAAGATAATTTTACTGATGAGGTAAACTATGCAAACAAAAATAATATCTCTGTTTATAGTTATTTAATTGCATCAAAACAAGGTAGCGTTATAAAATATAAAGAAGAGTTAGTAAAAAATAAAAATCAAGACATTGTAATTTCAAAATTAAATCAAAATATCAATATATTAAGTAGCAAAACAGATGGATTGTCTCAAGAATACTCTTTGAAAAATAATGATTTTAAAATAATAATAGACTCAATTAGGAAGAAGTTTGATTCCAGTATTGAGGTTAGTTCTGAAAATAAAATAGAGTTGTTTTATATCTTTATAATTTTTTCTTTTCTATTTTTTATGTTGTCAAGATTTGAAATAAAAGGCTTTAGATGAGATTTATAGTAATGTGCATTCTTTTTTCTACGCACTTTTTACAAGCAGATATTCTAGATGATTATTACCTTTTCAAAGGGAATGATTTTCTTGAAGATAATAAATATGAATTATCATTGGCCAATTTTGAAAAAATAAAAAATAAAAATGACAAAATATTTTATAACATAGCTAATATATTATATATTCTTGAAGAATATGACAAGGCTATAATTTACTATAAAAAAGTAAAAGACATAAGTTTATTACATCAAGTGAATCATAATATGGCCAATACTTATGCAAAATTAGGGGATTTTGAACAAGTAATATCTTATAATGAAAAAGCATTAAACTATAAGAAAGATGAAAAAACAAAATTTAATTTGGAACTTGCTAGATTAAAAAACCTCTATACAGAAAAAAGTACTTTAAAAGATAAAACTTATAAAAATAAAACATTTCTAGATAGAAAAGGTAAATTATTTGAAACTAATAAAGATACTTTATTTGAAGATTCTGATTTTGATGAAGATACACTTTTATCCGAATCAAAAAGAAAAAAGAATAACAATGATATAGAAATAGGAGTGTTTGATTATGAAGATGAAAATATTTTAATTAAGGAAAAATTAGAAGAACTTGATTCAAATGAAAATAATAAATTACTATTTAATACTTATTTTGAACAAAAATGGAATAAAAGCATAAATATAAATAAAACTAATACGCTACTTATTCCACTTGAAAAAGGAATTATAAATGATAATAAAAAACCTTGGTAGGATACTTTTATTAATATTCTTACCATCATATTTATTTGGAAATGTTCAATTTACACAAGCAATTTCAAAAAAAAGTATATTTTTAAATGAAACAGTAAAAGTTACTTTAAAATTAGTTCTAAGTGGCGAAGATAAAAATACTCAAGTTTACTTTGAAGATTATGATACAGATGATTTTTGGAGTAAAAAATTAACATACAATCAAATTATAAAAAAAGAAAATTCTACTACTTATGTTTATGAATATTTAATAGATGCTAAAAGTACAGGAGAATTTAGTCTTCCTAAACAAAAAATTAATATCAGCAATAAAAAGATAAGAAAATACATAAAATGGAAAAAAGAATATTCAAATGAACTAAGAATAGAAGTCTATCCTTTAGCAGAAAACATTCCTATACAAGGCGATTATAGTATTTTAGCAGAGGTAAATAAAAGCAAATTAAAAGCAAATGAATCTGTTTCTTTAACTTTAGAAATAAAAGGAAAAGGAAATATTCAAGATATTAAAGACTTTTCTTTGTTCATAGAAGAACAAACTGTATTTAAAGATATTTCAATAGTAGAAAAAGAGTTTGTTGATAAAAGTTACGAAGGTATTTTTACTCAAAAGTTTTTAGTAGTTGCTGATAAAAGTTTTACAATTCCATCTTTTTCTCTAAAATATTTTGATATGCAGAAGGAAATGATTACAGAAGTAAGAACTAAGCCTATTTATATAGAGGTAGAAGAAGCAAAAGTCAACTTAGGCGATGATTATAAGTTAAAATATATCTTTGCTCTAGGGGGTATTCTTCTTGGCTTTATGTCTCTTTTTGTATTTAAATATTTCAAAGCTTATAATAAAAAGAAAAAGACATCTTTATATATTAAAATTAAAAAAAGTAAAAATGATAAAGAACTGTATTTGCATTTAATAAAAGATAAAAATAATGAAGATTTTAGCTCTTTTATTAAACTCTTAGAAGAAAATATTTACAAAGATAAGAAACATAAAATTAGCAAAAGAGATATTATCAAAAGAATTAAATATTAGAAGCATAATCTAAAAGTTTATTTAGGTATAAATATGATAGTATTCTTAAAAAAAAGGAGTGCATACTTTTACTATTAAAGTGTGTGATAATGAGATTGAAATTTACTTTTGTAACACTATTTCCTAATTTAATTGAACCATATTTTCAAGATTCGATTTTAAAAAGAGCTGTTGAATCTGGTTTTATTAATTATGAGTTTTATAATCCTAGAGATTACACTACTAATAAACATCAAAAAGTTGATAAACAAATGGTTGGAGGGGGAGCTGGAATGCTTATGACTTGCCAGCCTTTATTTGATTGTTTAGATAAAATTAAAAAAGAAAATGAAGATGCTTATATAATTTTTCCTTTAGCAGCTGCAAAGCCATTTAGACAAAATGATGCAAAGCGTTTAGCAAAGAAAAAAAACATCGTTTTTGTAAGTGGAAGATATGAAGGTATTGATGAAAGAGTGATAGAAAAATACGCAAATGAAGTATTTTCTGTTGGAGAATTCGTTTTAACAGGTGGCGAATTACCATCTTTAACTATGAGTGATGCAATTTCTCGAAATGTAGATGGAGTTTTAGGGAATGCCCAATCTTTGGACGTTGAGAGTTATGAAAACCAACTTTTAGAAGCGCCATCTTTTGCTAAACCTGAAGTTTTCCAAAAATTAAGTGTAGTTAAAGAATTTTTAAAGGGAAATCATAGTAAAATTTCCGACTTAAAAAACCAGATGTCAATTTGTAAGACAAAATATTATAGACCTAACAAGGAAAAACAATGAAAAACAGATATATTGCTAGTTTCGAAACTGCACAAACAGAGTCAAAAGAGATCCCATTATTTAGAGCTGGAGATACAGTAAGACTTGGTATTGAAATTAAAGAGGGTGAAAAAAAGAGAGTTCAAACTTACGAAGGTATCGTAATTGCAAGACATGGTGAAGGTGTTTCTGCAACTTTTAATGTAAGAAAAATTGGTGCTAACTCTGTTGGTGTTGAAAGAATTTTCCCATTATACTCTGATTCAATCAAAACTTTTGAAGTATTAAGAAGAGGTAGAGTAAGAAGAGCTAAATTACATTACTTAAGAGGATTAAAAGGTAAAGCTGCAAGAATTAAAGAACTTAAAAGATAGTAAACTTTAGAGTTTAGGCTCTATTGTTGATTAATATGTCAAAGATATTAATTCACACTACTTCTTTAATAGAAGCACAACCTATAGTTGATTTCTTTAATTTAGAGAAATTAGCTAATCCAATTGAAAATACAATTTATTCTAATGATGATTTAATACTTATAGTTTCTGGTGTAAGTAAAGAACAGATATTAGATTCTTTAAATTATATTTTCAATAACTTCGAAATTTCTAAAGCTTTTGACTTAAGTATCGCTTCTTGTAGTGATGGTTCAATTGCTTTAGGGACACTTTTTTGTACTAACCGATTTATCAATGGACTTAATTTTGCAAATGTTACTACAGTTGAAAAAGCTTTAGAAACAGATGAAAACTTAGAAACACTTCTTGTTGACAAACAAGCAGAATTCTTTAGACAAACATGTAAAGAAAATATTCAAGATTTTTATATACTAAAAATTGTTTCTGATTATTTTGATGAAACAGCTCCTAATGAAGATCAAATTTTCCAACTGATAAATGATTCTATTTTGAAATGGAAAAACTTAATAAAATAAAGGTATTCTAATGCTTCATGATATTGTTAACTTTGTTGTAGATACTGTAGGTAGCTTAGGTTATATTGGTATTTTTATTATGATGTTTTTAGAAAGCTCATTTTTCCCCTTTCCTTCAGAAGTTGTTATGATACCTGCTGGCTACTTAGCTTATAAAGGTGAAATGAATATCTATATTGTAGTATTTTCAGGAATTGCAGGTTCTTTAACAGGTGCACTTTTAAACTATTTTTTAGCTGTAAAATTTGGAAGAGCTTTTTTAATTAAGTATGGGAAATATTTTTTTATTAAAGAAGAAACTATTTCAAAAATGGAAGATTTTTTCAAATCTCATGGGCATATTTCTACATTCTCAGGACGATTGATTCCAGCAGTAAGACAATACATTTCATTTCCAGCAGGACTTGCTAGAATGAATCTTTTTACATTTTCATTTTATACTACATTAGGTGCTTCTATTTGGGTAGTTATATTAACACTTCTTGGATACTATTTAGGTGATAATGAAGCTTTAGTAAAAGAATACTTAAGATATATAATTGTTAGTATCTTAATTTGTTTAGCAATTATTGGGTTTTGGTATTATTCTAAAATCAAAAAATCTAATAAATTCAAAAAGGCTTAATTTTAAGTGCATTAAAGTAATTTATTAGAAATCTTTATTGCACTTAAAAGGGCACCTTCTAGGTATCCACCATTTTCATAACTAGATTCCGTTCCAGCAAAATCAACTTTTTCATCAAATAAAGATAAATCATATCCATAAGAAAAGTATTGCATATTTACATCTTTGTCTTTTAAACTTGAAGTGTATTTTTCTTCTCTCCAATCTATTGAATAAATATTTTTTATATATTTATCATCTAAAGGAAATATTCTTTTTATTTGCTTTTTTATACTTTCTTTTTCTATTTTAGCTTTTGAATGAAAAAAACCAATAAGAGCAGCATTATCTTTATAACTAGAATCATGTACTTCCATAAGTGGACCAATATTTGAAAAAATAAAACCACTTAAACCTTTTTCTATCCAAAAATTCTTTTCAAAACTAATTGCAGCTTTTGCTGTATGTCCCATCCATGTTGCAATGTCATTTAATTTATTTATTGATGATAAAGCAATTGGAGGATTAAAAGATATATCTTGTGTTACTAGTCTTGGAGGAATTGTAAATACTATTTTATCACATTGATATGAATTTTCATTTGTTTTTATACTTAGTGTTGAATTTGTATATTCTACTTCTTCTACTTCTTCTTCAAGATGTATTTTTACATTTGAATTTTCTTTTAATATATTTTCTAATTTCTCAATAATTTTATGCATACCTCCTTTTACTCTAAAAGAGGGTGCTGCTTTTTGTGCTGTAAATTTTTGAGCTTCAGTTTTATCATCATAAATTGCATAGCCGTTATTATATTGTTCAATTAGTTCAAGCTTAAAATCTTTTATAAGTTTTAGTATATTTGTATGATCAGGCCAGACCCATGAAGGGCCTAAGTCTAAACCATCAATACTTAATACTCTTCCACCAATTCTTTCTCTAGCTTCTAATATAGTAATATTATATTTATCTTGTAACAAAAATGCAGTATATAAACCACTTAATCCTGCTCCAACGATAATTAAGTTTTCTTTTTTATGTTTTATATTCATTTCAACTTATTGCTCTTAAGATTTTTATTTGTTCTTCATAGGTGATTTTTTTATATAATATCAAAACTTATTAGATTTAAAGTATAAAAGAAGATAAAAGAGAAAGAATGTGTATTAATTTTTGAATAAAAGATTTAATTAGTTATAATCGCAATTATATAAAGGTAACAATTGAAAGAATTAACAAATTATTTTACAAAGAAAGATATTATATTTAAACAAATAAATGAAATTATGCCAAAAGAGTTAGGTTCAAGAAAAAAAATAGGTATATATCATGCTACTTCTGTTAAAAAAGAGTTTTATGCTATTTTTATTGTTGATGCTAAAAGTAGATTCTTACGAAAAAATGCAGATGATTTAATGAACCTATGTGAAACACTTTCTTCAAATCTTGATCATAGTTTTAAGAAAAAAGTATTATTAGTTTCTTCTCCTTTGTGCTCAAAAGCTAAGGCATATTTGATTGAAAATAAGTGGAGTGTATATATTGATTTTATGTGATATTGGAAATACAACTTTTGACTTCTTAATTGAAAAAAAACATAAGAAATATTCTATAAAAGATAATATTCCAAAGTTTGAAGAACAAATTGTTTTTGTATCTGTAAATAAAAAGGCTACAAAAAAATTACTAGCTTCAAATCCTGATGCTATAAATATAAAAAAGTATTTAGATTTTAAAACACAGTACAAAGGTCAAGGTATAGATAGAGCACTTGCTTGTATTTTTGCAAAAGATGCAGTTATAGTGGATGCAGGAAGTGCAATCACAGTTGATGTTATGAAAAAAGGTATTCATAAAGGTGGATTTATTTTATTAGGTATGAGTTCATACAAAAAAGCATATCCTAAAATATCAAAAAAACTAAAATTTGATTTTGAAAAAGAAATAAATTTAGATAAAATACCGCTTCAAACAAAAGATGCCATACAATATGCGATATTGAAATCTATCATTTTACCAATCAAAGAAGTTGCAAAAGATAAAAGTATTATATTTACAGGTGGAGATGGTTTAGTTTTAAGTGGTTATTTTAAAAATAGTGTATATAAAAAAGATTTAATATTTGAAAATATGAAAAGGATTATTGATGCTAACAATTGCATTGCCTAAGGGAAGAATTGCTAAAGAGACATTAGAAAAGTTTGAAAAGGCTTTTGGAGAAAAGTTTGTTTTTGAAGACAGAAAACTTATACTTGAAAAAGCTGGATTTAGATTTTTAAATGTAAGAAATCAAGATGTACCAACATATGTTATGCATGGAGCTGCTGATTTGGGAGTTGTTGGACTTGATGTATTAGAAGAAAAAGAATATGACTTAATAAAATTATTAGATTTAGAATTAGGACGATGTAAAGTTGCTTTTGGATTAAGAAAAGGTGAAGAACTTGACTTAACAAAAAGTACAATTACTGTTGCTACTAAACATGAAAAAATCGCCAAAAGATATTTTGAAGAAAAAGCGATGGCTGTAAATATTATTAAGCTTTATGGTTCTATTGAATTAGCACCTTTAGTAAATCTATCTGATTGTATTGTTGATATTGTAGAAACAGGTGAAACTATGAAGCAAAATGGTTTAGAAGTAGGTCCTACTATTATGGAAAGCTCAGCACATTTAATCGCAAATAAAAACTCTTTTTATGCAAAAAAAGATTTAATCTTAGACTTAAAAGAAAAGATTGAAGCACAATTATAATGGGTTTAGAACTTTATTCAAAAGTTGAAGAGTATTTAGGTTTAGAAGATGAAGTTAAAAATCTTCATTCATATTTTCTTTCAATAGTTTTTGAAAAACAATTAGATGATATTATAGATATTGGTTGTGGACAAGGTGCTTTTATGATGCACTTAAGAGCAAATGAAGTAAAAGCATACGGTATTGATTTGAGTGTTGAACAAATTAGAATTTGTCAAGCACAAGGCTTAAGAGCTGATGCAATTGCTTTGAGTGAAGTAGAAGAAAAATTCTCCTGTGCTACTGCAATTTTTGATGTTATTAACTATATACCAAACTCATCTCTTGAAGATTTTTTTAAAGATACATTCAATATCTTAGAAAATGATGGATATTTTATATTTGACGTAAATTCACTATTTGGTTTTGAAGAAATAGCACAAGGTAGTTTAAATATTAATCTTGGTGATAAGTTTATAGGAATTGATGCTTTATTTGAAGATAAGCAACTTAAAACTGATATTACATTTTTTGAAAAGTCTAAAAACAATTTATATAAAAAAGAAGAAGATAGTATTACTCAGTATTATCATGAATTAAAAATTTTAAAAAATATGCTAAAAAAAGTAGGCTTTAGCGTTGAAGATGTAATAAATTTTAATCTTCATACAGATGAAGAAGCGGATAAACTAATATTTATCTGTAAAAAGAATAATTAATATAAAAGAAAATCTCTTTTATATTAACTAGATTAATCCGATTGCATCTCTTATAATTTTCATTTTCTCTCCAGCTATTTTAGAAGCCTTAGAAGCTCCATAAGCTAATATCTCGTGAACTTCTTTAGGGTTTTCTAAAAGATGTACTCTTCTTTCTTCATAAGGTGCAAAATGTTCATTTATTTTATCAAGTAGTGTTAGTTTAAAATGTCCATAACCTTCACCAGCTGTTTCATATCTTTTTTGTAAATCTTTTAATTCATTTTCGTTCATAAATAATTCAGATAATTTATAAATATTACAGTTTTGCCATTCTTTAACTTCATCAAGTTCTTTTGAATCAGTTACTATTCCCATAACTTGTTTTTTAATCTTTTTCTTAGTGTTAAACATATCTATAGTATTTCCATAAGACTTAGACATTTTAGCACCATCAGTTCCTGGAACTGTTGCTACATCTTCATCTACTTTTGATTGGGGTAATACAAATAACTCTTGTTTATAAGCATGATTAATTGAAGTTGCAATATCTCTTGTCATTTCAACATGTTGTATTTGATCTTTTCCAACTGGCACAATATTTGAATCAAATAGTAAAATATCAGCTGCCATTAATACAGGATAAGAAAATAAACCATGATTTGCTTGAATTCCTCTTGCTGTCTTATCTTTATAAGAATGTGCACGTTCTAATAGGCCCATTGATGTGTGATTTGATAATACCCAGTAAAGTTCTAATACTTCTTTTACATCATGCTGTACCCAAAATGTAGATTTTTCAGGATCCATTCCAAGTGCTAAAAAGTTTACAGCTGCTTCAAATGTATTTTGCTCTAAAACTGCTTTATCTTTTACTGATGTTAATGCATGATATGAAGCTATAAATGCAAATAATTCACCATCATTTTGAGATTCAATCATCTTCTTAACCATTCCAAAATAGTTTCCAATATGAATAGTTCCTGATGGTTGAATACCTGATAAAATTCTCAAAATATATTTCCTTAAAATTTTTTTGTAATTATAGCTAAAGTAGCTAAAATTAATAAAAGTTTATTTTAAAAGATAATTAAAATATCTTTATGATACAATTCCAAAAAAATAAGGAATAATATATGGCAACAGTAAGAGTTGAAAGAGCATGTGGTTGTTTCAGAAATTCAGACTTTGAACAAGTTACTGAATGTGAAACAGTAGATGATGCATTAAAAAAAGCAAATGAAATGTGTGAAGTTATGAATGAAGACTTCTGTGATAAACATAAATTTAAAACTCAATACGTTGAGGGTGAAGTTCTAATTAAAATGGAAATGAACGGATAACATTACTTTCCATCTAATCTCTTTGTAGCAATTTTTAGATATAATCTCCAAAAATATAAACACAAAGAGAAAAGATGATTGATATAAAACTACTACAAAAAGATTTTGATAATGTCGCTAATGCCTTAAAAAGAAAAGGTGTAGCCCAAGAAATTTTAGACAACTTAAAATCTATCTCAGAAAATGCAAAGCAAAAAAGACAAGATATGGAAAATGTTACAGCTGAGCAAAATAAACTATCTAAAGAGTTTGGAAGATATAAAAAAGAGGGCTTAGATATAGCACCACTTCAAGAGAATATCAATGAACTTAAAAACAATAAACAAACATTAGAAGATGAAGTAAGAGTTTTAGAAGAAGAACTTACAACTATTGCTTTAGGTGTTCCAAATATGCCAGATGATGATGTTCCAAATGGTGCAGATGAAAATGAGAATGTTGTATTAGAAACGATTGGAGAAAAACCAGAGTTTTCTTATACACCAAAAGAGCACTGGGATTTAGGTGAAAGAGATGGTTCATTAGATTTTCCAAGAGGTGTAAAACTAGCGAAATCTAGATTTGTAGCTATGAGAGGTCAGGCTGCTAAGATGGAGAGAGCTTTAATAAACTATATGCTTGATTTTAATGCTAAAAGAGGTTTTGAAGAATGGTATGTACCTTTTATGGCAAATACAAATACACTTCAAGGAACGGGTCAGCTTCCAAAATTTGAAGATGATTTATTTAAAATTGATGGCGAAGACTTATATTTAATACCAACTGCAGAAGTTGTTTTAACAAATCTTTATAATGATGAGATTATACCAAGTGAAGAATTACCTATGTTAATGACTTCTTATACTCCTTGTTTTAGAAAAGAGGCTGGAAGCGCAGGTAGAGATACTAGAGGGCTTATTAGACAACATCAATTCGATAAAGTTGAAATGGTAGCAATTACAACACCAGAGCAAAGCCAAAAAGTATTTGAAGATATGGTTTCTTGTGCTAGTGATTTATTAACTTCTTTAGGTCTATCTCACCAAAAAGTACAGCTTTGTACTGGGGATTTAGGTTTTTCAGCAGCTACAACAATTGATTTAGAAGTTTGGTTACCAGGACAAAATAAATATAGAGAAATCTCATCTATTTCTAATACAAAAGAATTCCAATCTAGACGTGCAAAAATCAGATACAAAGATGGAAAGAAAAATATATTAACTCATACTTTAAATGGTTCAAGTTTAGCAGTAGGAAGAACACTTGTTGCTATTATGGAAAATTATCAAAATGAAGATGGAACTATAAGTATTCCAGATGTACTTAAAAAATATATGTAAGAAGATATTTTATATTAGTAAAAAAAAGGATAAGTCATTTGACTTATCCTTTTTTTTTGTTCGCACGCTCTGATTTTATATATTAAAAAAACATTTAAATATATTCAAATAAAATCATTTTAACATCATAAAGATTTCGATTTTTTATAATTAGTGAGTTAGGAGAAGTTTTATCTTGAAAAAATTTTTACAGCTACGTAATTTTTTCACTAAGGAGAGATTATAGATAAAACTTCTATTGCTGTAAGTATATCATAAAAAATGCTATTTTAATGCTACGTAGGTATTTTTTTTACA
This sequence comes from uncultured Campylobacterales bacterium, assembly GCA_905479135.1. Taxonomy (GTDB): domain Bacteria; phylum Campylobacterota; class Campylobacteria; order Campylobacterales; family Arcobacteraceae; genus Poseidonibacter. The sequence continues at coordinate 10,600 of CAJQLJ010000058.1, read as the reverse complement.
AATTTATTATTTTTATATAATATCTAAATACATATGATACTTTTCGTAACGATTTTAATAAGACTAAACTTTTATTTTCTTTTATATATAATTATATTTTAAAGGATAATCTTGGATTTTGTAAATTTCGCACTTTTAGCTGTTTTTATTCCTACTTTTTTTATTGTATCTATTACTCCTGGAATGTGCATGACATTGTCTTTGAGTATGGGTATGAGTATTGGTTTAAAAAAAACATTTTATATGATGTATGGTGAGCTTATTGGTGTTGCACTTGTTGCTACTGCTTCTGTTGTAGGTGTTGCTACTATTATGCTTAAATATCCAAGTATATTTTTAGTTTTAAAATATGCTGGGGGAGCTTACTTGATTTATCTTGGTATTCAAATGTGGCTTTCACGAGGTAAAATGGCATTAAGTTTAGATGGGTGTAATTATAATATTTCTAAAAAAAGTTTAGCTATTCAAGGATTTATTACAGCAATTGCAAATCCAAAAGGCTGGGCTTTTTTTATAGCACTTCTTCCTCCTTTTATAGATGAAAAATTACCTATGACTTCTCAGTTATTAATTTTATTATTTATAATTTTAGTTTTGGAATTTACATGTTTAGTTATTTATGCAAGTGGAGGTAAGACTTTAAGAAAGTTATTACAAAATAGCTCAAACGTTAGATTTATAAATAAAGTAGCTGGTACTTTGATGATGGGTATTGGTGTTTGGTTAGCAAGTAGTTAAGAGTAAAACGAATATTTTTTAGGTATTCGTTTTATTATTGTATATAAGTTTTATACTTTTTTAATGATCTAAAATTTGTTCTAAGAACATCTTTAATCTATCAGATTGTGGATTATCAAAGAATTCATTTGGTTCATTTTCTTCAACTATTTGACCTTGATCCATAAAGATTACTCTATCAGCAACTTTTTTAGCAAATCCCATTTCATGTGTAACACAAACCATAGTAATACCATCATTTGCTAATTCAGTCATAACATCTAAAACTTCACCAATCATCTCAGGATCTAGTGCTGCTGTTGGCTCATCAAATAACATAATATCAGGATCAGAACATAAACATCTAGCAATTGCCACACGTTGCTGTTGTCCACCTGATAATTGATTTGGATATTTATCAGCTTGGTCTGCAATTTTTACTCTTTCTAAATAATGCATTGCAGTCTTAATAGCTTCATCTCTTGGCTTTTTTCCAACCCAAGTTGGTGCTAAGATAAGATTTTCTAAAATTGAAAGATGAGGGAAAAGATTAAAGTGTTGGAACACCATTCCAACATGAGTTCGTACTTCTCTAATTCTTTTAACATCTTCAGTTAATTCTAATCCCTTAACAATAATTTGTCCTTCTTGAAAAGGCTCAAGTCTATTAATACATCTAATAGTAGTAGACTTTCCAGAACCAGATGGTCCACAAATTACAACTCTTTCACCTTTTTTAACTTTTAAATTAACATTTTTAAGTACATGAAAATCTCCGTACCATTTATTAACTTCATTCATTTCTATCATATATTCTAATTCACTCATAATTTTTCCTATTCTTCTTTGCTATTTGTGATCTGTGTTAAATTTGTCTTCAATTGATTTAGCATATCTAGACATACTAAAACAAATAATCCAATAAATCATTGTTACAAATACATAACCTTCTGTTTCAAACCCTAGCCAGTTGGTATCATTATTTGTTAATGTAACCATTGCTAATATATCAAATAATCCAATAATTAAAATAAGTGTCGTATCTTTAAATAATGAAATAAAAGACCCAACAAGATTTGGTATTGATATTTTAAGTGCTTGTGGAAGTATAATCAATCCCATTGATTTCCAATAAGTTAATCCTAAAGCATCTGCTGCTTCATATTGACCTTTTGGAATAGCTTGAAGTCCACCACGCACAACTTCTGCAATATAAGCAGCTTGAAATAATGTAATACCAATAAGTGCTCTTAATAATTTATCAAAATCCATTCCCTCAGGAAAGAATAAAGGTAATATTACAGAAGCCATAAATAGCAATGTAATTAAAGGAACACCTCTAATAAACTCAATATAAATAATACTAAGTGTTCTAATAATTGGCATATTAGACTGTCTACCTAAAGCAAATAAAATTCCAATAGGAAATGACGCAACAATACCTACAGATGCAACTATAATAGTAAGAAGTAATCCTCCCCATTTTTCAGTTTCAACATGCTCAAGCCCAAAACCACCAGATACTAAAATAAATGCAATAATAGGAAAAGAGATAATAATAAATGCTTTTAACTTAACATTAACTCTTTTAAATGCTATTACATACACAGCAAAAATAAACAGTGCTAAGTTAGGACGCCAATATAATTCTTCTGGATAAAAACCATAGATAAACTGATTGAATTTTTCAAATATAAAAATCCATCTAGCACCTTCTTTTGTAATCTCTTCTTTTGTACCACTCCAAGTTGCATCAAAAATCATCCAATCTAATAAAGGTGGAACAATTATATATAGAATGTAAAAAGATAGTATTGTTAATACTGAACTAAGAATAGATGGAAAAAGGTTCTCTTTTATCCAGTGGATTATACCTCTTGTACCTAAAGGAGCTGGTCTTGCTTCTAGTTTTTCATAAATTGCCATGCTATCTCTCCTTTATCTGCATTCTAGAGTTTATATAATTCATTAAAATAGAAATTAAAATACTCAATGTTAAATAAACAGCCATTGTCATTAAAATAATCTCAATAGCTTGACCAACTTGATTTAGCGAAGTTCCTGAGAATATTGTCACAAGTTCTGGATAACCAATTGCAGTTGCTAGTGAGGAGTTTTTTATCAAGTTAAGATATTGATTAATTACAGGCGGAATAATAACTCTTAAAGCCTGAGGTAAAACAACTTTCTTTAAAATTACATGATCTTTTAATCCTAAAGCACTAGCTGCTTCTTTTTGACCTTTTGGAACAGCTTCTATACCTGATCTTACGGCTTCTGCTATATATGTAGCTGTATAAATACTAAGTGCAAATGCTAGTGCTAATAGCTCAGGAATTAATGTCCATCCACCTTTAAAGTTAAATCCTTTTAAAGCAGCGATTTCTAAACTAGCTGGACTACCACTTATAAAAAATACAAGTAGAGGTGCTCCTATTAAAATAGCTAGAGAAACTGTGAATATTGGAAATTCTTGACCTGTTTTATCATGTCTGTTTTTTGCCCATTTTGATAAGTATATTACTGAAAAAATAGCAATTATAAAAGCAATAATAACAGCTGTAAAACCACTTTCTAATATAGGTTTAGGAATATATAAACCACGATTATTAAAAAATATAGAATCAAAGAAAGACATACTTTGTCTAGGACTTGGAAGTGAGGCTAATACAACATTGTACCAAAATAAAATTTGTAATAAAATAGGAATATTTCTAAAAGTCTCTACATAAATAAGAGATAATTTAGCAACCATAAAGTTTTTTGATAATCTACCAATACCAACTAAAAGTCCAATAATTGTTGCAAATATAATACCTATTACTGAAACTAGTATAGTATTTAATAATCCAACTATGAAAACTTTTCCATGTGTATTCGATTCATCGTATTCAATTAATGATTGTAAAATTCCAAATCCAGCTTCTGAACCTAGAAAATCAAATCCTGTATTAATCCCACGTTTTTCAATATTTGTAAACATATTATTCAAAATAAAATATGCTAGAAAAAATATCAATACTAATGCTAATATTTGATAAATAATAGCTCTGTTATCTGGATTGTTATAAAAAGCAACTCCAGATTGTTTGGCCCTTTTGTGTTTGTTCATTTTTTTACCTTGTCATTAAAAAAGGGGAAACGTGAATTTCCCCTTAGTTCTAAATAATTAAATAGTATTATATCAAATATTTACTATCTAATTGGTGCTCCATATTGAAGACCACCATTTGTCCAAAGCTCATTTAAGCCTCTAGAAATTTTAAGTGGAGAATCTTTACCAACATTTCTATCAAATGATTCACCGTAGTTACCAACATTTTTAATAATATTGTATGCCCATTTAGCATCTAAACCTAAGTTTTTACCAGCTTCACCAGATTCACCTAAAATTCTTTGAATACCAGGATTTTTACTTCCTTTCATTGAATCAACATTTGCTTTTGTAATACCAAATTCTTCAGCATTTAACATAGCAATATGAGACCATTTAACGATATTAAACCATTTGTCATCACCTTGTCTAACTACTGGTCCTAAAGGCTCTTTTGAAATAATTTCTGGTAATACTTGAACTGAACTTGGATCTTTTACTTTTAATACTAAACCATATAATTGAGAAGCATCAGAAGTTACAACATCACAACGTCCAGATTTAAACCCTTCAATTGTTTGTCCAGATGTATCATAAGTAATTGGTTTATAAGTCATTTTATTAGCTTTGAAGTAATCAGTTAAGTTAAGCTCAGATGTAGTACCAGCTTGGATACATACAGTTGCTCCATCTAATTCTAATGCCGAATTTACACCAATTTTTTTAGAAACTAAAAAACCTTGACCATCATAGTAGTTAACACCTGCAAAGTTTAAACCTAATGAAGTATCTCTAGTAGCTGTCCATGTAGTAGCTCTTGATAACATATCAATTTCACCACTTTGAAGTGCTGTAAATCTTTCTTTAGCAGTTAAAGGAACATATTTGATTTTAGAAGTATCACCTAATACAGCAGATGCAACAGCTTTACACATATCAACATCTAAACCTTTCCACTCTCCACTTGAATCAGTAGCTGAGAATCCAGCAATACCAGTAGAAACACCACAACTTAAGATACCTTTACTTTTTACATTTTCTAATGTATCAGCAGATGCAAAACTTGAAGCTAATGCTAAAGCAGCAACTGATAATGACGCAGTTTTTAGTAATTTCATTTTCTATCCTTAGTTTTTTTAATTTAATTTTTTATTTATAGGAAGCTATAAATAATTGAACAGAACTAGTATAAAAGGAAAAAGTAGCAATTGCATAGCAAAAACAGTATATTTATTAAACAATTGTAAAAAAAATTGCAAAATCATTCAAGTTTTATTCTTATAAGTTACATTTTTGAGTTATTTAAATTAATTTATTAGTAAGTCCATTTGATCTTTTCTCGCAATTTTACAACTTCACCTACAACTATTATTGCAGGAGTTGGCATGTTTATTGAATCTTTTTCTATATTTTCTAAAGTTGAAACAACTACTTTTTGATCAGGAGTTGAACCTTTTGAAATTACTGCACATGGATAGTCTTTATCTTTACCATGTTCCATTAATTTTTTTGTAATTAATCCAATATTATGAAATCCCATTAGAAAAACAAGCGTTTCGTCATTTAAAAAGCTTTCCCATTCTATTTGAGAAATTCTTTTATTTGGTGATTCGTGACCAGTTACTACTCTAAATGATGTAGTTATACCTCTATGTGTTACTGGAATTCCAGCATAAGCTGGTACTGAAATAGATGAAGTAATACCAGGTATTATCTCAAATTTAATTCCTCTATCAAATAAATAAATAGCTTCTTCTCCACCACGACCAAAGACAAAAGGATCACCACCTTTGAGTCTTACTACATTTTCATATTTTAGTGCAGCTTGGTAAATGATTTCATTTATTTCATCTTGTGGAACTGAGTGCTTGCCATCTTGCTTTCCTACATAAACGAACTTGCATCCTTCTTTAGCTGTTTCTAAAATCTTTGGATTTGCTAATCTATCATATATAATAATATCTGCTTGACTTACAACTCTTGCAGCTTTTACTGTCATTAAGTCAATTGCGCCAGGACCTGCTCCTGTTAAATATACTTTTGCCATTTAATTTTATATCCTTATATAATGATTGTGGATTGTGATCTAGATTAATTGTATCATTATTCATAAATTTTGTATCAAATACCCTGTATATATTCTATATATGTGAACAAAAATTAATCACTAAAACTATTATTACTCATTTTTTAAAGTTTTTGATATGGTTTTATTTAAGCAATTCTATATTATCCTTGCGAAAGAATAATATAAATCAAGGCATTTACAATGGAAATGAATTTTAAAAAATATATTAAAGCAGTAGGAACTGGTCCTAAAGGAAACAGAGAGCTTGAAGCAAATGAAGTTATAGAAGCACTTAGGGCTATTTTAGATAATAAAGTAACTCAAAGTCAAATTGGAGCTTTTTTAATAGGATGGCGAACAAAACTTGAAACAAATGATGAGTTAATAGCTGCTGTTAAGGCTTTGAAAAAATATATGAAATTTGAGAAGATTGATAATTCTATTGAGTTAGGCTATTCATTTGATGGTAGAACTAATAATCCTTTTTTATTTCCATTATATGAAGACATACTAAAAGAATTTTTTGAAAAAAATAAAGATATAAAAGAATTAAACTTAGTTATATCAGGAGATTTATTACAACCTGCAAAAAACGGAATCACTACTAAAGATATATTTAACTCACTTGATATTAAAAAACATGTATATTTCTTTGATAGAGTAAATTATTTAAAAGAATTAAGTGATATCACACCTTTAAGACATGAATTGGGCTTAAGAACAGTATTTAATACAGTTGAAAAACTTTTAAATCCAGCCCAAAGTGAATATGGAGTTACTACAGCCTTTCATAAACCATATGTTAAAAAATATCTTGCAATGTTTAAAGAATATTATAAAGAAGTGTTAGTAGTAAAGGCTAGTGAAGGAAGTCCTGAAGTATTTAAAGATGGAAAGTATTGGAAAGAAATTAATGGTGAAATCATTGAAACACCATTTTCTTTAAAAGATTTTGGAATTACTTATGATAAAACTTATGAAAATATTACACTTGAAGAAGCATTAGAAATAGTAAAGAACCCAGACGAAGAGATAATAAAACTTGCAAAATTTAATATTGCATTATATTTAGTATTTGCCCAAAGAGTTGATACTTTAGAAGAAGCTTGGAAAAGGTTAAATTAATTTGACTTTTTTTAAGTTAAATTATATTAATCTGTAAGTTAATAATAGAAGGAAAAAATATGTTAATAGATGGACATGGTAGAAAAGTAGATTATTTAAGAGTATCTGTTACTGAAAGATGTAATTTTAGATGTCAATACTGTATGCCTGAAAAGCCTTTTTCTTGGGTTCCAAAAGAGAACTTACTTTCATATGAAGATTTATTTAAATTTATAAAAGTTGCAATTGATGAAGGTGTTAAAAAAGTTCGAATAACTGGTGGAGAACCACTTTTAAGAGAAAATTTAGATGGTTTTATAAAAATGATTTATGACTATAAAAATGATATAGATTTAGCTCTTACAACAAATGGATTTTTACTTCCAGCAACTGCTCAAAAATTAAAAGATGCAGGATTAAAAAGAATAAATATATCATTAGACACACTAAGACCTGATATAGCAGCAAAAATTGCTCAAAAAAATGTACTAGAAACAGTTTTTAAAGGTATTCAAGCAGCTGATGATGCAGGATTAAAAATCAAGATAAATTGTGTGCCAATAAAAGGTATAAATGATCAAGAAATTGTTGAGGTTCTAGACTTTTGTAAAGATAAGGGATATACGATTAGATTTATTGAGTTTATGGAAAATCATCATGCAAAAGATGGAGCTAAGGGTATCAATTCAGATGAAATGAAAGAAATAGTTTCAAGAAAATATAAAAACTTTGAGATGATTCCTCGAGATACTAGCTCTCCTGCACAATACTACAAACTTGAAGATGGATATGAATTTGGTATTATTGAACCACATAAAGATGATTTTTGTTCAGCATGTAATCGTATTAGATTAACAGCTGAGGGCAATTTAATACCTTGTTTATATTTTGAAGAAGCTATGAGTATAAAAGATGCTGTTAGAAATGATAGAATTGATGAAGCAACACAGATATTAAAAACAGTGTTAGCAAATAAACCTGAAAAAAACAAATGGTCTGTAAAAGATGATAATGAAATATCATCAAGAGCTTTTTACGAAACAGGTGGATGATTTATACCTAATATTTTAATTAAAGATTTTTTAAAGTATTTTTGTCTATAATACGCGACCACTTACAAAAGTAAAGTGAAATTACATATACCTATTAGGAGGTCATTATGGCTTTAGATCAGGATTTAAAAGCAGAGATTGTTGCAAAATACGCAAAAAAAGACGGTGATACAGGTTCAGCACAAGTACAAATTGCTATATTAACTAAGCAAATTTCAGTATTAACTGACCACTTAAAAATATTTAAAAAAGACCACTCTTCAAGATTAGGACTTTTAAAAATGGTTGGAAAAAGAAAAAGACTATTAAAATATTTAAGAAGAACTGATTATGCAGGTTTTGTTGAATTAGTTGCTTCATTAGGAATTAGAGCTAAATAATTTTAGCTTCTACATTTTTATAAAAAGGTTTACAGTTTTACTGTAAGCCTTTTTTTTTACTCAAAAATTAAATCTTAATAATATTTCTTGTAAAATAAAATCAATAAAATATGTCAGGATAAAAATGTTATTAACAAAAAAGAGTGAATATGCACTTCTTTCTTTGATTTCTATTGCACAAAGTAGTGAACCAAAGAATGTAGATGTATTATCAAAAGAATTAAACATATCAAAATCATTTTTAGCAAAGATTATGCAAAACCTTGCAAAACACGAAATAGTAGTCTCTCATAGAGGTGTAAACGGTGGATTTGCTTTGAAAAAGACTCATGATCAAATAACTATATTAGAAATTACAACAGCAGCAGAAGAAAAAACACCTTCAGTTTTTGAATGCTCTCCATCTGTGGATAATTGTCCAAGTCAAGTAGGAATGTTGTGTACTATTTGGCCTTTATTAAATAATCTACAATCAAAAATCGATGGTTTTTTAAATGACTTAACATTAAAAGATATTTCTTCATGATGTTATTTCATATTTCTCATACAGACTTAGATGGATATGGATGTCAATTAATCACTAAAGAAATGCTTTCTAAAGAACAGTTTGAAAAAGCGTTCTTTTACAATGCAAACTATGGAACTGAAGTAAAACTAACAATCAAAAAAGTTTTAGAAGAAATTGAAGATTTCAAAGAAGAAGAAATTTTCTTTTTAATATCTGATTTAAACTTAACTACACAAGAGTCAAAAGACTTAGATAGAAATATCAATATTTTAAATGACAATGGTTTTAATATCAAACTTCAAGTTTTAGATCATCATGCAAGTGGACAAAAAAGTGCAGATGTTTATGATTGGTATTTTTTAGATATAAACAGGTGTGCTACTAAAATAGTATATGATTATATGTGTGAAGAATATGACGCTTTTAATACTCAAGATAAAGCTTGGTTATCTCCTTTGGTTGATGCTATTAATGCAGTTGATATTTGGCTAGATCATGAAATAGAAAACTTTGAATTTGGAAAAGTGTTGTTAATGATGGTTTCAAAAGCCAGAGAAGTAAACAATATACTTTTTTCAGATTTAAATAGAGAATATAGAATTTATTTATTAAAAAAATCATGTAAATATATCAAAGAAAAAAACTCAAACATATTATTAGACAATAATCTACATGATATGAAAAAAGAGTTTTTAAAACTAGATACAAAAGATGATACCTTAGATAACTTGTCCGCAAAGTTCCTAGTAAAATGCCTAGCAGATGTAAAAGATGAACTTACTGTTGTATACAAAGGTCATAAAGGACTTTTAACTTACTGTTTAGGTGGTATCTCTATTCCTGCAAATGCGTTTTTAAAAGCAAATACAGACTTTGATTTTTTTATAGATATAGGAAGAAAAGGAAACTCTAGCTTTAGAGCAGATGGAAAAGTTGATGTCGCTTTGATGGCTGAAAAACTAGCAAAAGGTGGTGGACATGTAAATGCTGCTGGTGCTAAGTTTAATGATTTTAGAGAAACTATAAATTACTCAGATGTAAAAACTTATATACAAGGAAAATTAGACAAGATCTGATTTTCTCACAGTCTTCAATGATTTTTTAATAACTTTATAATATATAAAAATAATTATTTAATAACATTCAAAGTTTGAATAGGTTATAATAACTTAAAATTTACCAAAAACTAAATATTATTAAATAATTGGAGAAGTTATTGAATCAAGAAATTGAGCTAGAAATACTTAAAAATGTAACAAATGCTAAAAACCAAAAAACAATGGCAGATGAAATAGGACATAGTGTAGGCAAAGTAAACTATGTCCTAAATGCTTTGACAAAAAAAGGTTTAATCAAATCAGAGAAGTTTCTAAACTCAGATAAAAAACTACAATACAAATACCTACTTACAGAAAATGGTATCAAAGAAAAGATTGATATCACAGAAAAGTTTATAAAAAGAAAAAAAGAAGAATATGAGCAATTGCAGTCTGAGATGAGTGAGTATAAAGAACAGTATGTTTATGCGAAAAATAAAGAAGGTAATCTATAATGAAAATCGCAATAGCAGGAACAGGATACGTAGGACTCTCAAATGGTATTTTACTATCACAAAATAATGAAGTAGTAGCTCTAGATATTATCCCGGAAAAAGTAGAATTACTAAATAAAAAAATA
>CAJQLJ010000057.1 GCA_905479135.1 uncultured Campylobacterales bacterium | reverse complement strand
AAGTATCTAGATTACAACTTGCAGTAAACGCTATTTAATAGTATTTAATATATATGCTACAAGATAAACTACAGCCTTTTATTAATAGGTCTGAAGAAATTAATGAATTATTAATTTCTCCAGAAATCACTAGTGATATAAAGAGAATGACTGCTCTATCAAAAGAACAATCAAGTATCGCACCTATTGTTAATAAAGCTAAAGAGTACATTCAATTATTAGAAGATATAGAAGAGAATAAAATGCTTCTAGATGATGATGAGTTGGGTGAACTTGCAAAAGAAGAGCTGAAAGACTTGGAGCCTAAGAAACCAGAGTTAGAAGAAGATATTAAATTTCTGATGATTCCTAAAGATCCTAATGATGATAAAAATATTTATTTGGAACTTAGAGCTGGAGCTGGTGGTGATGAAGCTGCTATATTTGTAGGTGACCTTTTCAGAGGTTATTTAAGATATGCAGAAAATAATGGTTGGAAAGTTGAAATCATGAGCACTAATGATAGTGAATCAGGTGGATATAAAGAAGTTGTTATTCTAATCAAAGGTGATCATGTATTCTCAAAACTCAAATTTGAGGGTGGTACACATAGAGTACAAAGAGTTCCAGCAACAGAATCACAAGGAAGAGTTCATACATCAGCTATTACAGTAGCCGTAATGCCTGAAGTTGATGATATTGAAATTGACATTGATCCAGGTGATCTTAAGATTGATGTTATGAGAGCAAGTGGAAATGGTGGACAATCTGTAAATACTACAGATTCAGCAGTTAGAATAACACACCTTCCATCTGGTCTTGTAGTAACAAACCAAGATCAAAAATCTCAGCATAAAAATAGAGATAAAGCCATGAAAGTTTTAAAAGCTAGGCTTTATGATTTAGAAATGCAAGAGAAGATGTCAAAAGAAGGTGCCGATAGAAAAGAACAAGTTGGTACTGGAGATAGAAGTGGAAGAATTAGAACTTATAATTATCCACAAAATAGAATAAGTGATCATAGAATTAATTTAACTCTATATCGTTTAGACTATATAATGAATGACGGTTTATTTGATGAAGTAATTGATCCTCTTATTACTGATCATCAATCTAAACTAATTGAGGCTAATGGATTATAAAATCCATTAGTTTTCTTTTTTAACTACCTAAAATATGCTAGAATTAAATCAAACATATACTCACTATAGAAATAAAGAATCATATATAACAATAGATTTTTGCAAAATCCAGGAAAATGATATTTGGGTAAAAGCAGTAATTTATAAGCCAATTGATTGCGAAGAATTATTCGTAAGAGCATATAAAGAATTTGAAGAAAAATTTATTCTTAAGTGATAACTTAAAAGTAACCAACTTGTAACCAACTCATATTACAATTTCAACATACGAAATTTATGGAGTAATTAATGACAATCAAAAAAACAACAATCGCTTTATTAGCAAGTGCAGCTTTAACTGTAAGTTTAAGTGCAAGAGATCAAGTTAAAATAGTAGGTTCTTCAACTGTTTACCCGTTTTCATCTTCAGTTGCTGAAGAATTTGGTGCTACAACAAAATTTCCAACTCCTGTAGTTGAATCAACTGGTTCAGGTGGTGGTATGAAATTATTCTGTGCAGGAAATGGATTAAATACTCCAGATATTACAAATGCATCAAGAAGAATGAAAACAAAAGAATTTAAGATGTGTGAAAAAAATGGCGTAACAGATATTACTGAATCTGTAATCGGTTATGATGGTATTGCTTTTGCTCAATCTATTTCAAATTCATCATTTGATATTTCAAAAACAAACTTAGCTTTAGCAGTTGCTAAAGAAGTTCCTTCAAAAGATGGTAAATCACTAATTGCAAACCCATATAAAAAATGGTCAGATATTGATGCTTCATTACCAAATAGAGAAATAATTGTTTATGGACCACCAAAATCATCAGGTACTAGAGATGCATTTGAAGAGTTAGTTATGCAAAAAATATTTGGTAAAATGTCAGTTTATACAGATTTATATAAAGCTGATAAAAAAGCGAATAAAAAATATAAAAAATATTCAGTTGTAAGAACTGATGGTGTTTATGTTGAATCTGGTGAAAATGATAACTTAATCGTTCAAAAACTAGATAAAAATAAAGCAGCATTTGGTGTATTTGGATTCTCTTTTTTAATTGAAAATGATGATAAAGTACAAGGTGCTACAATTGATGGTGTAGAAGCAACTCCAGAAAACATTTCATCTTCTAAATACCCAGTATCTAGATCATTATTTTTCTATGTAAAGAATTCTCATGCTAAAGACGTTCCAGCTATTAACAATTATGTAGATTTATTTATGTCTGAAAAAATGATTGGAAAAGAAGGAATCTTAGGTGAGATTGGACTTATTGCTTTACCTGATGCAAGTAGAAATGCTATGAGAGCAAGTGTTGCAAAAAGAGCAAAATTAACTTTAGAAGAATTATCTAAAAAACACTAAAAATACTAAACTACAAATAAAAGAAGAGAATTTCTCTTCTTTTATAATTACTATTAAATATAAAATTCTCAAAATATAATGTAACCATTCTGTAACTAAGTTAAAATATAATCTTTTTAAATTTAAAATAAGGCAAAGGTATTGAGCACTTTTGAAACAAGAAATAAGAAAAGAGAACTAATAGAAAAGCTTATTAAATCAGCTTTAATTATTGCAGCTATTATTTCTATATTAACTACATTTGGTATTCTTTTCTCTATCCTTTTTGAGGCAATTGAATTTTTTCAAATGAGAAGTTTTTGGTACTTTATCACTGGTA
>CAJQLJ010000056.1 GCA_905479135.1 uncultured Campylobacterales bacterium | reverse complement strand
CTAACAGATTTTCTTGAATCTAATGATGCACCACAATATACATCAGTAACATATAAATCTTTGTTACTTAATTGTTTTTTTGAAGTAACTAATAACTCTTCATAAACTTCAGTTGATACTTTTTTGTTAATATCTCCCCAAGCAATATATTTATTTGATGGATCTTGATTAACAAAAAACTTATCTTTTGGACTTCTACCAGTGAAAATACCTGTATCTATAATTAATGCTCCAGTTGAAGATATTTTTGCACCTTCATTTTCTACTGCATGATTCATTAATGTATCTACATCAAGATTTCTTCTAACCGTTCCAACATTTTCTAAACCTAAAGAGTCTTTAATTTCAGACATAATTTAATTCTTCCTACTAATTAATTTTTATTTAAATATTGATAAAAGAACACCCGCTGCAACGGCTGATCCAATTACTCCAGCAACATTAGGACCCATCGCATGCATTAATAAAATGTTCGATGAGTCATATTGTTGTCCTTCTTTACTAACAACTCTTGCTGCCATTGGCACTGCTGATACACCAGCAGCTCCAATTAAAGGGTTGATTTGATTGTCTTTTGAACTTAATAAATTCATAATTTTTGCCATTAATACACCCATTGCAGTACCTGCTGCAAATGCTAATAGTCCAATTGCCATAATACCCATAGTTTCTGTAACTAAAAATTGTTCTGCTGCTAACTTAGAACCAACTCCTAATCCTAAAAATATTGTAACAATATTAATTAATGAATTTTGCATTGTATCAGAAAGTCTATCAACAACACCTGACTCTTTAGCAAAATTACCTAAACATAATGCTCCAATTAAAGGGGATGCATCTGGTAAAATTAATAAAGTTAGCATAACAACAACAAGAGGAAATATAATTTTTTCTAATTTAGAAACTTTTCTTGCCGTTTTCATTTTTATTTTTCTCTCAGCTACAGATGTAAACATTCTCATAATTGGAGGTTGTATAACTGGAACTAACGCCATATAAGAATAAGCTGCAACAGCAATTGCACCTAACAACTCAGGAGCTAAAGCAGAAGCTATAAATATTGACGTTGGTCCATCAGCTCCACCAATGATAGAAATGGCTGCTGCTTGTTCTAAAGTAAATTCTATTCCTGGTACATACTGAGAAAGGACTACTGCTGCAACTAATGAACCAAAAATACCAAATTGTGCAGCTCCACCAAGTAATGCTGTTTTAGGATTTGCCAGTAAAGGACCAAAGTCTGTCATCGCACCAACACCCATAAAAATCAATAGTGGGAAAAATCCATTGGTAATTCCCATATTATAGATGATACCTAACATTCCGTCAGCTCCTGCAATTTCTGCAATTGGGATATTGGCTAAAATTCCACCAAATCCAATAGGAATAAGAAGTAAAGGTTCAAAACCTTTTTTAATAGCTAAATAAAATAAAACAAGACAAATTAAAATCATAATTATTCTACCAAAGCTTTGTGCAAAGGCTGTTAGTTCCTCACCGTGAGGACCTTTTAGCCCTTCTTGAGGATTTATTATTGCTTTCAAACCAGTCGTACTATAAAAAGAATCAACTAATTCTGACATCGATTTTGATTGATATTCTTTTTTATCTTCAGTAGCTTCAACTGATACTGAAGCTGCAAAAGAATTTACTGAAAATACAGCAAAAAATGTAAATAAAATTAGAAATAAACTTTTTTTCATTTTAAACCTTCACCTTAAGCAATAATTGCTAAAGTTTGACCTTCTTCAACAGTAGCATTAGGATTAACAAGAATTTCTTTTATTGTTCCAGATTCTGGAGCGTTAATATCAATTTCCATTTTCATAGCTTCCAAAATCATAATCTGTTGATCTTTTTCAACTTTATCACCAACTTTTACAAGAATTTTCCATACCGCACCATTAACAACAGCAGGTACTTCAGTTTCAGAACCATTTGTTGTTAATGGAGTTGATATAGAAGTAGCTTCATTTGAAGAAGCGACAGGTGTTATTTGTATATCTGCATTACCTTCAGCAATTGTTACATTAAATTTTTGTCCGTCTACTACAACTGTATAGTTTCCATTTGCATTACTCATACTTTTATTTTCTCCTAAATTACATTCATTATCATTTTCACATAAAGAATCATTTTTTCTAATGTTTAATGGCGACTCACCTTTTAAGAAGGCAATACCTTTTTCATCACAAGCTGCTGCGATAAAAATATTTTCTTCACTAGCTTCAATTCCTTCTAATTCTAATCTTTGTTTCCACACAGATATTTTTTTCTTTTCATCTCTATCAGCAATATCTAATGGATTTTCTTTAGTTGGTTCCATTTTTAATTTTTCAGCTGCAAGTGCAACAATTTGTGCATCTGGTTCAACTGGAGTTTTTCCAAAGTAACCAAGTACCATTTTACCGTAACCTGGAGCAATTTGTTTCCATGGTCCAAACATAACATTTGCGTATGCTTGTTGCCAATAGAACTGAGAAACAGGTGTTACTGATGTACCATAACCACCTTTTTCTACAACTTCTCTCATAGCTTTTATTACTTCTGGAAATTTATTTAAAGTCCCATTATCTCTCATCATTTGAGTGTTAGCAGTTAATGCACCACCTGGCATTGGTGAGAATGGAATTAGAGGTGACACTTGAGTAGCTTCTGGTGGAATAAAATAATCTTTTAAACAATCACCTAGTACTTCTTGATATTTTAGAACCTTTTCAATTTCAAGTCCACCTAGGTCAAAGTTCTTACCCTTAACTGCATGTAACATTGTTAAAATATCTGGTTGAGAAGTTCCACCTGAAACTGGACTTGATGCTAGATCAATTCCATCAGCACCGGCTTCTAAAGCAGCTAAATAACCTGATACAGAAACTCCAGCAGTTTCGTGTGTATGCAATCTGATATGAGTATCATTTCCAACAAGTTTTCTGGCCATTTGTATAGTTTCATATACTTTTTGAGGGGATGCAGTTCCTGAAGCATCTTTAAAACAAAGAGAATCATGTGGAACACCACTATCTAAGATTTGTCTTAAAGTTTTCTCATAAAATGCAACGTCGTGGGCACCACTACAACCAGGAGGTAAATCCATAAGGGTAACAACAACTTCATGATTTAATCCATATTTTTTAATACACTCAGCAGAATATTCTAAATTTTGTACATCATTTAAAGCGTCAAAATTTCGAATTGTAGTCGTACCATGTTTAGCAAACATTTTTGCATGTAAGTCAATTAGTTCTCTGGAACCTGTATCTAACATTACAGTGTTAATACCACGAGCGAGAGTTTGTAAATTTGCATCTGGACCAACAATTTCTCTAAATTTGTCCATCATCTCAAATGCATTTTCTTGTAAATAAAAAAATAAAGATTGGAACCTAGCTCCACCACCAAACTCAAAATGAGTTATTCCTGCTTCTTTTGCAGCTTCTACAGCTGGAAAGAAATCGTTCATTAAAACTCTACCGCCAAAGACAGATTGAAATCCATCTCTAAATGTAGTATCCATTACATCAATATACTTTTTTGCCATTTAACATTAACCTTTTAGATTTTTGTGATGCTGTACAGCTGCAACAATTGCAGCTACTTTTGCAGTTTTATTAGATGATGCATTTGTAGTTGGCCTTTTAACCGGCTCTATTTTCTTTTCAGGAAAATATTTTGTTAATAATGCAGCCTGAGCTTTAAGCACAAAAATCATTATAGTTAAAAATGAGAATACAACACCCATTCCTAATGCCATAAATTTTAATGCTTCCGTAACTAAGTTTATTTCCATAACTTTCTCCATGGTTACCACAATGTGATTATTGTCGTAATAATATATTAAACTTGCTTTATTAACATTTATAATTATCTTTGATTTTTATTAAATTTTAAAATTTGATTTGTTTATAATACTTTATCTCCAAACTGGTAAATTAAAGTATCAACTTTATAAAAAAAATCCATAACGCTTTTTCTTGTTTCAATAATTTTTCTTGCCATTTTGTGTCCTTTTGTATTTAATATATCAAATTCTATAATATTTTTAAAAAGTACTTGAAAAATATTTCATTTTGTAATATAATTGTGTAAATACTATGTAAAAGGATTTATAATGCTTATTGTAAGTGAAATCATTGATAAATTAAAAGATATACTAAGTGCTGATGGAGTTAATGGTAAAATATTTGATAAAGATGTAGCTATATCTTTAGAACTGTCTCAAGCTAATTTTGCAACAATGAAAAATCGAGGAAAAATTCCATATTCAAATATATTGAATTTTTGCGCAAAAAAGAAAATATCAATAAATTGGCTTCTGTATAATCAGAATCCTGGTTCACTTGTAGATAGTACAGACAAATACTGGATAAAATATTTTCCTGAAGTTGCTGTTAGTGCAGGTGGTGGCGCTTATGAAAATAATGATGATTTCGAATCTTTGGAAGTTCCTGCATATTTTATAGATAGATTAGGTGGAAAAGAAAATCTAAAAAATATTGATGCAATAAATGTAGTAGGGGATTCAATGGAACCTACACTAAATGATGACAATATAATTTTTTTAGATAAAACAAAAAATGATTGTTCTCGAGATGGAATATATGCATTTACAACTATTCATGGATTATTTGTCAAAAGAATACAAAAAAGAGTAGATGGTAACTTAGATATTATTTCTGATAATAAAGACTATCCTTCTCAAATATTGAATAATTCTGATATCAAAATTGTAGGCAAAGTTGTAAGCACTTTTGGGACAATTTATTAGAAAATCAAATACTGAAATTAGAAAAGAGTTATTTCTTTTTCTTCTTTTAGTAAATATTGTTGAACATCATTAAACTCAAATCCAAATACATATGCAGCATTAAAAAAAGTATTTTTAAAAGTATTTTTTAATGCTGTAGGGTTCTTGAGTACAATTTGTTCTTTTGGCAAATATTTATTATAAGAAGAAGTAATATAAATTATTTTTCCATAAGTAAATTTACTTTTTAAATAGCTAATTTCATTTTCTAGCAATTCAATATCGTTAGATAAAATAATAAATTTATCAGTCTTTCCAAATTCAAGAATATTAAAATTTTTATCCAAAAAAATTGTTTTGAAAAGATCAATACTTTTTACTTTAGTGTCATCATATACACTAATATTCAAATAATTATAAACTCTTATAAAGTCTTCTATATAAATACTTGGTATTCTAACTCTTTGAAAGTATTTATCTTTGAATGAAAATGAAACTTCAAAAAGTGAATGTTCAATTAAATTTGAGACTTCTAAATGTTCATTATTAAAGTTTCTATAATTTGGATATATCTTATCTAACACTTCATTATTATTAGAAAATAAAATTGTTTCATTATCTACATCATCAAGTATTGAAATAAAATGACTGAGTTTGTTTGGAATAACTATTATTTTTTTGCTTGTTGAAGGAGATAATGCTCTTAAAAAACTACTAACTATATTATTGCAATAGAAAGATTCTAGATTAAAAAGTGCTAGTTTATATCTGATTAATTTTATCATACAGCTTTCGAGGTTATTAACCTTTATCCATGCTATCTCATTATCAGTAATTGGACACACATTTTCTACAATTATTGCAAAAGCGCCTTTTTGGATAGCTAGATCAATATCTTCTAAATTATAGGCTATAAAGAGATCACCTTCTTTTACTTTTGATACTTTAGTTTTAAAAGAATAAATAAAAGATATTGATGGAGAGTTTATTAGCTTCCCATCAATGATATCTAAAATAGATGTTATTTGCACTAGCTTATTTTAGTTCCAATTTGTTTTGGACTTTCTGGTCTTATTAAAGATAAACCATTTTCATCTTTAGCAGCCATTAACATACCTTCACTAATCATTCCCATTAATTTTGCTGGTTTTAAATTTGCAACAACACAAGCTTGAGTTCCTACTAAATCAACTGCATTATAAAATTCTTTTATACCAGCTAGTATTTGTCTATTTCTTCCTTCTCCTAAATCAACTTGTAACTTTAAAAGTTTTTTAGATTTTGGAACTTCTTCAGCCTCTACAATTGTTCCTATTTTTAAAGAAGTTTCAAAAAACTTATCAATAGTGATTAAATTGTCATCTTCTTCAATTTTTTCATCTTTTTTAGAAGCATTTGTTTCAGCAGAAGCTTTTTCAACTATAGCTGGTTTGGCTTGTTCTAGAAGAATTTCTTCAATTCGTGGGAATAGTTGTTCAACTTTAGTAATAGTAGTATCAGGGATTAATTCTTTATTTACTATTAAAGATGTATATGTTTCATAATTAATAGTAATTCCTAATGAAGTTGCAATTTTACCAATTTTTTCTGGCATTACAGAATCTAAAAGAAGTGAAACTCTTGCCATAATATTTGTAATTAAAGCAACCAATGCCATTGCTTCATCACTCTTACCTTCTTTCATTAAATTCCAAGGTTCATAATCACCAATTGCTTTATTGGCAATTGTAAGGATTTTCCAAATATCTTCTAAATATCTATTTAATTGCATTTTGTATAAATAAACTTCAATATTAAATAAAATAGCTTCTACTTCATCAAGTTCTTTTTGATGATATTTTTTAACATCTTTTGATGATACTTTAAAATCAAAATATTTTCCACTCATTCCAGAAATTCTATTTAATAAGTTTCCTAAATCATTTCCTAAATCAGAATTAATTCGGTCCATTAAAGCTTTTTGTGAAAAATCACCATCTTGACCAAAAGGTACTTCTCTTAACATGAAATATCTAAATGCATCTAAACCATATGCATCTGCTACAAGTTTTGGATCAACAACGTTACCTTTTGACTTAGACATTTTTTCACCATCTCTTGTCCACCAACCATGTGCTGCAATATGCTTTGGTAATGGTAAATCTAAAGACATTAAAAAAGCTGGCCAGTAAATAGCATGAAATCTTAAAATATCTTTACCAACTAAATGAGTAGAAGCAGGCCAGTGTTTCATCTCTTTTTCATCAGTTCCATATCCAAGAGCTGTTATATAGTTCATTAAAGCATCAAGCCAAACATACATAACATGTTTTGGTTCATTCATAGCTTCTGGAAGTTTTACACCCCAATCAAAAGAAGTTCTTGAAATTGATAGATCTCTTAATCCACCTTGAACAAAGTTCATTATTTCATTTTTCTTTGATCTTGGAAGTATACAGTCTTCATTTTCTTCGTACCATTTTATTAGCTTATCTTCATAAGCAGATAATTTAAAAAAGTAACTCTCTTCTTTAACAATATTAGTAGGTTTTCCACAATCAGGACAAAATTGTTCATCAACTAATTGTTTTTCTGTAAAGAATGTCTCACAAGAGACACAGTAATAACCTTCATATTCACCCTTGTAAATATCGCCCTTATCATACATCTTTTGAAATGCAGCTTGAACACCTAATTTATGGTCATCATCTGTTGTTCTAATAAATTTATCGTAAGAAATATCAAAATCATCCCATAAAGCTTTGAATTTACCAGAAACTTCATCTGCATACTCTTTTGGAGTTTTACCTCTTTGTTCTGCACTTTGAGCAATTTTTTGCCCATGTTCATCAGTTCCAGTTAATAAATATGTGTTTGCACCTGTTAATCTTGAATATCTAGCTAGCATATCTGCTATAATCGTTGTATAAGCGTGTCCTATATGTGCTACATCATTTACATAATATATTGGTGTTGTTATATAAACATTTTTACAAGATTCTTCCATTAGTTACCTCTTTTATAAATTATAATATTAAAATTCAAAGCCACCGCCAGCGCCTTTATTCATTGATGAATATACAGCCACAACGTATTTCTTTCTTAAATCACAGTCAAAAAAGTTATCACATGGAGTACAAGACTCTAAAGAATTATCTTTTTGACACTTTTTTATTTCAACTAGTTTTTGATCAAGTTTTATTTCCCATTCATCAATAACTATATTTTTTTGTTTATCCATTTTTTTTGTAAACTTCTAAAACTCTATTTATTTCATTGTTTGATCCAAAGAAACAAGGAGTTGTATCATGTATATGAGTAGTTTCAACATCTAAAGCCCTTTTGAAACCATTAACTGCTTGTCCATTCGCTTTTTCGTAAGTATATGCAAAAGGGAAAACTTCAAACAATTGTCTTAATTTACCTTTTGGTCTATCAGTAGTTCCTGGATAAGAGAATAATCCACCACCTTTTAAAAGTATTTGATGTAAATCAGGAACCATACCACCTGAATATCTTAATCTATATCCATCGTTAAAAATATCATCAATCAATTTTTTATGAAAAGGTGCCCAACAATTTTGTGTTGAACCTGGTGCATTTAATTTACCTTTTTCATCTAAAACTATATTTTGAATAAATTCGAACTTACCTTTTTTTAGTCTATACATTTTAACATCATCAATTGCAACAACCATTTCCACTCTTGGACCAAAAACAACGTATACAGAAGCTACTATACTTTTGGCATCAAAATTATCTCTATAAATTCCATAAATTGAACCTACAGATAAATTTACATCAACTAATGACGAACCATCTAATGGGTCATAAGCAATTAAATATTCACCATTATTATTTAAATTAATAATTTCTTCTTGCTCTTCAGAAACAATTGCTTTAATACTTGGAATAGTTTTAAATATATCTTCTATAATCACGTCACTTGCGATATCAAGTTTTAATTGAGTATCCCCAGTTGAATTTTCTTGTTCACTTTTACCAGTATCACCTGTTTCAATTAATTCTTTAATTTTAATACTTGCTTCTTCTATAGCTACAATTATATCTTGCATTTTATACTCTCTTTGCGTTTTTATCAATCCAGGCAATCATGTCTTCTGGAGAGTTTAAATTTAACTTTTCAATTCTAGATGGTATATCATCATTATTTATAGTATCGTCACAAGCAATTGCATCTGTAACTTTAAAATAATCTTCATCTAATGTATTTCTAAAAACAGAAATTCTAGGTAAGTCTAAAGTTTTTAAACCCTCAACTAGTAAATAATCAAAATCATCAAATAAATCAATGATCTCATGAATCGTTGAAGTTTGTTTTTTTAATAGTGTAGTTTTATTAGGGCCAACAACAAGAACATCTGCACCTGTTTCCGTAAACTTGAACGAATCTTTTCCAGGAGTATCAAACATTGCTTTGTCTTTTGGATCGTGTTTAACAATACAAACTTTAAAACCTTTATCTTGTAGAATATTCGATATTCTAACTATAGAAGTTGTCTTACCATTATTCGACGGTCCAGAAAAAGCTACTACTAATCTTTTCTTATTCATAAACGCATTTTATCTAAAATAGGGTTAAAGTATATTTATACAGTCAATTTATTTTATAGTTCCACCATAAAATTCTTAGATTATATAAGCACAAATAAGATAAAATACAAGTCTTAAAAAGTATCAAAATCAAAAGGTTTAATAATAATGAGTGAAAATAAAGATTTTTTACATGCAATAGTAAATGAAGATTTAAAATCGGGTAAATATCAAAAAATTATTACGCGATTTCCACCTGAACCAAATGGCTTTCCTCATATAGGACACGCTAAATCTATTTGTATAAATTTCGGTATTGCATCAGACTTTAAGGGTCATTGTAATCTTAGAATGGATGATACAAATCCAAGTAAAGAAGATACTAAATATGTAGAAGCTTTAAAAGATGCTGTTTCTTGGCTTGGATTTGACTGGGGAGAAAATGTACGTTTTACTTCTGATTATTTTGACAAAATATATGATTATGCTATTGAACTTATTAAAATGGATAAGGCATATGTTGATAGTGTAAATGAAGAACAAATGAGAGAAAATAGAGGTACTATTACACAAGCAGGAATACGAAGTGAATTTGCAAATAGAAGTATTGAAGAAAATTTAGAACTTTTTGAAAAAATGAAAAATGGCGAGTTTGAAGATGGAGAACATGTTTTAAGAGCAAAGATTGATATGGGTGCTGCTAATATGAAGCTTAGAGATCCTCTTTTATATCGTATTAGACATGCTCATCATTTTAGAGCAGGGGATAAATGGTGTATTTACCCAATGTACGATTTTGCTCATTGTTTATCTGATTATATTGAAAACGTTTCACACTCTATTTGTACACTAGAATTTGAAAATAACCGTGATATTTATAACTGGGTGTTAGATACTTTAAAACTTAAACAACCTCGTCCATATCAACATGAATTTGCTCGTCTTGGAATAAACTATACCGTAATGAGTAAAAGAAAGCTTTTAGAATTAGTTGATGGTAAATATGTTAATGCTTGGGATGACCCTAGAATGCCTACTATTGCAGGATATAAAAGAAAAGGTTATACAAAAGAATCTATTTTAAACTTCTGTGATCAAATTGGAGTTGCGAAGGCTAATTCAATGGTTGATGTAGCTCAACTTGAGTTTTGTATTAGAGATGATTTAAATAAAAAAGTACCAAGAGTTATGTGTGTTCTAGATCCACTTAAAGTTACAATTGTTAATTATGAAGGTAAAGAAGAATTAGATGCATCGTACTATCCTCATGATGTTCCAAAAGAGGGTTCAAGAAAAGTACCTTTTTCAAGTGAAATATATATTGAGCATGACGATTTTTCTGAAAATCCAGAAAAAGGATATTTTAGATTAACACCTACGCAAGCAGTAAGACTTAGACATGGATATATAATCACTTGTAAAGAAGTGATCAAAGATACTGCTGGAAATATTATAGAAATAAAAGCAGAATATTATCCTAATTCCAAAAGTGGGAATGATACTAGTGAAATAAAAGTTAAAAGTGCTATTCAATGGGTATGTTCTAAAGCAGCAAAAGAAGTCGAAGTAAGACTTTATGATAGATTATTTAAAAATGAATCTCCAGAGGGGATTGAAGATTTAAATCCAAATTCATTAAAAATTATTAAAAATGCACTTATAGAACCTGTCGTAATAAGTGAAAAAATTGATGAAAGATTTCAGTTTGAAAGACAAGGATATTTTTATGCGGATCCACTTGATTATAGTGATGAAAAACCTGTATTTAATAAAATTGTTGGATTAAAAGACTCTTG
>CAJQLJ010000055.1 GCA_905479135.1 uncultured Campylobacterales bacterium | reverse complement strand
ATTAGACACTTAACCTACTTTAAGTTTTACATATGTGATACATTGGATAAGACTATTGCTATATTTAATGCTAAATTATCAGTCTATCTTAATTTCTCAATATATTCGATTATCAGATCTTTGTCATATTTTTTTAATGTCTGCAGTTGTTTTTTCATTACATTTTTTAAATGATCTTTAAAAGTATCTTCTTCATAACCTTTTAATACATTTTCTAGTTCTATTTTATTCCATCCTTTTATCTGCTTACTTTTTCCAAAGGCTTTTTTATTAGCTTGGATCCCATGGCACCCTGCACATTTATCTTGAAATAGATTTTCACCAATAGAATTAGAAAATGCTATGCTGACAAATAAAGATATAGTTATAATAATTTTTTTCATAGATAAATTATAACTAATTATTAGGACTTTATACGATAAAAATTTAAAATATAATTTTTTAGTTGACTTTACTACCAAATATAAGGTACTATAAAAAAAAAGGTTTTAATGTGTATAAAATTATTTTCTTAGCTTTCTTAACATTAGGTGCAAATTTATTTGCAGAGACTCAACAAACGACAGCAACTGGAATTGTTCAACAATCAATTGATGTCGCAGATCCAGCAGATTTTACTTTTGCCGGTTCTATTGATATTGTTGATAAAACAGCTACAAATACTGCTACAACTTCATTTGTAGTCAAAGCAAATGCGGATGATACTGATTATAGTATCTGGTACACAGTAGCTTCGTCAAACTATGCTGATGCTGGAGATACAGGACAAATATATGCTCTAAGTGGTACAAATAAACTTCCTGTGAAATTGAGAATTATTGGTATTACATCAAACACTTCAGGTTTAGGTACAGGAGATGCTGGTTCTGGTATATCTATTGATGCATATGTAGGAGCACTTGACAATACTAAACCAACTAGTGCAGATGGACAAACTTCAGGGTATGCTGTAAATGGAACGGATTTAGTAGGTACTACATATACTATGGAAATAGTTATTGATACAGATGCTATTGGTACAGGAGATTACATTAATATTCCTGATGGAACATATTCAATAATTGTTACAACAAATGTTGTAATTGAATCTTAACATAGAGTTAAGTCAATGAAAAAATATATAGTTTTGATTTTTTCATTACTTAACTTCAATCTTTTTGCAGATACTGCTATTACTAATTTAAATGGAAGTATTTCTAATAGTATCAAAATTTCAGAAGATATAATAGGTAATATAAACATGGGAACATCAATTGATGTAATTAATGGTTCCTTTACAAATAAAACGACAACTTTTTCAGTAAAAACAAACTCTACGAGTTCTAAATATTCAATTTGGCTTAGTGCTAACAATTATGATTCAAATAATAATTTAGTTTATGCATCACAAATAATAGATGGTACAGTATATAGGTTACCTATAAAAGTTACTCTTTTAGGAAACACATTAAATATTGGAAACGATGGTACTACAAATTCAGGAAATGGTTCATTAGTAAATGTACTCAGAACGATTGCCCAAAATAATAATGAAGAAGTATCAAGTGGATCTGGTCAAAGTGCTGGTGAAGATGTAGATGGTAGCAATGTAAATGGTACAAAATATACTATAAGTATTGATCAAATTACATCAATTCCCAATAGCTTAGATTATTATAGTATTCCATCTGGCACATATACAGTAATTATATCGGTAAATGTTGTTTTAACCAACTAAGGAAATTTTATATGAAAATAATATTTATTTTATTCATTAATATGAATCTTTACTGTGCATCTTGGGTAAAAATTGATTCAGCAGATTCTACTATTGATTTTGCTTCTAGTATAAATATTATAGAAGATAGTTTTGAAGAAATTACTACAAGTAATTTTACAGTAAAAGCAAAAAATAAAAATAAAAAATATGATGTATGGTTAAATGTTGATAACAGTAATTGGGATAGCAATATAAATAAAGCTTTTGCGACTCTAACACATAATGGAAAAGAATATAGATTACCTCTAGAAATAGAACTCTTTGGTACTACTAATAGTGGAATAGAGGTAAACACTAGTATAAATGAAAATATAAATACTAGGCCAACAGGTTCAACTTTAACAGGAAACAAAATATCTGGAACTCGTAAGAAAAATGGTGATACATTTACAATAAAAACAAAGGTAAATAAAACTATCATCGGTACAAATACTTATTTAGATTTTCCTTCAGGTATTTATTTAGTAAGTATAACTTTAAACGTATTATTAGATAAGGATTAAAAATGATAGTAAGAATTATATTTTATATATTTTTAGTGAGTGGTATATTAAATGCGGCAAAAATATTACCTTATGGTATTGTTTTAAATAATGATAAGATGAATAGCACCCTAGAAATAAAAAATACAAATGGGGAAAAAGAAGTCTATTATGCTGAGCTTTTTAAAGTTGTTCATTCGGATGATGGTTTTACTAAATTTGAACAAAGTGATGATTTTATTATTTTTCCTTCAGTTATAAGATTGAATCCAAATACAACAAGAAAAGTAAAAGTATTTTATCCTTCAAAAAAGAAAAAGTATGGAAGATACTATATTAAAATTGTTCAATTAACTGATCTTAAACAAGCAGATGAACTAGAACAAAAAGAACAAATAGATGGAACAAAGTTTGATTTAAAAGTAGCTGTTGCAAAATATATTCGAATAGACATTGTAGATAACAATACTGTTTTAGATAATAAATCTATAGACTTTAAATATATAGAACAAACAGACTCTGGATTAATCATAAATCTAAAAAATAACACTAATCAATTCCTTAGATTAACAGGTTTAACTTTTTTTCTAGGACTTGATGATAAAAATCAAGCAAAAAAATTTGTAATTAATAAGACAATACAAATTAATCCTAAAAGTGATATTAAATATAAATTTACTTCTGCGAGTAAAAATAATATTTTTTTAGAAAGTCTTGATAAAACACATGTACAGTATAAAGTAAATGATACTGTGTATATTGATGATAGTATAGAAATACGTTAGAAGAACAAAGTGTTTAAGATATTATTACTTGTTTTTTGTTTAGTTACAAAGTATTCATATAGTAATATTTTAGCAATACCATTTAACCTTGAATATCAAAATAAGTTGTTTGGTCAAACTACAGTTCTTATTTCAGAAAATTTCAAAGTTGAAGGTCTAGACTGTCAAAGTTTTGTTGAAAGTACCAATCTTATTTTTAAAAAAGAAAAGATTTTAAAACACCCATTTAAAGATTATTATTGTAAAAATGAAATACTTTCAACTGATGTAATTAATGAATATGATTTAAACACAGAAATTGATATTGATGATTTTAAGATAAAGGTTGAAATACCTCTAAAATATTTTTTTGCAAAAGATATATCCTTAAAAAATGAATTAGTACCAACATTGAAAAGTGAAGATTTTAGAGGATGGGTTAACTTTTCAGGAAATTTTAATAAAAATGAATATGTATCTACAAAACACAATGGAATATGGAAGCTTCAAACATCATATAAAAACACTCATTTAAGTACTATTGGAAACTATTACAGTGAAGATATGGATAATATTCAAAGTATAAAAGATAATCTTAATCTAAAGCAAATTTACAAAAAATATGATAATAATTATGAATTACAAGTAGGAAGAGTTTATGGTACAAAAGTAGTTCCAGGACAATCTAGTAGTTCTAAAAGAGGTGTTTCTTTTTCAAATATTATAAATAATCACAATCTAATTTTAAATGTATCAGATATAGGTGATGGTGAAATAATAATAGACGAAGACAGTGACGTAGAATTTTATATTAATGATCTACTTTTAAAGAAGATGTCATTAAAAAAAGGAAAATATAATATTAAAAATCTTGTAACTGCTCCTGGTGAAAATCAATTTAAAATCAGAATAGAAAGTAAATCAGGAGTTGTATCTCAAAAAATTATTAATATTGAAACATCATACACCCAATTAAATAAAGGACAATACAATTATACATTATACAGTGGAGAATTAACTGACACTAATTATAAAGAAAATGGTTTTGCTATTATATATGCGCCAACAAACTCGACTAATATAGGAGTGCATTATAATCATATAAATACTATTGGATATAGAAATGGATATTCATTAAATTATTACCTAAAAAATTTTAATATCCATTTTAATAAAATTTATGAAAAATATCTTACTACTAATTTAGATAGTAATACTAATATTGACATTTCATTTAACAGATATAGTTATCATTTTGAAAAATTTAAATATAAAAATGATACATTTGACAAAAGTATTAAATTTGAGCATAAAATAACAGCCATATTCCCTTTGCAATTATTTACATCTTTTTCTACTTCTTTTGGAGTTCAAAATTTATATAATAAAGAAAAAAATAATTTTTTAAACTTATATACTGGGAAAAAACTTGCAAATAATTTATATTTATCAAGCAGTTATAATTATAAAACATATCCTGAAAAAACTCATAATATATCTTTATCAATGACGTATTCTTTTGGGAAAAGATCTTCAGTAAATTATACTTATCATAATAAAAATAAAAGAGAAGTAGGTTTTAATTCCCAGTTTCTCAAAGATACTAATTTTAGTTCAAATTATTCAAAAACTGAAGATGGTAAAACAAATAGATCAAGACTTCAATATAAAAACAATTATCTTGATTTATCATTTACTTCAAACTGGAATAAAATTAAGAATTGGCAAAATACAAATAATAGTATTCATTACAATACAGCATTGGTCTTCACAAAAAATGCGTTTGCTGTTGTTCCAAAAGTAAATAGTAACTTTTTACTTGTTGATACAAGTGATATAAGCAAAGCAGATAAAATAGCAATTAAAATGTGTGATAATTCCTTAAATAATCTTTTTGACACTTTCGTAGTATCAGATACAAGAGCAGGTAAGTTAGTTATAGATCCATCTGAAGTTTCTTATTGTTATGACATAATAACAGAAACTATAGTTCCAAATAAATTTGATGGCTATTATTTAAAAATAAATAATAATAAAAAAATAATAATTATGTCTAAACTTCTTCTTCCAAATAAACAATTAGTCAAGCTTCTTTATGGACAACTAACAAATAAAGAAACAAAAGAAAAAGCAGAATGGTTTACTGATAAGAAAGGTATATTTTATTTTGAAGGTTTCAAAGGAATATGGGAAGGAAAAATATATTTAAATAACAAGATATATAAGATAAGTTTAAGCGTTGATTCTGAAGAAGATTTACTTTCACTTGAGCCTATAAATTTATTACTTACAAAATAATCTTATTCACCAAATAGTTCTTTTCTTTTTTTAAGAACCTTTCTTGCATATTTCATACCAACAGTAGAGTTTTTATAACCTGTGTTGTACATACTTAATGCACACATAATATCGTTATTACATGTTTTTAAATTCCATTTATATATTTTTGCAGCAACATCAATATTAACTTCTTCGTCAAGTAAATCATCATTGTCTAAATTAAGTCTGTTTAAATGAATTTTATTTATTTGACACATTCCTATGTCATAGTTTAAAAGTAAAGGATCTAATACAAAATCCATGTATAAATTTGCAGATATAGAGTTTGTAAAGTAATGAGGTCCTCTTTGGATATCTAGAATAGATTTATTTACATTTATCACATAAGGTTTTAGATTACTTTCTTTTTTGCATATTGCTATTAATGTTTTATGATTTATATTGTTATCTTTTGCAATATCATAGAACTTTTCATACAAGGACTTAGATGAACATCCTGTAAATAAAAAGATTGATATAGAAGATACTACAAATAAATTGAATGTATTTTTTATCATGAAAAGAGTTAATTTTTGATTTTTATTCGTAGGTACACTTTGTATTTTAATTTATCAAGTTTTATTGATAAATCTTCTATATTTTCAGATTCTAATTCCACTAACATCTTACTATAATTTCTAATTTCCTCATCCGTAATATCTACGATTAATAAGTCTTTAGTCGAAAATGATTTACTATTAACAGTATCAATCATTTCTTGAACACTTTCTTTGTTTACTTTTTTATATAACTTACCATTTCTATGGTAAACTTTATCAAAATAACCTTGTTCTTCAAAGCTCATAATCTATCCTTTTTATTTTAAGTTTTATTTGTTTTCTTCAATCAACTTTTTAGATTTTTCAATACAATTTATAAAGTATTTCCTAGTATTTAAAATATAAATAACCGTAAGAGCAATAAGACAGAAAAGTATTCCAAGAATATAGTTTGCTCCTAAAATACTATTAATAAGCTCAGATATTACCTTGATACTTGATAATGATATTAATAAACCAAATGAGACAATAAAAGGCAAAATCACTTTCCAAAAAATTGAAAATGTGCTAGAAACACTAATCAAAAGTTTTATGCTTGAATAAAAATCACTTTTAATATAATTTAAAAGTTTATCAAGATTTTCTATACTCTCAACAGCTACAGTAAAATCTTCTATTTCTTTATATGTTTTGTTAAACATTTACTATCCTAGTAATTTTTAACTATTTTAGCAAAAAAAGTTTATAACAAACAAGTTATAAACTTTTTATTTCATATTATTTCATATCTTCGTATATTTCTTTTATAGCTTCCATAAAATAAGGATGATGATTTGGTGTTTTAGCAACTCTATAATCTTCAAGTCCTAACTCTTCTGCAACTTCTAAATACTCCATATCTAATTCATATTCTGTTTCTGAATTATCAACTGTAAAAGATATTGGATAAAGAATTACTTTAGATTCAATTTCAGCTAATTTGTCTTCAAGATATGGTCTTAACCATTCCATTGGTCCAAGTCTTGATTGGTATGCTACATGAATTTTTTTAAATTTTATACCTTGTTCCTCAAGCTCTTTTTTTGCACATTCAACATTTGCTAGAATATGTTTTTGAT
Organism: uncultured Campylobacterales bacterium; assembly: GCA_905479135.1. GTDB lineage: Bacteria > Campylobacterota > Campylobacteria > Campylobacterales > Arcobacteraceae > Poseidonibacter. The sequence goes on along the minus strand of CAJQLJ010000055.1, from coordinate 2,266 downwards.
ATAAATCACCTTTGTCAACAATTCTTTGAGTTAATCCGTGCGCTGAGAAAATAAGTTCAAAATCTTCTGAATTTTCACCCTCTTTTAACGTTTCTTTTATTCTTTCAACTATAGCTTTGTTATAATTTTTGTTTTCGTAATAACTATCTATTGTTTTTACTTTTTTATCTAGATTATATTTTTTAGCAATTTTCATAAAATCTTCAATTGAAGATTTTGTTGTCGTACTTGAATAATGAGGATACATTGGAATAGCGTAAATTTCATCATAATTTACAAGTTTTTCCATTACTTCAGTTGCAAATGGTGGAGTATATCTCATTTCATGAAAAACATCTGCATCTAATTCTCTATTTAATCGTCTTACTAACCTTTTTGTATGTCCTACAATAGGAGACATTCCACCCAATTTATTATAATTTTCTTGTGATTCTTTTAATCTTTTAAAGATAATTAATTCGCCAATCATTGCTCTTATTGGCTGCGGTGCTCCAATAATATATTTATCATTAAACATATTTCTTAGAAAAACTTTTACTTCATCTACGTTATTGGGTCCACCCATGTTCATTAAAACAACTGCTCTTTTCAAAATCTTGTACCTCTTTTGTAAATATTTTATATACTCTATCTTTTTTGTCAATTATTCATAGGTATATTTTGTCATTTAATATAAATATTAAAATTCATTACCATCTATTGCATTGTATGAAAGGCTAGAAACCATACCATCATCAACACTATATGATATTTCTATTGGTCTGCAACAAACCTCGCAATCATCTACTAGAGTTGTATATTCGTAAACTCCCGTATCAACTAAAACTGTTATTGCTTGAAGACAATATGGACACTGGATGTTCATTTCTTCCATTTTCTATCCTTATTTATTTACATTATTTTAATCTTTATTTCTCTTATAATATTTGCACATATACACAGTAAAATTAATACTACAATTATTTATCTTATTTTAAATTTAAGTATAATATTCTTTTTAGAATATGATAAAATGTTAATTTAAAAGGATACACCATCGCAAATTTTGAACTTAAAACTCCTCACTTAGCTAGTGATGGAATAATAAAATTATATGATGAAAAAGATATCTTTCAAGGTATTGTATTAATTCAAAGATTAAATGAACCAAAAGGTATAGCAATTCCTGGTGGATTTGTAGATATTGGTGAAAGTGTTGAAGAGGCAGTAATAAGAGAAATGAAAGAAGAAGTTACACTTAATGTAAAAATAGAAAAACTTTTAGGTGTATATTCAAATCCTTCAAGAGATAAAAGATTTCATTGTGTTTCTTGTGTTTTTATATGTAAGGCTCACGGAACACCAAAAGCAGCAGATGATGCAAAAGATGTTTATATTTATAATCTTGAAGATATACCTTTTGAAAAACTAGTTTTTGATCATGCAGAAATCTTAAGAGATTTTATAAAAGATTTTAATAAATAAAAATAAGTATTTTTTAAGTAGATAATACATAAAATACAACAACTTATACTAAGGATAATAATATTGGAAGCACAATATGAAGAAATGATCGTACTTGTAATTGTATTACTAGCGGGTTTTATAACTTGGAAAATGGTGAAAGATTTTTACATAACAAAATTACATAGAGTTCTTGCACACTTGATAGCAGTTACAACTGCATCTTTTATGCTTTTATCAACACTGTTCTTGTTTATGCCTAAAGATTATCAAAGAACATTAGATGGAACAAGTTCAGAAGTAGAACTTAGTTTTATGTCAGTATTAACTGTATTAGTTATGCTTGCAGTTTTATTTGTATTCTTTAAATACTCTCCACAAGGTACAAAAAAGAAATAGGTTTATAACCTATTCTCTTTTATAGACTCCCAAAAAAATTTAATCTTAAATACTTATTTTGAGTATATTAAGAGAGAACTCTTAATATGTTACTGACAATCTTCACAGATTCCATATAATTGCATAGAGTGACTTGTAATTTTAAACTTATTTTTTTTTGCAATTCTCTCTTGTCTTTTTTCAATCTCATCATCTAAGAATTCAACTATTTTTCCACATTGAGTACAAATTAAATGATCATGATGCGATTTTGCATTACTTTCATATTTTTTACCATCACTACCAAAAGCAATAGATGCAATTAAATCAACCTCTTCCAAAAAGCTTAAAGCTCTATATACTGTAGCTATTCCAATATTTGACTCTGGGTATTTAGCCTTTACGTCATTATAAACTTCTTCTGCACTTAAATGATCTTCAGCAT
>CAJQLJ010000054.1 GCA_905479135.1 uncultured Campylobacterales bacterium | reverse complement strand
AGCAATAACAGTTGAAGTATTAATTAAACATTCTGCAAAGTTTTTATCAGTTGGGAATGCTCCCATCCATTGATGATATACAAGATGAACTGATGCATCACCACATCCAATTTCTTCTGCGTAATGCTTAGCCATTTTTCGTATAACTGCACCAGTAACTATATCTTGATTCATAGAACCAGTTTGTGAAAAAGATACTGAGAATGATTTTACACCTTCTTCAAGTGAAAGTAACATTTCAAGTATTTGAATTACAATAGTAACACATGGAGGAACAAGTGTTGCAGTTAATGGTCCAAATGATTCTCTATTAATTGGTTCATTAAGTTTTGAATAATTTGCACAAACTCTTTCTACATATTTCCAGTATAAAAAAGCTTTGTCTAATGGAAAGTTTTTTGAATATGGTAAAAGGTAAGTAATTGGACCACCTTCAATTTCAAAAATACCTGATGCAATTGCTGTTTCTATTAAAAGTCTAGCATCTGGTGTTCCATGACGAAGAGAAACTGGTTTATTAAAATGAGTAATCATTTTTCTTGTTGTTTTGTATCCATGATTTACTAAAGGATAACCGTTTAACATATCAACTTCGTTTTCTTCAGAAAGTTTAAGCATCTTTGAAGATGTTGCATAGTCATTAAGTCTTGTATTTGAATCAATTGTTAAAGGTAATATATCAACATCTGCATTTACAAAAAATTCATATAAGTCATATTGTTTTTGATATGTTGGAAAACCACCACGTGGTTGTACAAGCATTTTATTTGCATTTTTAAATCTATGTGAAATAAATAAATCTTTTGAAGCATTTTTTACAAAATCTTCAATTTCTGCAAAATCAAAGTTATCTGCATATTTATTTTGAATAATAATATCTCGTTCTTCTTGAAGTAAACTCATTATTTTCTATCCTCCAAGTATTTTTCTAAGGCATCAAGACCTGTATTTAAATCAACCTGATGAAAAACCAAATCAAAACCATAGTCTTTAAATCTAGGAATAATTTCATCACTACTATGTGTTCCTACAACTAAGTTACCACCAATCATAAATACAACACCATCTAAAAGATTTCCGTATTTTGATTTTAAAATTTTAACTTCTCTACACCAACCCTCAGCTTCACCATTTAGTGAAGAGATAAGTAAAACATCTGCATTTGTTTCTATAACTGCATCAAGGAATTCTTCTAAATAAGTATTAACACCTAAGTTAAATACTTCAAATCCTCGTGCTTGTAATGATATATCTATTAGTCTATTTGCAACTACGTGTATATCGTTACCTACAACTCCTGTAACTACTTTCATATATGTACTACCTAATTATTTTTAGTTTATTATTTATTTAAGGTAAATATATTATCTAAAAAATAGTTAGTGTTTAATTAGGAAAATTTGTAAGAAAAGCTATTGAAGGATTTTTCCTTCAATAGTTTATAGTTGTGAGTTTATTAAATCTTTTAAGTTTTGTAGCCCAAATACTTCTAAAGGCTTCCCATTTACATAATATGCAGGAGTTTTTGTAGCTTTAAGTGTTTTTGCATCTGCTAAGTCTTGTTCAACAATTTTTACTAAATCAGGGTTTTTCATATCTACTATTAATTTGTCCATATCAAGAAGTTTTGATACTACTAATACACCCCATAATTTATTTAAATCTACTTGATGATTAACTGTCCAAATTCTTTGTGTTTGAAACAATAATTCTAATACCTCAACAAATTTATTTTGTTCTCTTGCAGCTTCTAACATTATTACTGCATTACTTGAGCCTTTATGAAATGGAGCATATCTTAAAACAAGTTTTATATTTCCTTCATTATTTTTCATAATCTCTTTTACATATGGATGCATTAATGCACAAGTTTCACATGCAGGATCAAAGAATTCTACTAGTTCAACCTTTGCATTTTTATTTCCTATTACAACAGAATGTTCTCTAACTAATGCCGAGTAGTTTTGCTTCGCATTTGATTCTAATTGTTTTGTTTGATTACTTTTATAGCTATAGCTTGCTACTAAAAACACTAGAACTAATATTAATAATGAGATGATGATTGTTTTTTTATTTTGCATTTTTAACCTTTTTTATAAATTATTATTTTAAAAAAATATAATATCATAATTTTCTCTATACTTTGTGAATTGAATAAGTATTAATTAATGGCTGTTATTAAGATTAAAAACAAGAAAAATAAAATAAAATTATAATTATTCTCATAAATTTTTTTTTCTTGTGTATATTAGAGCTTTTTTGTCTAAATAATGTTAATAATAAGAATAGATTAATAGTAAAATGAGATAATCTAATTTATTTTTATTTAAAAATTAAATTAATGATCAAGGATTAATATGGGATTTTTCACTGCAGACTTATGTGATGATTTTAGTGATAAAATAGAAGTTCTAGGACCTGATTTTAAATCTTATGGTGGAATTGTAAAATTTAAAGGTACTGCTATAACTATTAAATTAGATAAGAATAATAAAGATCTTGTTACGCTTTTAAGAGATGAAAAAGGTGATGGTAAGGTTGTAGTTGTTGATGTAGATATGAAATACTTTGCTGTTGTAGGTGATAACTTGATGAAATTTGCCAACGATAACAAGTATGAAGGCATTATTATAAATGGTTATGTAAGAGATACTGTTACAACTAAAGACTTTTCTGTTGGTTTATTAGCTAAAGGAACTTGTCCAAGAAAGTATATTCCTACACAAAATGGGAAACTAAATATTCCTATTACCATTGATGGAATTGATATACGTGAGGGTGATTATATATATGTAGATCCCGATGGAATTGTTATTTCAAAAGAAAAATTAGTTTAAATTATTTTATTGGATGAAAATGAGATCAAACAACTATTGGAACAGTACAAAAAGTTGATAATATCTGATAAGATTCAAAACTTAGATTTTAAACCAAACTTTAAAAAAAACAAGTAATAAATTATTAAGGAAAATTTTGAATTACATAAAAAATACCATAAACTTAGATAATGGTACAGTTGAAGAAAAAAGAGAAGAAATAAGAAAGTACTTTCTTCAAACTTATGAATTGGATGAAAAACTATTTGAACTATTAAAAGATGAAGAGTCTATATACAAGCAACCAAATAGATTAAGACATCCTTTGATTTTTTACTTTGGACATACTGCAACATTTTTTGTAAATAAATTAACACTAGCTAATATTTTAACAACAAGAATAAATAAAGATTTTGAATCAAAATTTGCAATTGGTGTTGATGAAATGTCATGGGATGATTTAGAATCAAAACATTACTCATGGCCAAGTGTAGAAGAGACTAAAAAATATAGATTAGAAGTTAAAGAGATTGTATTAAATCTAATTGATACTTTAGAATTTACACTGCCTATTAATTGGGAAAGTCCTATGTGGATTATTTTAATGGGAATTGAGCATGAAAATATTCATATTGAAACTTCTTCTGTTCTTCTTAGAGAATTAGATGAAAAAAGACTAGTTGATGATGAGTTATTTGAATATAGAAATGAACAAAGCAATATTTTCCCTAAAAATGAATTACTTAATGTTGAAGGTGGAGAAGTTGTAATTCAAAAAGATAGAGAAAATCCAATCTTTTATGGATGGGATAATGAATTTTCATTTCATAAAGCTAATATAAATGATTTCCAAGCTTCTAAGTATTTAGTATCTAATGGAGAGTTTTTAGAGTTTGTTAAAGCAGGTGGATATAATAAACCTGAATTATTTACAGATGAGGGAAAAGAATGGTTAGATTTTTCACAAGCAAAACATCCACCATTTTGGAGTAAAGTTGATAACAAATATTTTTTAAGAGAGATTAATAGAGTTGTTCCTTTACCTTTGAACTATCCAGTAGATATAAATGTATATGAAGCAGAAGCTTTTTGTAAATTTAAAAGTTCAATACTAGGATATGAAGTACGGCTTCCAAGTGAAGATGAATATTATAGATTATATGATTATGTTAAAGCAAGCGAAAAAGAAGCAAATATAGGTTTAAAGCAGTTTAATCAATCTCCTGTTGATAAGTATAAATTTGATGAGTTTTATGATGTTGCAGGAAATGTATGGCAATGGAGTATTACTCCTACATATCCATTTGATAACTTCCAAACACATCCTATTTATGATGATTTTACTACACCAACATTTGATGATAGACATGCTTTAATGAAAGGTGGATCTTTTATTTCTTTAGGAAATGAGATCTTAAGAGAAGCTAGATATGCTTTTAGAAAGCATTTCTTCCAACATGCAGGATTTAGATACGTGAAATCAGAAAACGAATATAGAACGAAATTAAATGATAATGTTTATGAAACAGATGAGTCAATAGCTCAGTATTGTGAGTTTCATTATGGAGAAGATAACTTTGGTGTAAAAAACTTTTGTGTAAACTCAGTAGAATTACTAGAGCCATATTTAAAGAATATTAAAACAAATAAAGCCTTAGATTTAGGATGTTCAGTAGGACGAAGTACTTTTGAATTAGCTAAAACTTTTGATGAAGTAACAGGAATTGATTTTTCTGCAAACTTTATAAATGTTGGAGTTAAGTTAAAACAATACAATACTTTAACATTTGGTATTAAAAAAGAGGGTGATATTTATACTGAAAGAACTGTTTCTTTAAAAGATTTTGGTTTAGATGATATAAAAGATAATGTTTCATTCATGCAAGGAGATGCTTGCAATTTAAAAGATAATTATACTGGATATGATCTAATTTTCTGTTCAAATTTAATTGATAGATTATATTATCCTCAAAAATTTATAGAAGATATTCCATCTAGAGTAAATGATAATGGTTTATTAGTTTTATTAAGTCCATATACATGGCTTGAAGAGTACACGCCAAAGCAAAACTGGCTTGGTGGATATATCAAGGATAATAAAGAAATTTCAACTTTAGATACATTACAAAATGAATTAAAAGATTTTGAACTACAAGAAACTATAGATGTACCATTTGTTATTAAAGAAACAAATAGAAAGTTCCAACACTCAGTTTCACAAATGTCAATATGGAAGAAAAAAGCTTAAGCTTTTTTCTTCAAACTTTCTTATAAACACTCCATTGTTTGATAACAAAATAAAACATAATAGCCAAGAATATAATAGCACCACATATATCAAGTACTGATTTTGATTCACTTTCTAAACTACCTACAGTATAAGTAAACCACTCTTTTGGAAATACAAAATCAATCATTAATGCAAATGAAACTGTAACTAAAATAATTGAAATAAGATATACTATTAAGACATCATTTCCAAGAATTTTTTTTATAATTCCAGCTGTTATGATATTTGTTGCAGGAGCTGCTGCTAGGAAAATAAAAGCTACACCTGGACTCACACCAAGAGCTAACATTGATAAAGCAATAGGAATTGCTGAAATAGAACAAACATATAAAGGTAATGCAACTAAAAAAATTAAAACATAAGATACAAATAAATTATCATTTAAAAATTCTACCCCATTATTTGGAATTAAAAGTAAAAATAAAGTTGCTAATATTAGACCATAAAACATTGGTTTTGCTAAATCACTAAAAACTTCATGCATTGCATAATTATATGCTTTTTTAAGTTTATTTTCTTGTTCAGTTTTATTAGTAGAACAACAATCTGAAGAACTACAACAAGGTTTGTTTTCTTCTTGGATATCATCATATGATTCTTTTGTTAGACTACCTGCAATTATACCACTAATAAAACTTGAAATAACTCTAATTATTGCCATAGGAAGACCAAATACTCCATAAGTAGCTATGATTGAATCTATTCCTGTCATAGGAGTTGTGATATAAAAACTTGTCACAGCTTTTTTAGAAGCACCTTTTTGTCTCAAACTGCTTGCTAGTGGTATCACACCACAAGAACAAAGAGGAAGTGGAATTCCATATAATGCACCTTTTAAAGCACTGTATTTACTTTGCGAACCTAAGTGTTTTTTAATCCAATCTTCTGAAATATATAAATGGATTACTCCTACAAAAATTAATCCAATTAGAACATAAAATCCTATCATCATTGATAGTTCCCAAAAGTTGTGTAAAAAAATCAATATAAATTCCATACTTTCTCCTTCAATTAAGAATACTCTGATACTATAATAATTAATATGATTATTATAGGTAAATTACATCAAAGTATTATACTATTTCTTTTATTATTACTGTTTATATTTACTATAAATATATCTATTGAATATAGCAAATATAAAGAATTGATTTATGAAGAAGTTTATGAAACTAAAGTAGAAATAGTAAACATTTATAAAAAGAAAAAAGTAAATATTTTAAGATTAAAAAACAAGAATTTCGAGTTTTTTACATCCGTAAATAAAGATCTTAAATTTCATAAATTAGATGTAATCCAAATAGCATTCTTAACAAATAAAATTTCTTTTATTTCATATTTAAAAGGTTTTTATGCAAAGAAAATATATATTGATAAACTCACAAAGAATTCTACTTTAAAAGATTTGATTTCTAAAAAAATAAACTCAAATCATATTGATTCACAAATTAGTGAAGTTTTTAATGCTTTATTTTTAGCAATACCTGTATCAAGCCAATTAAGAGATGTTTTTTCAAACTATGGAATTACACATTTAATTGCACTTTCTGGTTTTCATTTATCAGTTTTGTCATTTTTAATTTATTGGATTATTTTTTTTCCTTATGATTTTGTACATAAAAGATATTTTCCATATAGAAATAAAAAGTTTGATTTAATTCTTATTAGTTTAACTTTTTTATTTATGTATTTACTTTTAACAAATATTGTTCCATCCTTACTTAGAGCTTTTGTTATGCTATCTTTGGGTATTTTTTTACTACGCTCAAATATTAAACTTATTTCTTTTACAAACTTATTATTTACTTTTTTATTGATAGTAGTATTTTTTCCTAAATACATATTTTCTATATCTTTATGGTTCTCAATGTCTGGAGTTTTTTACATATTTTTATACATAAAATATTTTAGTGAAATAAAAAGTATGATAATGAAACTTTTGTTATTTAATTTTTGGATATATTTTGCAATGAATCCTATTGTTCATTACTTTTTCCCAAATACTACATACGAACAATTGTATTCTCCTTTTATAACCATACTATTTACTTTTTTTTATCCTATTGAGTTATTTTCACATCTCTTTGGTTTTGCGGGTATTTTTGATAGTTATTTAAAAATATTTTTAGAAAAAGAATTTATCATGTTTGATGTAACAACTCATTTATTTATTTTTATTCTATATATATCTTTATCTTTTCTTTCAATTAAAAGTAAAAAATCTTTTATTTTATTAAATATATTATTATTTGGATTTACTGTATATTTATATATTTAAAATATTTGTTATAATAAGGAAAAAGAGTTTTAATGAATTTGAAAAAGCAACTTTATACAATATTTGAAAATCCTAAAAAACACAAATTTGGAATTATAATTCAAGCATTAATATTTTTAAATATATCAATAAGTATAATTATAATGTTTCTACAAACAGAAAAAAGTTTAATTGAATATTTTGATATTTTTAAGATTATAAATATGATAAA
>CAJQLJ010000053.1 GCA_905479135.1 uncultured Campylobacterales bacterium | reverse complement strand
AAAATATCAAGGTTTAAATAATCCCTTATGGGATTATTCAAAGTATTTATGCAAATGCAGGTTCTAAGAAAGGAATAATTTGTTTTTTTCTAGAAAGACAACCGTCTAACCAAACTTTTCCATCTATTAATTCAACTTCAAAAGCATTTTCAAAAATAGAATTATCAACAGATGCTACAAGAATTTCTGAACCTTCTTTCATAATATCAGTTAAAATTAGACAAGCTGTATGAAGATTTTTTTCTACTCTTAATTCTTCTAAGTCTGATTCTAAATCATCTTTAAGTGAATCAAAAATAGCCAAATCAATAACTTCTAATTGTCCAATTCCAACAGCACTACCATGCATATCAAAAGGCTTGTAGTCTCTTAAGATAAGGTCTCTAACGGGAACACCTTCAACAGCTGATTTAACTTTAAACATCTCCATACCTAAAGCAGCAAAATCTTTAACTCCAGCAATTACTGCTAGTTCTTTAACTATCTTCATATCAATAGGAGTACAAGTTGGTGATTTAAAAATCACTGTATCACTTAATATTGCACATAACATGATCCCAGCAATATTTGCAGGAATCTCCACACCATGATAATCATACATCTCTTTTACAATTGTATTTGTACAACCAACTGGTCTAATCCAACACTCTAATGGAGTTGAAGTTGTAATATCACCCAATTTATGATGATCTACAATTCCAACAACCGTAGCTTGATCAATATCAGCTGGTGCTTGACCTTTATCTGAATAATCAGTAATAAAAAGTTCTTCACCTGCAAATTGTGTTTTTAATAATGGAGCTTCAAAACCAAACTTATCTAAAATAAATTGTGTCTCAGGACTAACTGGTCCTTGTCTTGCTGGAATTGCCTCTCTTCCTATTTTATTTAATAAATATCCTAATGAAATTGCAGAACAAATTGAGTCTGAATCAGGAGTTGTGTGTCCACATGTATAAATCGCCATTTTTTATATTCCTATTTTATATTTTAATATTTTTTGAATTTTACCTAAAATATTGTTTAATTATTCTTTTAATAAAAATTTACCTTTAGTTCTGTCTTTAATCAATTTTAATGAATCAACTACAACACCATGCATTGCTAAATAAACTCCATTTTTTGCATCTGAGCTTAAAAATCCTAAGGCTTGAGAGAAATTCATTGTAGCTTCTATAGTATCAATACTCATAGGAATCATAGCACCTGTAAAGATTATTTTTTTATTTAATATTTTTTTTCGTAAAAAAGCACTTGTTAAATGAATAGTATCCGTTCCGTGAATAATAATAATATTTTCGTTTTCTGAATTTTCTACATATTCTGTAATTAAATTTCTATCATCATCTGTTATATCTAAACTATCTTTTGAAACTATATTTTTTATCTCAAATTCGACATTATGACAAGAAGCTATTATTTTATCTAAAGCAATACTATCACTTGGAACTTCAAGTTCTCCATTTAAAGGGTTATACCTTTTATTAAATGTACCACCTGTATTTATAATTGTGACTTTCATAAAACTCCTTTTAGTAGTTATTTACCATATTTTTAGGAAGTAACAATTTATCTAATTCTTCTTTTGAAACTAAACCTTGTTCTAAAACTATATCATATACTCTTTTGTTACTTGCTAATGCTTCTTTAGCAATTGCAGAGCAAGTTTCATATCCTAATATAGGGTTTAATGATGTTACAATAGTTACAGAATTTAAAATATTATCCATACATACATCTTCATTTGCAGTAATACCTTTTATACATTTTTCACCTAATGTATAAAAAGATCTTCTCATCATATTTATAGATGTAAATAATTTATAAGCTACCATAGGTTCAAATACATTTAATTGTAATTGTCCACCCTCACAAGCCATTGAAATAGTTACATCAGCACCAATTACTTCAAAAGCTACCTGATTTACAACTTCAGGAATTACTGGATTTACTTTTCCAGGCATTATTGAACTTCCTGGTTGTACTTTTGGTAAATTTATTTCATTAAATCCTGCACGTGGTCCTGAACTTAAGAGTCTTAAATCATTACAAATTTTTGATATTTTTACAGCAACTCTTTTTAAAATTCCTGAAATATGTACAAAATCTCCTGTATCTTGTGTAGCTTCTATTAAATCACCTGCACTTATATAATCAACACCTGTAACATCGCGTAAGTTACTTATGACCTTTCTTTGATATGCAGGTTTTGTGTTAATTCCTGTACCAATTGCAGTAGCTCCTAAATTAACTTCTTTTAATAAAGCTTGAGTTTCTCTTAATCTAAAAATATCATCATCAATCATAATTGCATAAGTTTTAAACTCTTGACCTAAAGTCATTGGAACTGCATCTTGAAGCTGAGTTCTTCCCATTTTTAAAACATCTTTAAATTCAATAGATTTTTGCTCAAAAGTATCTCTTAAAAATCTTAATGAATCTTTCAATTTATATATTAATTCATGCAAAGTTATTTTTATAGCAGTTGGATAAACATCATTTGTGGATTGTGACATGTTTATATGATTATTTGGATGAATAATATGATAAGAACTTCTTTTCTCACCTAAAATCTCTAAAGCTCTATTTGCTATCACTTCATTTGCATTCATATTAGTTGAAGTTCCAGCTCCTCCTTGGATAGGATCAACTATAAATTGATCATGAAATTTTCCATCTATAATTTCATTACAAGCTTGAATAATTGCATCTTTTTGTTTATCAGTTAAATCTCCTAATTCATAGTTCGTTAAAGCACATGCTTTTTTAACTTTTGCAAGTGATTTTATGAAATTAGGAAATAATGATATGCTTGTATGAGTAATATCAAAGTTTTCTTTAGCTCTTAATGTTTGAATTCCATAGTAAGCATCTTTTTCTATTTCTTTTTCGCCTAAAAAATCTTTTTCTATTCTATATTCTTCTTTCATTTATTACCTTCTAATATTATCTAATTATAAAACTCTTATTTTAATTTATTTGCTTGCCGCTTTTTTAATTATACTATTAATCATGTTATTAAAAACAAAATAATGTATAGGCATTAATATATACCAATATAGTCTTCCAAAAACACCTTTTGGATAAAAATAAGCAGATTGAATTAGTTTATTATCTTCAATTTTAAATTCCAACCATGCATTTCCAGGAACTTTCATTTGAGCGTACAATAAAAGTCTTTCATTCTCTTTTACATCAACAACTTTCCAAAAATCTAAACTTTCACCAATTCTTAGTTTATTTGGATCTCGTCTTCCTCTATTTAAACCAACTCCACCTATCATTTTATCTATAAAACCTCTTGTCTCCCACAGAAAATCATAATCAAACCAACCATTTTCTCCTCCAATTGAAGTAAAAGTTTTATAAATATTTTTTTTAGATAAATTACTTATATCTTTCTCTTTTCTATCAAAAAATATTGCATCTGCTATTTCTTTACTATGATTTCTATCCCAAATTTTTCCAGAATTATCTGACCATCTACTTATTACCTGATTTGCTTCAATCATCTCAACTGCTTTTTTTACAGCAACTAAAAAAGATAAAGGTTTAATATTTGGAAAATACTTCTTTGCATTATCATTTTGAATTACTACTTCAGATTTTAAACCCTCTATCAAAGCTTTTGCAACAGTAAAAGGAACTGGTGTAAAAAGGTTTAACCAGTAAGATGAAAGAGTTATAGATAAAAAAGGTAGTGGAATAAGTATTCTTTTAAGACCTAAGGCTTGAGCTGTTAGAAGCATCATTTCTTTATATTTTAATTGTTCTGCTCCAATATCAATAATTAAGTTTTCATTCTGTTTTAAATATAATGATTCTACTAAATAATTAATCACATCTTTAACAGCAATTGGTTGAGCTTTTGTTTCAACCCATTTTGGTGTTGTCATAATTGGAAGTTTCTCTGTTAAGTTTCTAATAATCTCAAAACTTGTACTCCCTGAACCTATTATAACCCCAGCTCTAAGCCATATATTTTGAACATTTTTATTTGAAGATAATATTTCACCAGTTTCAATTCTACTTAATAAATGCTTGCTTGTATCAGCATTTTTTACACCTAAGCCACCTAAATATATTATTCTTTTTACGCCACATTCATTTGCTATATCTAAAAAGTTTTGTGCTGAAACTCTATCTAAGTCTTTGTAGTTTTTACTATTTAAAGAGTGTATTAAATAATAAGCAATATCAATATCTTTTAAAGCTTCTCTTAAAGAATCTTTATCAAAAGTATTACCTTCAACTATTTCCATGCTATTGATTGTTTTTGAAGAAAAGGTTTTTTTATTTCGTGCAAATAGTCGTAAATCTAAATCTTTTTCTTCTAAAAGTTTTTCTTTTAATCTTCTTCCTATATATCCTGTAGAACCTGTTAATAAAACTTTCATAATATAGCCTTTTAAATTTAACTATTTTTAATTCTCTAGCTTATCATTTTACTTTAGCTTTTAGTATATAAAATTTATAACATTGAGAAGATTTTATATAAAATTTATCTATAATAAATATTAAATTAAATTATTGAGTATACATGATTGATATATTAACAGCACTTATTCCAATTTTTTCACTTATTATGATTGGTTATTTCTTTAAAAAAATAAAATTTCCTTCACATGATTTTTGGCCACAAGCTGATAAGTTAACCTACTATATTTTAATGCCTTCACTTTTAATATATAAACTTTCAACTGCATCAATTAGTTCTACAAATACTACGTATTACATATTAACAGCTTTAATTACTATCTTTATAGTTTTATTAATATTATTTATTTTCAATAAACTTTTTAATTTTCAAGTTGATAGTTTTACTTCAATCGTCCAAGGTGGAATAAGATTTAATACCTATGTTTTTTTAGCTCTTGCAGACGCAATTTTAGGTGACAATGGAATTGTACTTGCAGCCATTCTTTTAACATTTGTAATTCCATTTATAAATATTTTATGTATTAGCACTTTTGCTTTATATATAAGTCAAAATAAATTAACTTTTATGTATTTTTTTAAGTCAATTGTAACAAATCCTTTAATTATTGCTTGTTTTATAGGTGGATGTATCAACTTTTTAAGTATAGATATTCCTATAGTTTTAGAAAATACAATAGATATATTAGGACAAGCTGCACTTCCTTTAGGTCTTTTATCTATTGGATTTGGTCTTGTCTTAAAAGAGATGAAATCTTCTAAAAAAGATATTATTGTTTCTTCTTTTGCAAAACATTTATTAACACCTGTTATTATGTTTTTTATTGCTAATGCTTTTTCTCTTGATAAAGAAATGATAGCAGTTTTACTTATTTTCTCTGTTTTACCTACAGCACCAAGCTCATTTATATTAGCAAGACAATTAGGTGGAAATATTTCTTTAATGTCTTCTATTATAACTATACAAACTCTAATATCAAGTTTATTTATTATAGTTGTTTTAAACTACTTTATTTAATTATCTTAAATAAAAACTTCATTCTAAATAAATACACCAATTAGAATTTTAATAGCAAGTATTGATAATAATACTTTTAGAAGCATTATGAATTTTTTTCCATCAATTTTATCTCTTAATTTTGTTCCTGTATAGCTTCCTACAACAGCTCCTATTATCATGGCAATAATAATTCCAATGTAATCAAAAAATACAAAACCAAAATACATGAAAACAAATACTTTTAAAATATGAGTAATACTCATTAAAGCAGCACCAGTAGCAACTACTTTATCTTTATCTTTATAATCTTTTAAAAGTAAAGTCATGGTAAGTGGACCAGTAGCTCCTACAACTATTGAAAGTCCTGTTTGTAAGAATCCGACTAAATAATAGTTTTCGTATTTTTTAATTTTATTGTTAAACTTTTGTGACCATAAAGATAATAAAATATAAATACCAATAAATAATGGAACATACTCTAAAGAAATCATTGATAAAATAGAAGCAAAAAGTCCAATACCTAAAATAGAACCTAATAAAAACTTAGGAATAGTTTCATATTGAACATCTTTATATCCAAATACTGCTCTTGAAAAATTACTAGACATTTGCGTTAATCCATGTACAGGAATAAGTGCATTAAGCGGCAAAAAACCTGGAAGAATTGCAATAAGCATCATCCCTCCACCAAGTCCAACAATACCTGCAACAGTTGATGTAAAAAATGTCAATAATCCAAGTAATAATTCATCCATAAAAAACCTTTTTAATAATATATAAAATACCTAATTATCACTTATTTATCAAAATAAAGCTATGATTCTATTTCTAAAAAAAGGAAGTGTATGGATATTTATCAATGGGCTGGATTTGTTGGAATGCTTTTTGTAGTACTTGCTTATTTATTTCTACAAATGAATAAATATACAATCAGATCTTTACAATATCAATTATTAAATCTAATAGGTGCAATTTTACTTTTAATCTCACTTTTTGTACACTTTAATCTAGGTTCATTTATTATTGAAGTATTTTGGATTATTATTACAATATATGGTATTGTAATAAATCTAAAGGATAAAAAAATAAAAACAGAAGATAAAGAAGGAAAATAAAATGAAATATATTTTAGCAATAACAATGTTTTTATCATCTTCACTATTTGCAAACTATGCTTTTACAGGTGAAAATACAGGAAAAATAGATATGCATGGAGGAAAAGGTGATAAATTAATCAAAAATAAAAATGCTTTTTCTAATAAAAATATAAACCCATTATCTAATATGGGTATTGTAAAATCAAAATCTCCATTAGCTTCCAAAGTATTAATAGAAGAAGAAAAGAATAAAAAAGAAATAATTAATAAAGAAAAATAAGGCTTAAAATGAAAACATACAAATTTATATCATGGAATGTAAATGGAATTAGAGCGGTTGATAAAAAAGAAGCATTAAAATGGATTGATGAAGCTGATGTTGATTTATTAGGTGTTCAAGAAACAAAATCACAAGTAGATCAAATACCATCTACAATATTTGAAAAAGAATATAAAACTCTTTTTGGATCACAATCTGCTATAAAAGGACGAAGTGGAACTGCACTTTTTACTGATATTGAAACTAAATTTACTTGTAATTGTCCTAGCGTTGATGTATTAGATGAGGGAAGAATAAACGAAGTTCATTTTACTCTAGGAGATAAAGATATTGCATTTTTTAATGTATATTTTCCAAATGGACAAAGTAAAGAAGAAAGATTAGTTTATAAAATGGAATTTTATGATAGATTTTTAGATCACTGTGAAAAGCTAAAAAAAGATGGAAAATCTATTATTGTTTGTGGAGATGTAAATACAGCACATAAAGCAATTGATTTAGCTCGTCCAAAAGCAAATGAAAAAACGTCTGGATTTTTACCCATGGAGAGAGATTGGATGGATAAATTCATAAATGCAGGCTATATTGATACTTTAAGACATGTTATTGGTGATGAACCTGAGCATTACTCTTGGTGGTCTTATAGAGCAAATGCAAGAGCAAATAATGTAGGCTGGAGAATTGACTATTTTTATGTAAGTGATGATTTAAAAAATAATATAAAAGATGCTTACATTTTAAATGAAGTTTTAGGAAGTGATCACTGTCCTATTGCTTTAGAAATAGAATTATAAGAGTTTTTCTCTTATGATTTATTTTTCAATTTCTTAAAAATATATTTAAAAAACAAAGCTATTTTTCGAAGAAATTTTAAAATACTATATACACAGATACCTGTTAATTTATTTGAAAATATAAATTTTTGAATTTTAAAAATTAGCCCTTTAAATGTACAAATATTATCAAGATATGCTATAGCTTCAACACCTTGTAATATTTTAGAATCTTTACACAATAATAAAATAATACCATCATCAAGTTGTAAATTTGGATTAATTTCTTTCCAAAGTAGATTTTTTCTTGCATCAAGAAGTTCAATATCAATACACTTTCTTAGTTCTTTAAACTTAGCATATTGATTACAAAAAGGGCATTCCCCATCATAAAAAAGGTATGCTTTTTTCATAAATTAAATCAACCGCAGTTTTGAAGTAGTGACTTCTAAAGATTTACAAAATAATACATCTTTATGCTTTGATACAATATTGTATGCGTTTAATACATCCAGTTTTTGATTATCAACCTTTGCAGTGGATAAAACCCATGGTTGGTGAGTAATATTTCCCATGAAACTAAATCCTAGATACTTATTCGCAAAAAAATATCTCTCAGTAGCCCAAAATGCAAAGCTATCTTTTTTATATATTTTAAAATCATTATCTACAGAATAATCACACTTAAAAATTTCTTTTTTATTATCTAAGGTTATGATTGATTGTTTTTCAACTTTATAATTTCTATATCTATAAGGTAATCCATAAAAAACTCTTGCACCGAAAACAGAAATTAAAGAATCTACATCTAAACTCAAAAATAAAACTCCAGGTTTATTTTTATGTCTTATGTAAGTTCTAATATTAAGCTCATTATATTTCTTAAACCATTGAAAGTTTTTTGTTGATCTATGACGAACATTAGTCATTTGCATACTAACTAATCCAATATAATATTTGCCATCAAAAGAATCAAGACTACAATCTTTTGGTAAATATTTTTCTAAAGAAATTCTATCTTCAACCTCAAAGTGTTGAAATAATAAATTTTTCCATGTTTGTTTCCAGCCTTTTTTCATAAATAGTACCTTTTTATCTTTGTACTTCTATCATAATCTCATTTCTACGCATGAACCAAAGTGCAAAGGGAGAATTATAACGTGCAAAATTTGGCTTTCCTATTGTCTTAATATTTGCATCTTGAAGTGCTTTAAGAAGAATGGCCTCATTCTCTTTATATTTCTCTTCACCCCATCCTCCGTTGTATTCTAACACGGCTATATTCTTAGCTGAATTTTCTTTAAGAATAATACGATTGTCAATTGGAATTGGAAGTGAGTCTAAAGTAAAATTTTCAGGCATTATAAAACTAATAATTGCACTATTAGAATCATTTTTACCTTCTTCTATAACTGGTGCTGTCATTTTAATATTACTTTGTTTTTGATTTTCACCTGAAATATATTTAATAAGAATTCTAAAAGCCTTTCCACCTCTTTCATCAAATGCACCTGAAACTTCTGTTTGTGCAACAAGAAATGATTCATATTTTCTGATTTCAAATGCCTCATATTTTTCTATGACTGTATACTTTGGTTCTTCAATTGCCATAAGAACTCCTTTTAGTGTTAGTAATATTATAATTAGTGCTTTGAACATGTAATACCTTTATTCAATTACATGTTTATTATAATATTTATTTATTATATTAGAAGTTTAAATATGTCGATTCGTGAGTGTTTATGTAAAATTATCTAAAGCTTTTTTAGTAAATTATCTATTCTTTTATTAGCCTCTTTTATTCTATACATTTTAATCTGACCACTTCGTACTTGTTTATATACTGAAGCTATAATAGTTTCTAATTTTATTGGCTTTGCTAACTGATTTGCAAACATTAGCATATCAACACCAGAATTGATAGCAAGTTTTACTGTATCATCTAAACTATAGTGTTTTGAAATAGCATACATTTGTAAATCATCACTTATCAAAACACCTCTATATCCCAACTCTTTTCTTAAAAGCTTTGTATTTATGTTCCAAGATAAAGTTGCAGGAAGTGAATAGTCTAAGTTTTTATTTACAACATGCGCACTCATAATCATATCAACTAAGTCATTTTTTATAAAATATTTATATGGTTCTAATTCTTCTTTTTGCCAAGTTTTTGTTATATCTACAAAACCTTTATGAGAGTCACTTAATGATGAGCCATGTCCTGGGAAATGTTTAAGTACTGAGACTATATCTTGTTTTTTCATTTCTTTTGTAAAAATAGAAGCATATTTTATTACTTCTTTTGAACTTTTACCAAAAGATCTACCAAGTTTAACAATAACTGGATTATTAGGATTAATACTTAAATCAACAACTGGTGCATAATTTACATTTAAACCGCCATTTCTTAAAACTTTTGCAAGTTTTGAATAAGCATTTTGTGCGTAAAATTCACCTTTTGTTGCGACAATACTAGCTTTAGCAGTATTTATAAAACCTTTTGTTTCTTTAAGTCTTTGAACTATTCCACCTTCTTGGTCTGTTGAGATTAGAAGTTTTGTCTTATTTATTGATTGAAGTTGTGAAGTAAGTTTTGCTAGCTGTTTTGGGTCTTTTATATTTTTTATTTTCTTTTTATTATTTGGGTCTATATCAAAAAGTATAACTCCACCTAAATCATATTTTTTAATATCTTGATAGATTTTATCATTTGAATCTATTTTTTGACCATGAAAACCTAACATTACCATTTTACCTATCATTTTTTCTAATTGATCTTTTGTATATATATTTTGATTTGCAAAAAGTAATGTACTTAAAAGGCATGTTAGTATAAGTTTTTTTATCATTAATTCTCTTTTCTTTTATATCTTATATTTAATTTGAGTATATCAAAATAGTATTTATAAAAGTGAGTTAATTAAAAATATTATAAAAAAGAGGTATAATCACGACATTATAAGAATAGGAGACATTATGTCGTACGAAGAAGAAATCCAAATAGATGAGATTCAAGAAGAATCTGCTGGAGTTGGAATAATTTCAGCAGAT
>CAJQLJ010000052.1 GCA_905479135.1 uncultured Campylobacterales bacterium | reverse complement strand
TAACAGTTGTTAGAGAGAAATCTTTTTCGAAAGCTTCAGCAAAACTTGGTATTTCACAACCCGCAGTTACACAACAAATGAGATTTATTGAAGATTATTTAGATGTTCAAGTAGTTGATAGAAAGAAGAATGGGATTAGACTTACTAAAGAAGGTCAAATGCTATATTCTATTGCATTAAAAATAGAAAAGTGTGTCACTAATGGAGAAAAAGAATTACTAAAGATTATGAATAAAGATGTGACTTTCGTATTTGGAGCATCGTTTATTATTGGTAACTACATATTACCAAGATTTCTAAACAATTTAAAAGAGAATATAAATAATGAAGTTTCAATAAATGTTTCAGTTTCACATGAAGCTATTGATGACTTACTGGATAAAAAAATTGACATAGCATTAGTTGAAAACTATGTAGCGAATGATGATATTATTTATAGAGAGTGGATGGAAGATGAAATAGTAATATTTTCTAATCAAGAATTACCAGCTAGAGCAAAAGCAGAAGATTTATTATCTTATAAATGGGTTTGTAGAAATCCTGAATCAAATACAAGAGCAATATTTAAAGAAAACCTTGATAAAGCTAATTTTCCTGATTGTGATACATTTGATGTTACAAGTGAAGTTACAAGTGCAACAACAATTGTACAAACAGTTTTACATTCAGATAAAAATATAACACCAACTGTTTCAATTGTTTCAAAAAATGCTATTGAATCTTTATTAAAATCAGGTGCTTTATTTGAATCAAGAATTAACAATCAAAAAATGGTAAGAAAACTATATATTGCATATCGAAAAGATAGAAAACATGATGCTTTTATTGATAATGTGGTTGATTATTTACTGAAGATTAAATAGTTTAATAAATATTAAAAAGTTAAAACCCTAGAGTATATACTCTAAGGTTTAAGTTAGTTTAAACTACCCCTTTACGAAATAATCCCCATCAAAACTTTCTAATGCATAATTTCTGTTCGAACCAATAGCATTTACTAAATCATCAACAGATAAATACTCTAAGGAGTCTGCTTCAATATACTCACAAACTTCTTCTTTTTTCATATTATTAGAAATTAATTCTTCTTTATTAGGTGTATCAATACCATAATAACAAGGAAATTTTATTTCAGGACTTGCTACTCTAAAGTGTACTTCTTTAGCGCCAGCATCTTTAAGCATCTTTACAATTCGTTTTGAAGTTGTACCACGAACAATTGAGTCATCAATAACTAGTAATACTTTCCCTGCAATTAAAGATCTCATAGGTGAAAGTTTCATTCGAACTTTTAAGTTTCTCATCTCTTGTGTTGGTTCAATAAATGTTCTTCCAACATAGTGATTTCTAATTATTCCATATTCAAAAGGAACTCCACTTTCTGCTGCATATCCAAGTGCCGCAGGAACTCCTGAATCTGGTACTGGAACAACCATATCATATTTAATAGTTGAAGTAGAATCATTTTTAGCTAAAGCTTTACCCATTTGTTCTCTTGTTCTATATACATTCTTTCCATCAATTACTGAATCAGGTCGTGCAAAATATACATATTCAAAAGCACATGGTCTAAATTCAGGTTCAAAAAGTTGAATTGATTCTGGTTCATCATTATCTTCACTAAAAATTAACATCTCACCTGGATTAACATCTCTTATAAAAGTAGCGTCAATTAAATCAAATGCACAAGTTTCAGATGCGACTACATAACCACCTGACTTTAATTTTCCTAAAGACAATGGTCTAATACCATATTTATCTCTGATTACAAACTGTTTTGATCTTGATTGCACAATAAAACAATATGCGCCAACAGTCCTTTCTAATGCTTCTTTTATTCTATCTCTTAATCTATCTTTTGTATTTTTTGCAATAAGATGAATTAAATTTTCAGTGTCCATTCCTGTTTGATATATAGCACCTTTATCAATTAAATCTTTTCTTACTTCATCTTTATTGATTAAGTTTCCATTATGAACAATAGATATTTCACCAAGTTTATACTTAGCAAATACAGGTTGAGCATCCAAAATAGAATCTCCACCTGCAGTTGAGTATCTATTATGACCAATTGCCATATTACCTTTTAGTACTTTTAATGCAGACTCTTTGAATACATCTGAAACCAAACCTCTATTCTTAATTGTGTGAATTTTTCCATCACATGAAGAAGAAATACCTGTTGCTTCTTGACCTCTATGTTGCATTGCAAACAGAGCCAAAGATGCTAATCTAGCAGCATTATCATTACCATAAATTCCAACTATTGCGCACATTTATTTAACCTTATAGAAAAGAAAAGAGTGAAAGTGATGCACGACTACAAATAGCAAATACTACTTGCAGTCAAAATATCTTTTTTCTTTTAGTTTTATTTTTTATTTAATTTTACAGACCTAAAGCATCGTTAATTGAATATAATTTTGCTTCTTTTCCAATTATCCATTTTGCAACTTTAATAGCACCTTTTGAAAAAGTGTTTCTAGCTGTTGCAGTATGATTTAACTCTAAAAATTCACCATCATTATACAAACCAACAGTATGACGACCAACGATGTCTCCACCTCTTAATGCCATTACTGCTATCTCATTTTTAGTTCTTGCTCCAATTTGACCATCACGACCAGAAATTCTAACATCATCAAGGTTTAATTCTCTAGCATTTGCAGCATGCTCTGCAAGTGTAAGTGCAGTACCAGAAGGAGAATCAATTTTATGTTTGTGATGTTGTTCAACAATTTCAATATCAAAATCAGCTAAAGTTTTAGAAGCCAAAGCCACAAGTTTATTTAAAACAGCAACTCCTAAACTCATATTTGTAGCATATAAAATAGGTACTAGTTTACTAGCTTCGATTAGTAGGTTTTGTTGATGCTTATTAAATCCTGTAGTAGCAATTACTAAAGGTTTTCTTGCACCATTTTCAACAACTTCAGTTAATAAAGCTTCTGTAGCACCTGGTGCACTAAAATCAATAATCACATCTGAAGAATCAAATAATACTTTTAAATCATTTGTAACAACTGTATCTTCTGGTAACTGCTTTGTTAATTTATCAAAAACATGAACCGCAGATACTCTTGCTTGTTCATCATGCTCCAAATCATCAATCAATAATGATCCAACTCTTCCTGTACTACCTAG
Source organism: uncultured Campylobacterales bacterium (assembly GCA_905479135.1). Taxonomy (GTDB): domain Bacteria; phylum Campylobacterota; class Campylobacteria; order Campylobacterales; family Arcobacteraceae; genus Poseidonibacter. The sequence continues at coordinate 3,802 of CAJQLJ010000052.1, read as the reverse complement.
AATTCCTACTTTAATCATACTTTGCAATTTCCCTTCTATCCTATATATTCTATAATATTTACTGCTGCTGTTGCACCATCACTAGCGGCACAAACAACTTGTTTTGAAGCATCAATTCTAATATCACCAGCTGCATATAGACCTGGTACATTTGTTCTCATTCTTAAGTCAACAATTACTTCACCAGTTTCGTTTGTATCACATAAAAATGATCCGTCTTCTTGTTTTAATGGATCATTTAATACATTTCTTCCTACAAATACGAATACTCCTGGTGTTGGTAAATCTCTAGTTTCACCGTTTATTTTTGATTTAACTCTCAATCCTAGTACACCAGAAACATCTCCATAAGCTTCTTCAATATCAACATTTGAAACTTCTTCAATATTCGAAGCAGCTTTCATATGTTCTATTGTTGAAGGTGCTGCCCTGTATGTATCACGTCTATGTACTAAATAAACTTTAGAACACATTTTAGATAAGTAAACAGCTTCTTCTAAAGCAGAATCTCCACCACCAACTACAGAAACCTCTTTCCCTTTATAGAAAAAGCCATCACAAGTTGCACAAGTTGAAATTCCTCTTCCAAATAGTTCATCCTCACCTTTAAAACCAGCACGTCTTGGAACAGAACCTGTAGCCATTAATACAGTTTTAGCTTCATATTCCTTACCATCAATTGCAGTAAGTTTAAAAATGTCACCAACTTTAACAACTGTATCAATTTGATTCATTTCATGTTTTAGCCCAAATCTTTTACATTGTTCTGGCCAATTCTCCATTAAATCCATTCCTGTTACAATTTCACTTTGTCCAGGATAGTTTTCTACTTCTGAAGAACCAGTGATTTGTCCACCAGGCATTCCCATTTCGAACATAGTAACATTGCCTAATCCACCTCTAGTTGCATACAGACCTGCAGTTAATCCTGCAGGTCCTCCTCCAATAATTGCCAAATCTAACATATCAATTCCTTATATTTTTGTCTTTATAATTTATAATATTTATTGAAAAGCTAATAATACTAAAATTTTTGTAAGTTATAGTTTAATTAAGCTTTTTAATTATGGATAAATTTTAGGCATAAAAAAAGGTAAGACTAAAAAGTCTTACCTTTTTTAAAAAATTGATAGTATTTATTAGATTAATGAGTTAATTTTGTCAGTAAATGCTTGCTTAGAAGAAGCACCAACCATTTGATCAACAACTTCACCATCTTTCATGAAAATGATAGTTGGAATTGATCTGATTCCATATTTCACTGCTAAGTCTTGTTCTTCATCTGTATTTACTTTACAAATGTTCGCTTTACCTTCAAACTCTTCTGCTAATTCTTCAATTACAGGAGCAATCATTCTACAAGGACCACACCATGGAGCCCAAAAGTCAACCATTGATACGCCACTGTTAGTGATTTCTTCAAAGTTTGCTGGAGTTAATTCTGTATATTTACTCATTTTATTTCCTTTTTTTATTAGATTTTAGTTACGTTTATTATAAATTAAACTTATCAATTATAGCTTTAAATAACTTAAAATAAGTTTTATATATTATTCACAAATTTACTAATCTTTTATAAATCAAATTTTTGATAATATATTTTAAAATTTAACATGGATAATTCATATGGATATTAGAAAAGAGTACTTAGAATATTTTAAAAGTAAAGGACATGATATTGTTTCATCAATGCCATTAGTTCCTGATGACCCAACACTTATGTTTACAAATGCGGGAATGGTTCAATTTAAAGATATTTTTACAGGAGCAATTCCAAGACCTTCAAACCCAACTGCAACTTCATGTCAGTTATGTATAAGAGCAGGTGGAAAGCATAATGATTTAGAAAATGTAGGATACACAGCACGACACCATACACTTTTTGAAATGTTGGGGAATTTCTCATTTGGAGATTATTTTAAAAAAGACGCAATTGCATATGCTTGGGAATTTATAACTGTAAATCTTGAATTACCAATAGAAAAGTTATGGGTAACTATTCATGAAAGTGATGATGAAGCTTATGAACTATGGCAAAAACATATTGATGCTTCAAGAATCAAAAGATTTGGAGATAAAGACAATTTCTGGTCTATGGGAGATACAGGAGCTTGTGGTCCTTGTAGTGAAATATTTTATGATCAAGGTTCTGAACATTTTAATTCAGATGAAGATTGTCTAGGTGGTGAAGGTGATAGATTCTTAGAAATCTGGAATCTTGTATTCATGCAATATGATAGACAAAAAGATGGAACACTTGTACCTTTACCAAAACCTTCAATTGATACAGGAATGGGACTTGAAAGAGTTATAGCTATTAAAGAAGGTGTTTTAAATAATTTTGATTCATCAAACTTCCAACCAATTATTAAAAAGATTGAAGAATTAGCTGGGAAAACTGCAACTTCAGAAACTATAGGTTCTTTTAGAGTAATTGCCGATCATTTAAGAGCAACGTCATTTATGTTATCTCAAGGAATTTTATTTGGGAATGAAGGAAGACCTTATGTTTCTAGAAGAATTCTTAGAAGAGCTGTTAGACATGGTTATTTATTAGGTTTTAGAAAACCATTTTTAGCAAAAGTATATGATACATTAGTAAATATTTTAGGTTCTCATTATACAGATTTAAAAAGTCAAGCTGATTATATTAAAGAGCAATTAACACTAGAAGAAGAAAGATTCTTTAAAACAATTGATTTAGGTATGAATATTTTTAATGATGAGTTATCAAAAACAAAAAACGTATTCTCTGGGGCAATTGCTTTCAAACTTTATGATACTTATGGATTCCCTTTGGACTTAACTGAAGATATGTTAAGAGATAAAGGTTTAAAAGTTGATAATGCAAAGTTCGATGAACTAATGTTAGAACAAAAGACAAAGGCAAAAGCTGCTTGGAAAGGTAGTGGAGATACTGCTAGTGAGGGTGACTTTAAAACACTTTTAGAAAAATATGGAAAAAATACATTTGTAGGGTATGAAAAAACATCTGAAAACTCTATAGTTAGAGCTTTGCTTGATGAAAAATTTCAAGAAGTTGAAGCATTAAATGAAGGTCAAATAGGATGGCTAATGTTAGATAAAACTCCATTTTATGCAACTTCAGGTGGTCAAACTGGAGATACAGGAGTTTTAGAAAATGAACATTGTATGGCAAGTGTTAAAGAAACTTCAAAATTCTATGACATTAATTTATCAAAAATAAAAGTTAAGAATTCTGTACTTAAAAAAGGTGAAAAGATTCAATCTATTGTAATAAATAGAAGAGAAATAGAAAAACACCATAGTGCGACTCACCTTTTACAATCTGCACTTAAAATAGTTTTAGGGGATACTGTAGCACAAGCTGGTTCTTTAAATGATACTTCTAAATTAAGATTTGATTTTACATATCCAAAAGCAATGAGTACTGCTCAAATTAATGAAGTTGAAGAGCTAGTTAATAAAATGATTGCAAAGGGAATTTCTGGAGAGGTTGAAGAATTACCAATTGAAGAAGCTAAAAACAAAGGTGCAATTGCTATGTTTGGTGAAAAATATGGTTCAAGCGTAAGAGTTGTAAGTTTCGGAGATACTTCTGTAGAATTTTGTGGAGGAACTCATGTAAATAATACTTCTGATATTGGTTCTATTTATATAGTAAAAGAATCAGGAGTAAGTGCTGGAGTTCGAAGAATTGAAGCTGTTTGTGGATTAGCTGCAATTGAATACACAAATTCTATTATTAAAAAGTATCAAGATGTACAAACTGAACTTAAAAATAAAGATGCCATTATGGGTATTAAGAAATTGAAAGAAC
>CAJQLJ010000051.1 GCA_905479135.1 uncultured Campylobacterales bacterium | reverse complement strand
CTTATAAGAAAATATTAGGATACATGTGAAAGATATATTAGATATAGTAATATTAATTATGTTTGTGATTATGGTTGCACTTTTTATTATCAACTTTAATAGACAACAAATTAAAAAACATACAGACAAAATAGCAAAAAATGAAGAGAAGAAAGCTAAGGATAGTATAGATGAATAAACCATTATTAATTGAAATAGGTGTTGAAGAATTACCAGCAATTCCATTTTTAAAAGAATTACCGAATATAGAAAAAAAATGGACTAATATTTTAGAAAAAAATAGATTGTTATGTGATTTTGATTTTTATTACACACCAAGAAGATTAGTATTATGGCATAGAAATTTCGAATTATCTCAAGAAGATTCGATAGTAGAACAATTTGGAGCTCCTATTAAAATAGCTTTTAAAGATGGAGAACCAACAGGTGCTGCTTTAGGTTTTGCTAAGAAGTGTGGAGTTGATTTATCACAATTGGATAAAATAGACCAAGGAAAAGGTGAAGTACTTTATTTTAAAAAAGAAGTTAAAGGTATGAATGCTAAAGATTTACTAAATACAATGGTAAATGAGTTCATCAACTCACTAAATTTTGGTAAATCTATGAGATGGGGAAGTAGAACTGATAGTTTTATTAGGCCTATTAGATCATTATCAATTCTTTTAGGTGAAGAAATTGTTGATGCTGAATTATTTGGTGTTAAGTCATCTAACTTTTCTTTTGCACATAGAATGGTTTCATACGAACCTTTTACTTATTCATTTGCAGGCGACTACTTCTGTAAATTAGATAAAAATGGTGTTATTTTATATCCAGAAGAAAGAAAAGAGAAGATACTTTCTCAAATGAAAGATATAGAAGCAAGACATAGTGTAAAAATAGATATTGATGAAGAGTTACTTGAAGAAGTAGTTGCTATTACTGAATATCCTACTGCTTTAATTGGTAAGTTTGATGTAGAGTTTTTAGAACTACCTGAAGAAGTTATAGTAACATCTATGAAAGAGCACCAAAGATACTTTGCTGTTTATAAAGATGATAAACTAACAAACAATTTTATTGTTGTTTCAAACTCAAAAACAAATGATTTTGGTCATATTATTTCAGGAAATGAAAAAGTATTAAGACCAAGACTTGCTGATGGAATGTTTTTCTATAAAAATGATATTTCAAATGGACTTAGCAACGAAGGATTAAAGAAACTTACTTTTGTAGAAGGTTTAGGTTCAATGTATGAAAAATCAGAACGTGAAGCAAAAATTGCTACTTATTTAGCTAATTTACTTGATGTAGAAAAGAAAGAGTTAATTGAAAAAGCAGTTATGCTTTCTAAAGCTGACTTAATGTCTGAAATGGTATTTGAATTTACAGAACTACAAGGTCTTATGGGTTATTACTATGCAAAACTAGCAGGTGAAGATGAAGCAGTTTATACAGCACTTAAAGAGCAGTATTTACCAGATGGAGAAGACTCAGAGCTTCCATCAAGTACTTTTTCTTCAATTATTGCTTTAGCATATAAACTTGATAATCTAATGGGACTATTCTCAGTTGGAAAAATTCCTACAGGTTCAAAAGATCCATTTGGGCTTAGACGAGCAGCTGCTGGAATAGTAAAAATTTCAATTGAACATAAATTGACGATTGATTTACCAAAAATTATTGATGAAATGGCGTCAGGTTATAAAGGTTTAGATAAAAAACAATTAATAGAGTTTTTTAATGATAGATTATTCAAGATTTTTGATGTAAACCCTTCTGTACTAAAAGCAGTTTTAGGAAGTGGAGAAACTGATATATATAAAATATCGCAAAAACTTTGTGCTTTAAACCCTATAGTTCAAAGTGATAACTTTAAAGAATCAGCAACTACATTCAAAAGAGTTGCAAATATTATCAAAGATTTAGATCTTAATTCTATTTTATCTATTGATGAATCTTTATTAGAAGAGGATGCTGAAAGAAAATTAGTTCTAAAATATAACGAAATTATTTCAAGGTCTTATGAAACTTATGATCAGGAATTAGAAGCTTTATTTGCAATGAAACCTGAACTTGATAACTTCTTTGAAAAAGTTTTTGTAAATCATGAAGATGAAAAAATAAAAACAAATAGAAAAAATACAATAGCTCTTATATATTTAGCATTCAAAAAAATAGCTGATATTAAAGAAATAACTATCTAAGTAAGGTATTTAATAACCTTACTTTTTCTTTTTTATATTAAGACATAATAACAAGGATATATAAAATGAAAAAAATTCTACTTACAAGTTTAATGATATCACTTGTATTATTCATAAGTGGCTGCGAAGAAAAACAAAATAAAATAAATAGATATTTACAGAATTGGACAGGTGTAAATGGAGTACTTGAAGTTTATGCTGGAGATAAATTAGTTAAGAGATTTATAAAAATTGACAAACTATCAACTGCCGTTTCAACAGAAGGTAACCAAGCTAGAGCATATAGATATGGATATGGTTATTTGGACGAAAATTTTAACTTTAAAAAAGATAGTAGTGAAAAAAAAGTTTATTTTGAAGTTTCTGATTATTCAACATATGTTTTTTTTGAAAATCCAAATCTATAGGGCAAAAGAATGAAAAAGAATATATTATTATTGATTACTTGCTCATTATTTTTCTCTTCATGTGCAACATGGACTGGAATTAAACAAGATGCTACTATTACTTGGGATGTTGTAAAAGATTTGTCATCTCATGCTTGGAAAAGTACAAAAGATACATCTGAAGAGATTTATACTACTGCAAAAGAAAAGAGTGATGATCTAATTAAATAGAGTTTTGTTCTTGAGTTTCATAGGTAAAAGTTAATGGAGCTGGTGAAGGGACTCGAACCCCCGACCTGCTGATTACAAATCAGCTGCTCTAGCCAAGCTGAGCTACACCAGCAACAATAAAATAACTTTCAATCACCATTGAAAATATAAAGATTAAAATGGTGTCAAGAGAGGGACTCGAACCCTCGACCTCCGGCTTATGAGACCAGCGCTCTAGCCAGCTGAGCTACCTTGACTTAACACATTAAAATTGGTTGCGGAAACTGGATTTGAACCAGTGACCTTCGGGTTATGAGCCCGACGAGCTACCGTGCTGCTCTATTCCGCGAGCTAAACTTTATAAAAAAAGTTGTAAATATTTTAAAATGGATGGGGTAGTAGGATTCGAACCTACGAATGACGGCACCAAAAGCCGTTGCCTTACCACTTGGCCATACCCCAATCGTTTAAGTGCCGAAATTATAGTAAAAAAGCATATTTTTGTCAAGTAATTTTAGATTAAATTCCGATATTTTTGATATAATAATATAAAATTTAAATACTATATAAAAAGAAGAAAAATGAATGCAATACAAAGAGTAAAAGAAGCAATTATAGAGATACAAAAAGGCAATATGGTTATTATGCTTGATGATGAAGATAGAGAAAACGAGGGTGATTTAGTTTATGCAGCAGCATTAAGTACACCAGAAAAAGTTAACTTTATGGCAACACATGCAAAAGGTCTAATTTGTGTATCAGTTACAAAAGAAACAGCAAATAAATTAGATTTAAATCCTATGGTAAGTTCAAATACATCATCTTATGAGACTGCATTTACAGTTTCAGTTGATGCAGTTGATGCCTTAACTGGTATTAGTGCAGGTGAAAGAGATGATACAATTAGAATTTTAGCAAATCCAATTTCAAAAGCTCAAGAACTTGTTCGTCCTGGACATATTTTCCCTTTAATAGCAAAAGATGGTGGAGTACTAGTTAGAACTGGTCATACAGAGGGAAGTGTTGATTTATGTAAACTTGCAGGCCTTAATGGCGAAGCTGTAATTTGTGAAATTATGAAAGAAGATGGAACAATGGCAAGACGAGATGATTTAGATATCTTTGCACAAAAACATAATATGAAACAGATTTATATATCTGATTTAGTAGAATATCGCTTATCTCATGAAAATCTTGTTGAAAATATTTCGAAAGATGAGATTGATTTTTTTGGGAAAAAGGTAGTAAAAAAGGAATTTGAAGATCATATAGGAAATATACATACTGCTATTGTATTTGGTGAATTAACTGAGGTTACTCATGTAAAATTCCATACAGTAATTCCAGATATTAACCTTTTTTTAAATGATGAAAAACTTCAGTCAATGTTAAAAACAATTAATTTTCTTCAATCAAAAAATGGAATATTAATTTTCTTAACTGATGATATGCAATCAAAAGAATCTCAAAAAGATTATGGAATAGGTGCACAGATACTTAATTCATTAAATATTAAACAAATTAAACTTATGACAAGTGGTGGAAAACATTCATTTGTTGGATTAAATGGTTTTGGTTTAGAAATCATTGAAGAAATACAAATAGAGTGTTAACAACTCTATTTGTAAGTCAAATATTTTTAAGAAGCTTTAGCTGCTGCTTTAATTAATTCAAGTGTTCTTTGAGGAAGTATTAGTTCAGCTGATAATGTGTTTTTATTATCATTATAGTACTTAGAAGATAATATCATATTTATTTTGTCTTCAAATTTTTGGATAACAGTTTCTTGTGTATCTTTGTCTTCTATATCTAAGAATTGAGCTGGTTCTTGATTTATAACACGTGCTAACCTAAAATCAAATAGGTATTTATTATCATAATCTTCATTGAATTTATCACAAATTATTTTATAAACATCATTTAAGTCAGCCTCGTATTTCTTATATATAATTCCTGCAGAATCATTTAATAACCTAGAAAAATTATTATAATCAACAAATATCTCTTTTAACTCATTGTCGTCTAGTGAATCATTTTCAACATCAAATTTCTTTGATAACAAGTGATTACAACAGTAATACACTACCTCTTGTTCATTTTCTTTGATATCTTTTAAAAAGTTTGCTAATTCCATAATTTTTCCTTTTTTGGGTTAAAAAAAAGGAGTAAAAGTAAATTCACTCCTTTTAACAATAAACTTTATTAGGAAATTATATCTTATAAAGTTGGTCCTGCAGCTGTGAAATCATACTCACTTTCTAAAGTTAAGTATTTTTTAAAGTTTTTAATATACATACCAGCTAATTTCTTAATAGTTTCATCATATTCAGATTTCACAGACCATGTATTTCTAGGATTTAATACTTCAGTTTCAACACCAGCTAATGTTTTTGGAATTTTTAAATTAAATACTGGTAATGTTTCAAATTCTGAATTTTCGATTGAGCCATCTAAAATTCCATTAATACAAGCTCTAGTATTTTTTATACTCATTCTTTTACCAACACCATAAGCGCCACCTGTCCATCCTGTGTTAACAAAATAAACATTTACATTATGTTTGTCAATTTTTTGACCTAATAATTCAGCATAAACTGTAGGATTTAAAGGTAGAAATGCTTCTCCAAAACAAGAAGAGAATGTTGCAACTGGTTCAGTAATTCCTCTTTCAGTTCCGGCAACTTTTGCAGTATATCCACTTAAGAAATAATACATTGCTTGCTGTTTATCAAGTTTTGCAACAGGAGGAAGTACACCAAAAGCATCTGCACATAAGAAAATAATATTAGTAGGGTGACCACCTTTCATATCAGGTGTATGATTTTCAATATGATCTAAAGGATATGAAACTCTAGTATTTTCTGTTTTTGAACCATCAGAATAATCAACTATTCCATTTTCATCATAAACAACATTTTCTAAAATCGCACCTTTTTTTATCGCACCAAAAATTTCTGGTTCAGAATCTTTGTCAAGATTGATAACTTTTGCATAACAACCACCTTCAAAGTTAAATACGCCATTATCATCCCAACCATGTTCATCATCACCAATTAATGCTCTCTTAGGATCAGTTGAAAGGGTAGTTTTACCAGTTCCTGATAATCCAAAGAATAATGCAGTATCGCCATTCTCTCCTATATTAGCAGAACAATGCATTGCTAGCTTACCATCTAATGGTAACCAATAATTCATCATTGAGAAAACACCTTTTTTCATTTCACCTGCATACCAAGTTCCACCTATCATAGCGATATTCTCTTCAACATTAAATACTACGTATACTTCAGAATGTAAGTTATGACTAGCATACGCCATGTCAACAGTTTTACAAGCATTATAAATTGTAAAATCTGGTACAAAGTTATCTAATTCTTCTTGTGTTTGTGGCAATATAAACATATTTCTAATAAAATGTGCTTGCCAAGCAACTTCAGTTATAAACCTAACAGATTTTCTTGAATCTAATGATGCACCACAATATACATCAGTAACATATAAATCTTTGTTACTTAATTGTTTTTTTGAAGTAACTAATAACTCTTCATAAACTTCAGTTGATACTTTTTTGT
>CAJQLJ010000050.1 GCA_905479135.1 uncultured Campylobacterales bacterium | reverse complement strand
TTTGAGAATATTGCTGATTTAGATACAGCATATGCTGAAGCTTATACAGTTAAAACTGTTTTTGCTACTCCATATGATCAAGATTTAGATGGTGATGGTAAAATTGACGTTGAGTTAGGTGATCACGCAAGTGCAATTGCTAAAGCTAAAGCAGATGCAAAACTTATTGCAGCTGATATGAAAAATAAAGCTGTAAAAGATGCTGTTGCAAATGGTCAGATTCCTGAAATAGTTGCATTAATTGCATATTTAAATTCTTTAAAATAAGAGGTTGAAAAATGGATTATGAAACATTATTGAATATTCAAGGTTATACGAAATTCTTTTTAATTTTATTTGTATTTGTAGTATTTTATTCTTATGCTTATTCAATATATAAAAGAGATAAAACTGGTGAAACAGATTTTGAAAAGTATTCCGACCTAGTTCATGATGATTCATCATCCTCTTCTCCTCTTGAAGAAAGAGAAAATAATATAGATAACAAGGAGAAATAGAATGAAGTCTATGGTTATAGGTGGAGTTATTCTTGTCATTGCACTAATAGCGGGAACTTACTTTTCAGCAGGTGATGCTTTTAACGGTGACGATTATATTAACACTTTAACAATGATAGGTGCAGTAGCAATTATTATAATTGCAGTATCAACTACACTTAAATATGTTAATCAAATGAAAAATGACACAGCAAGTGGTGAACTTAAATCTGAAAGTTGGGATGGAATTGGTGAGTATACTAATAATGTTCCAACTGGTTGGGCGATAGCTTTTATTGGAACATTCTTTTATGTATTCTGGTATTTTGCTTATGGTTATCCAATCAATAGTTTTTCACAAATTGGTCAATATAATGAAGAAACATTAGATTATAATGCAAAGTTTGAAAAGAAGTGGGAAAACCCTTCACAAGAAACTTTAGAAGCTATGGGTCAATCGACTTACTTAGTTCAGTGTGCACCATGTCATGGTATAGACGCTGAAGGTATTGAAGGGAAAGCTCATAATTTAACAAAAAGAATTGCAAAAGATCAAGTTGTTTATGTTATTAACAATGGTGCAAACAATTTAAAATCTGCATATCCAGGTGGAATGCCAGCTGGTATGGCATATGGACCTGATGTTGAAATTGTAGCTGAGTATGTTGCAAATGGATTTAAAGGTGAACAACCTGCTGCTTATGCTAGTTGTGCTGGTTGTCATGGAGTAGATGGAAGAGGTATGCCTTATGTTGCGCCAAATATCAGAGAATATGATGATGCACTTGTAATGGCTGTGTTAAAAGATGGTAAGAAAGGAAACATTGGTATGATGCCAAGTTTTGATGGAAGACTAAATGAAACACAACAAAAAGCTCTTGCTGCATACATTAGAAGTTTAGGAGAGTAATATGGCTGGAAATACACAAATGAATGAGAACGAAAGAGGAGTCTTTAAGTTACATGGTATAACTGGTATGTTAATTGCAACGGCATTACTAATAGGAATTCTTATTGCTTTAACTATGAGTGCTATTAATGTACAGCAAGATCAATCAACTAATTTTTATAAGATTAATAAAGATATCAATGGTTTGACTTCTGGAAGTATTTACTCAGATAGAAAACAAAATACTTCTGAAGAACAATATAAATACTATATTGATGTTAAGTAAAAGGAGCTAATATGGACAGAATTATTGGAATATTATTACTATTATCTGCAATTGCTACTTTATATTTAAGCTTTTTTAATGATGCAAAAATATATATTGGTTAATATGATTAGTATAAAAAAATTAAAAGTAGGAATGATTTTTTCACTCCTATTTTTTTTATCACAAAATATATTAGCAGATAGATTTATCTTAAGTGACGATGGATTAATAGATCCAAGAGCTCAAGAAAAAATCAATCAAATGGGTTTGGAATCTAAAGAAAAATTAGGTGTAAATATTTACCTCTACGTTAAATCAACTTATGGTTTAGGAGACAAGATCAAAGGTAAAGATAAAATTATCTATCTAAAAGATCATGAAGCAAAAGTACTTAAAGTTTTAAAAAAGCCGTACGCATTAATGACTATGTCTGTTGAAGAACAACATGTAAATTTAGTTGTTAGTAAGAGCTTAGAAAAAATCATTGATAAAAATGATATTTTAGATGGATATGTTGTTCCACTACTTGCATCAAAAGATAGAAATACTTTATATTCTAAAGTAAGTGCAGCTAGCTTAAATGGTTATGCTGCTATTGCAGATATTATTGCCCAAGAACAAAATATTGAATTAGAATCAAGTATAGGAAGTCAAGGTAAAATAGCTAGTACAGTTTGGAGAGTAATGATGTATACTCTTGTAGTTATTGGATTACTTGCTTATACATTTGTAATATTAAGAGAGAAGAGAAGAAAATAATGAAAAGAAATTATTGGCCATTATTATTTATTACTATATTTTCATTTACATTCGGAATGATTATTTGGACTGTTATGAGTGCTATCAAACTTCCTGTAAATGAAGATGAAAGTTTTTTAAAATCTTATCAAGAAGTTGATGAAAGCTACAACAATATTATGATTTCAAATCAAGTTTTTTTAAAAAAATATGATTTTAATCTTAAAATTAATGATGTTGATTTTGATTTAACAACAGAAGATATTAAATATTCACAAAGAGTTTTAGAAAAGAAGTCATTACATA
>CAJQLJ010000049.1 GCA_905479135.1 uncultured Campylobacterales bacterium | reverse complement strand
CCTAGTCATTGGATTAAATGTCCTGAGTGTAGTTCTTTAATGTTCTTTAAAGAAGTAGAAAATCAAGATAATATTTGCCCTAAATGTAATTTTCATATGAGAATTGGGGCAAAAAGAAGAATTGAAATTTTGACAGATGATGGTTCTTTTGTTGAATTTGATGAAAACTTAAAACCGAACGATCCTTTAAAGTTTGTAGATAAAACTTCTTATAAAAAAAGAGTAGAAGTTGCTCTTAAAAAAACAGGAAGAACATCTTCTGTTGTAAGTGGTGAATGTGAGATTAATAAAACACCTGTTCAGATTGTAGTTTTTGACTTTTCTTTTATGGGAGGGTCACTAGGTTCTGTTGAAGGTGAAAAAATCGTTAGAGCTGTTAACAGAGCTATTGAAAAAGAACAAGGTTTAATTATCGTATCTGCTTCAGGAGGTGCTAGAATGCAAGAATCAACTTTTGCTTTAATGCAAATGGCTAAAACTTCTGCAGCATTGAAACGATTAGATCATGCAAAATTACCATATATCTCAATACTTACAGATCCTACTATGGGTGGTGTTTCTGCATCATTTGCATTCTTAGGCGATATTATTATGGCAGAACCTGGAGCTTTAATTGGTTTCGCAGGTCAAAGAGTAATTAAGCAAACTATTGGTGCTGATTTACCTGAAGGGTTCCAACGTGCAGAATTCTTACTTGAAAAAGGTTCTATTGATATGGTTGTAAATAGAGCAGATATGAAACAAACATTATCAGACTTATTGACTATATTTAAAAAAGAAAAAATAGCAAACTAAATGTTATCAAATTTTGAAGAAGCTTTAGGTTTTAAACTTGAAGCTTCTAACTATTTATATGTTTTATGTGATTATGAAACTATTATAAAAAAAAATATTTCTCTTGAGATTTTTGTAAATTTATGTAAAAGTAAAAATGTTAAATTAGTTCAATATAGAGATAAGATTTCTAATATTCAAACACAAAAAGAAAACTTATTATATTTAAAAAAATCACTTAACATTCCAATTTTAATTAACGATAAGATTGAACTAATAGATTATTGTGATGGATTACATCTAGGACAAGAGGATTTTAATTCAATTCATATAGACAAGAACATAGCAATAAAATTAATAAGAAAAAAAATAGGAAAAAAACTTTTAGGTCTTTCAACTCATAATGAAGTTGAAATTTTAGAAGCTAATAATTTGGATTTAGACATGATTGGTTTAGGTGCATATAAAAATACAAATACAAAAGATGTAAGTACAGTGTTAGGCGAAAAAATTGTCTATCTTGCTAAAATGTCAACACATCCCGTTTGCGCAATTGGTGGAGTGAAAATAGAAGATAAAATTAAGAATATTAATTTTAATGTTGTAGGAAGTGGATTTTTTAGAGATAAAGGTAAATTCTTCGATGAAAATTAATATTTACTCAATTGTTAAACCATCAAAAGATGAGTCGGATATTTTAATTAAAGAATTTATTAAAATGTCATTAAAATATGCAAAAATTGAAGTTAATTATATTTTTAATAAGAATATATCAAAAGCTCAATCAATTGGTGAAAACGAAGCACAAAAAGCCTATAGTGATACTTATGAACCAATGCTGAAAGGTTATAATATTGCATTAGATGTTTTAGGGAAAAAATTAGACTCTTATTCTTTTTCTAAAGTATTAGAGGGTAAAAATGAAATAAATTTTTTTATTGGTGGTGCATATGGCTTTGAAAGAGAATTTTTAAAGAAATGTGATAGTATAATATCCTTAAGTGATTTGACAATGGCACATAAAATAGCAAATATTGTGTTAACAGAACAGATCTTTAGAGGACTTTGTATTATAAATAATCACCCGTATCATAAATAATTTATCATATTTTTTGTATAATGGCGAAATTTTAAATTTAAAGGTATAATGTGGCTAACACGAAACAAATTGTAGAACTAAAAGAAATCCTACTAGATAGAAAAGAATTAATTATAAAAAATATACAAGATAGTAGAGATAGTATTGATGCATTAAAAAATTCTGAATGTAAAGATGAATATGACTATGCTGAAATATCAAGTGATAGCTTCAAAGAAGGTATTATTGCAAATCAGCAAGTAAAAGAATTAGAAGAGATTGAAGAAGCATTAAAAAGAGTAGAAAAAGGAACTTACGGAATTTGTGATATGTGTGATGAATCAATTGCTATTGGAAGATTAAGAGCTAAACCATTCGCAAAGTTTTGTACTCCTTGTAGAGAAATTTACGAAGTAGAAAAATAGTAAAAAGGATTTAATTATGGGTTTTAAAAAATATATTGTTTTTTCAGCATTATTTATTGGTGTAATTTTTGGATATACATTTAGTCTAGAGTTGGGTGATTTCAAAGTTACGCTTTTTGATATTTCATTACTTTTACCAATTGCAGTTTGGATTATTGCACCTTTAGTAGTACTATTCATAGCTACCGTTTTACATATTTTATTTTATGGTTTAATCAATGCATTTAAGCAAAGAGCTATAGAAAAAGATAAAGAAACAATGATTAATCTAATTAAATCTAATTTATTAGAAAAAAATCTTCCAAAAAGATTTAAAACAAAAGCTTTCAAAGAAATGTCAGCTATTATTTCACAATTAAAATTAAACGTTAGAGATTCTAATTTTAGTTCTTCTGATTCAGAGTTAAATTTTTTAATTTCAAATATTCAAGATATCAAAGCTGGAAAATTTGTTTCGGATAAATCATTAAAGTTAAATGAAAGATCTGAACTTTCTAATCAAAATCTAATTAATAAAGTTAATGAACAAATTGACTTTTCGGTTGAAGTTCTAAAAAAATCCGAAAATTATCCTCAAAATATAGTTAAGCAGTCCTTTATTAATGTAATCAATGAAAAGTCAATGACTACAGTTAAAAAATTATATAAAAATATTAAATTAGATAAAGATTTAGCAAGAAGATTATTTGAAAAAGATGCTGCAAATAATGAATTTGGTTTTACTTCTGAGGAAATATCAAAAATAGTGAAAGATTTAGAATATACAACTGAAGATTATTTAGCACTTGCTAGAAATTATGAATCAATTTTACAACCAGATCAGATCATTGCTTTATTCGAAAAGTTAAGTGAAGAAATTGATGCTTCAACTCCAGCATATTTACATGTATTATTTGAATATGAAATGATTGACAAGGTTAGAGAAATTATTGACACGACGCCTGAAGGTGAATATACATCGTTTAAAGCTCTTCTAGATTTAAAAGACGCTGGTAAACATTACGATTTAGAATCGATTTCTTACAAATGATGAAAAAGAAAATTGATTTTAGCCAACCTTTAATGGTTCTGGCACCACTTGCTGGTTATACTGACTTACCTTTTAGATCTGTTGTTAAAAAATTTGGTGCAGATATAACTATATCTGAAATGATTTCTTCAAATGCATTAGTTTATAAATCAGAGAAAACATTTAAGATGATAGAAAAATCTCCTAGTGAAGATCCTTATATTGTACAGATTGCAGGAAATACACCTGAGTTAGTTAGAGATGCTGTTTTAATGTTAAATGACATTGATGGTATTGATGGTATTGATTTAAACTGTGGTTGTCCAGCTCCAAAAGTATTTTCACATGGTTCAGGTTCTAATCTTCTTGGAGACTTAAAAAAACTTGAAAGTATTTTATCTACAGTTAAAAAATACTCAACAAAACAATACACAAGTGCGAAAGTTAGGATTGGTGTTGCAGATAAGATACCAGTAGAAATTGCTAAAGCAGTTGAAGCATGTGGAGTTGATTTTGTATCTGTTCATGGTAGAACAAGAGCAGGAAAGTATAAAGCACCAGTAGATTATGATGCAATTAAAGCAATGAAAGAGGCTGTTTGTATTCCTGTTATTGCAAATGGAGATATTAAAGATTATGATAAAGCAAGAGAAGTTTTAGAATATACAAAAGCTGATGGAGTTATGATAGGTCGTGGTGCAATTGGAAAACCATGGATCTTTCATCAACTAAAAGAAAACTTAGAAGATAAAGATATTTCTCAGAATTTGAAAAAAGAAATTATATTAGAACATTTTGATGCAACTCTAGGTTTCCATGGTGAACATGGTGCTGTTATGTTTAGAAAACTTTTACATTCATACTCTAAAGGTTACACAGGAGCAAATGAGTTTAGAGATTTAATCAATCACGTATCTGACAAAAAAATAATGAGAGATATGATTGAATCTTTCTTTTAATCTTCTATCTCTTCTTAATATTATTCATAATGTTATTTAGATAAAATATATTACTTTTTACAAAAGAATTTAATCTTATATAGTTAAAATAAAAAGGAAATATTTGTCTGAATACTATTTTGAATTAATAATTAATCCAAATAAAAATTACGAACTTTTTTTAGAACTACTTACATCATTAACTAATAATAATGCGATTGAAGAAATTAATGGCACTTTAATAGCAAGAAGTGAAGATGATTTATCAAATGTTGAAGAGGGAATTTTGCAATTTGCAAAAGCTTTAGAGATTGAATGTAAAACTTCTCATATAAAAAAAGAGAACATAGATTGGATAAAACAATATCAAGAATCAGTTAAATCTGTTGAAATTGGAAACTTTTATATTCGTCCATCTTGGGAAGAAAAAAAAGAAAACAAAATTGATATTATAATAGACCCAGCTTTATCATTTGGCTCAGGTCATCACGAAACTACGTCTTCTTGTATAGAAGCTATTGATAAGTATGTTAAAGATGAGTCAAGAGTTTTAGATGTGGGAACTGGAAGTGGTATATTAGCAATTGCTGCAGCAAAAAAGAAGTGTATTGTTGATATTTGCGATACAGATGATGTATGTATAAAAGATACATCTAGTAACTTCACATTAAATTCTGTAGAATTTGATACTTCTTGGATTGGTTCAGCTAACAAGGCTGAAAATAAATATGATGTGGTAATTGCAAATATTGTTGCTGATGTATTAGCTATGATTGCAAAAGATTTGAAGAATTGTTTAAATGATAATGGTATATTAATAATTTCAGGTATTTTAGATAAACACATTGATAGAGTGTTGAACAAATTTAAAGACTTAGAGCAGTTGGAACTTATTCATAAGAATGAATGGGTAACAGTTGTATTTAAAAATAATAAGGAGTTTTAGTTTATGAATGATAAACAAAATAATGACAATAATGGTGGAAATAATAATAATTTTTTTAATAATAACCCATTATTAGTTTTCGTAATTTTTTCAATAGTAACAATTTTTGCTTTTAAAGCATTATTCCCTGAAAATCAAATGGGAAATGGTTCAAATAATGGTGTTACTCCATTTAATTCACAATCAAAGAATCAAACCGTTCCATACTCAGAATTAAAAAAGTTAATTACTTCTGGACAAATTGAATATGTAGGAATTGGTAATACTCAAATTAGAGCAGTATCAAAAAGTTCTTCAGGGCAAGTTACTACTTACACTGCAAGAAGAGTAATACCTGATGAAACATTGGTTGCAAGTTTAGAAAAAAATGGAATTAATTATGGTGGAATTAATGAAGAGAATGTCTTAGCAGATATTTTATTTGGTTGGGTTTTACCAATATTTATCTTCTTAGCAATTTGGATGTTTATTACAAAAAGAATGTCAAAATCAATGGGTGGAGGAGGCGGTGGCCTTCTTGGAATTGGTTCATCTAAGAAGATGATTAATTCTGAAAAACCAAATGTAAAATTTGAAGATATGGCTGGAAATAAAGAAGCAAAAGAAGAAGTTCAAGAGGTTGTTGAATTTTTAAGAAACCCTGATAGATATGTGAAATTAGGAGCTCAAATTCCTAAAGGTGTTCTTTTAGTTGGACCTCCAGGAACTGGTAAAACATTACTAGCTAAAGCAGTTGCTGGTGAAGCAGATGTTCAGTTTTTAAGTGTTTCTGGTTCTGCGTTTATTGAAATGTTTGTTGGAGTTGGAGCTTCTAGAGTTAGAGATTTATTTGAACAAGCTAAAAAAGTTGCACCTGCAATTATCTTTATTGATGAGATTGATGCTATTGGTAAATCTAGAGCAAGTGGTGGACCAATGGGTGGTAATGATGAAAGAGAACAAACTTTAAATCAATTATTAGCCGAAATGGATGGATTTGCAACAGAAGAAGCACCAGTTATTGTATTAGCAGCTACAAATAGACCTGAAGTACTTGATCCTGCATTATTAAGACCAGGAAGATTTGATAGACAAGTTTTAGTTGATAAACCTGATTTTGAAGGTAGAAAAGAAATTCTAAATGTTCATATTAAAAACGTTGCAGTTGGAAAAGATGTTGATCTAGTTGAAGTTGCACGTATGACAGCTGGACTTGCTGGTGCTGATTTAGCAAATATTATTAACGAGGCTGCTTTACTTGCAGGTCGTGCTAATAAAGAAGAAGTTACTTATGAAGACTTTAAAGAATCAGTTGAAAGACAAATTGCTGGTTTAGAAAAGAAATCTAGAAGAATATCTCCAAAAGAGAGAAAGATTGTAGCTTATCATGAATCAGGACATGCAGTAATTGCAGAAATTACAAAAGGTGCTAAGAAAGTAAATAAAGTTTCAATCGTTCCAAGAGGAATGGCAGCTTTAGGTTATACTCTTAATACACCAGAAGAGAACAAATACTTAATGCAAAAGCATGAACTTTTAGCTGAAGTTGACACACTATTAGGTGGTCGTGCAGCTGAAGAAGTATTTATTGGTGAAATTTCAACAGGTGCTGGAAATGACTTAGAAAGAGCTACTGATATTATTAAATCAATGGCTACTGTTTATGGAATGAGTGATGTTGCTGGATTAATGGTTTTAGAAAAAAGACAAAATCAATTTTTAGGTGGACAAACTCAAAAAGATTTCTCAGATGATATGGCTAAAAATTTAGATGAGCATATCAAAACTTTATTAAATGATAGGTATGCTGCGGTTCTTCAATCATTAAGAGATAATGATGCTGCAATTGAACAAATGACAGCTGAGTTACTAGAAATTGAAGTTATTTCTGGACAAAGAGTTCGAGAGATCATTAGAGAGAATGGTGGAGAAGTTTTTGAAGATGAGGATTTACATAGCGATGCAATTCCAAAAGAAGAAACTGAAAAAGAAGAAGAAAGTGAAGTTGTAGAATCAAATGATGAAACAGATTCAATTTCAGAAGAAAACGAACCTAAAAAAGACTAATTTCAAAATGAAAAAGGTAAAATTTTTTACCTTTTTTACTTCATAAATAAATACATCAAAAAACATTATATCTTTCAAATTTTTAAAAAGTCTTGACAAAAGTATTTAAATTAATTATACTTATGGCTATTAAAAAATTAGGAGAGTTCTATGAAAATATTTAATTTTTACAACAATCATTTCATCAAAAGTGTTAACTCTTCATTGCTTCTGACTAAAAACCTCTAATTTAAAAAATTAGACACTTATTAAATCAATAAATTACACTACTTAGTTTTTCTTTTTTTATAAAAAAAAAGATATAATAATATATATAACAAAAGGTAAATTACATGGATAAAAATAGGATTATAGTATTTGATACTACATTAAGAGATGGCGAACAAAGTCCAGGTTGTTCAATGAATACTGAAGAAAAAATCAAGATAGCATTACAGTTAGAAAAATTAGGTGTTGATGTTATTGAAGCAGGTTTTGCAGCAGCAAGTCCTGGTGATTTTGACGCAATTAG
>CAJQLJ010000048.1 GCA_905479135.1 uncultured Campylobacterales bacterium | reverse complement strand
GTGTTGAAGTAATAGCATGCAAAAAATGTGCACAAAACTTAGATGTAGTTGATGCTATGGAATCATGCGATTTAAAACTATATTTTACAGGTGAGTTATTAAGTTCATGGGTAAAAGAAGGTAGAAGTATAATTTCAGTTTAAAATAGAAAGTAAAGATTTATTTTACTTTTGTGTACAGTAATAATAAAATTAGAGCTATGTATTTAGGTGCATAATTTAATATAAAAAAATAATAAAAAAGGGATAGTTATATGTTACTAATGCAATTAGAATCAAGAGAAAAATTTTCATTTTTACAATTAGCACATTATTTAGCAAGAATCGACAATAGTTATGGAGAAAGAGAAGATGAAATAATTTTATCTTATTGTGTAGAAATGGGAATTGAAAATATTGATTCATTTGATATCGCATCATTTTGTTTGGAAGAAAATCTAAATGATTACAAATCGCAAAGAAGTCAAAGAATAATTCTTTTAGAACTAATGATTTTAATTCACATTGATAATAATTTTCATATTAATGAAAAAGATTTA
The DNA here is from genome assembly GCA_905479135.1 of uncultured Campylobacterales bacterium. Lineage (GTDB taxonomy): Bacteria > Campylobacterota > Campylobacteria > Campylobacterales > Arcobacteraceae > Poseidonibacter. The sequence goes on along the minus strand of CAJQLJ010000048.1, from coordinate 48,177 downwards.
ATCAAAAAAATTACAATAAAATTTGGTTTTGATTTTAAAGACATTGATAATTATTCACAATGGGGTAAATCAGTTGCTATGCTTTATCAAGTAGCTAATATTTTTATAAATGAAGAAAAATAATAAAACTTCTTCATTTAAGTTTTTTTACTAGGAAAATTTGGATAGAATGCAAATATGGAAATAATAGAAAATTTAAATATAAAAATTGACAAACTATTACATGAATATAAAAGATTAAAACAAGAAAATGAATTTTTAAACAAAGAGCTTAATTCATTACAAAGTGAGAATGAAGAACTTTCAAAAAATAACCAAGATATGATTCTTCGAATAGACAACAGTTTAAATCTGATAAAGGTACAAAAAGGTGAATAGAGATATTACTTTCCATATAAATAATATGGCTTACACTATTAATGTCACTCCTGATATGGAAAAAGAACTTACAAAGTTTTTAGATTTAAACAAAAATAATGATACAAAAGATTTATTAGCTGCATTTATTAGAATAACTCAAGAATACTCAACATTTAAAGATGATGTCAATCAAATTTCGACTAAATTAGCAAGATTTTAATGATTAAAGCCTTTAGTTTACTAGAGTTATTAATTGTTATTACAACAATTTCTATAATTTTAACTTTTGCAATTCCTAAGTTTAGTGATATAACAAATAACTCAACACTAGTAGAGCTTAAATCTAATCTAGCAATTATAAGAAATGGTATAAATAAATTTAAAACAAATCAAATATTATTAGCTAATTCTTCAGATATAACTAGTTTAGATACTGCACTATTTGATAAAGAAAATGAACCTTTATTTACAAAAATAATAGATTTTTCTTTACTATCAACTAGTTCTAGTATAAATGAATCTAAAAAATGGATTAAAACTTCAACAAATTCTTATGAATATATTTTAAATCCTAGTAAAAAAGTAATTTTTGTATTAGAAGAAAATTCTTTTAAATGCAAAAGTAGTTTTGATATATGTAAAGAAATAGAATAATGTTTTATTATGAACTAGCTTTATTAAAATCTCCTTTGAATAATCTAACATACCAAAGTGAAGCAAAATTAGAATTAGGTACAAAAGTAAGTGTAAAACTTCGTAATAGAAAAACTTTAAGTGATGCTGTTATTATAAAAGAGGTTGAAAAACCTGAATTTAAATGTGTAACTATTGATTATATTACTTCTGAGTATTATGATACTCAAATGCTTGAAACTGCAAATTTTGTTTCTCAATACTATGTATGTTCTCTTGGAGAAGCTTTAAGTGTATATATTCCTTTTAATAGTCAAATTAAAGATAAAAAATATATCAAAACTTTTGATTGTAATATCAACTTATCAAATGAACAAACAAAAGCTTATGAGTTTTTAAATAATAAGAAGCAAGCTTTGTTGTTTGCAAATACAGGCTCTGGTAAAACTGAAATATATATCAAGATAATTGAAAAGCATCTAAATGAAAATAGACAAGCAATTTTATTAATGCCTGAGATTTCACTAACTCCTCAAATGCAAAAAAGACTAGAGAAGGTTTTTGACAAAAGTGTTGCTATTTGGCACTCAAAAATTACAAAAAAGAAAAAAGAAGAAATACTTCAAGGTTTACAAGAAGGAAGTATAAAACTAATAGCAGGTGCAAGATCTGCACTGTTTCTTCCCTTTGATAAGCTAGGTGTGATAGTTGTAGATGAAGAGCATGATGAATCTTATAAAAGTGACTCAAAGCCTAGGTTTCATACAAAAGATTTAAGTATTTATATGGCTAAAAAATTTGATATTCAACTTGTTCTAGGAAGTGCAACTGTATCTACAACTTCATTTCATAAAATGCCATTTATTAGACTAACTCAAACATATCATAATACAAAAAAATCATATACTTTTGATGATAGTGATGCTAGTTTATCTCTTACAGTTTTAAATAGAATATCAAAAACATTAGAATCTAAAAATCAAGTAATCATTTTCTTACCCACACGTGCAAATTTTAAATATCAGATATGTACAACATGTGGTAAATCAGTTGAATGCCCTTATTGTTCTGTTTCTATGAGCTTACATAAAAATGATTTAACACTAAAATGTCATTATTGTGGTTATACAGAAAAAATACCTGAATTTTGTCCTACTTGCAAAACAGGTGTTATTCATAATTTAAGAGTTGGAACTGCACAAATTGAAGAAGAATTAAATGAAATCTTTAAAGATAAAATTGTTAAAAGATTTGATAGAGATAAGGTAAAAACAAACACACAATTAAAAGCTTTATTAAATGAGTTTAATAAAGGTGATATAGATATTTTAGTTGGAACTCAAATGCTTTCAAAAGGTCATGACTATCACAACGTAAAATTAGCTGTTGTTTTAGGAATTGATTCAGTATTAAATATGAACTCTTATAAAGCAAGAGAAAGAGCTTTATCTTTACTCATTCAAATATCAGGGAGAAGTGGAAGAAAGGGTGAGGGTGAAGTAATCATTCAAACTAAAAATGAAGATTTTTTTGATTTTTATTTGAATGAATCAAATTATCAAGAGTTTTTAGAATCAGAGCTCGAATTCAGAGAAGAATTATACCCTCCATATTTAAAAATGGCGAAAGTTGTTTTCTCACATACAAATGGCCTAAAAGTAAAAGATGAACTTGATATTTATGTAAATTTACTAAAACAAAAAAAAGACATAGAAGTAGTAGGTTTTGGACAATGTGCAATTTTTAAAATGGCTAATAAATATAGATACGAAATCATACTACGTTCTTCAAATATAAAGGCATTACTTACATCACTTCATTCTATTACATCACCTATGGCTTCAATTGATATGGATACTATTTATTAATTTAAATATCTTCTAGATTCTGTAGTAAATATTTAAACTTAGTTTATTTTAGATTATTGTATAATCCCCAAAAAATTATGGAGATTTATATGGCAAATACAAAAGAAGAATTTAAACAACTAATAGAAGATGTTCAATCACAAGACTGGTATAGAAACCCAATTGGATTTGGTATTGCAAAAGTAGACAGAGGTCAACTAGACTCTTCAAAGATATTACAAGCAACATATCCTTTAATTAACTGGAATGAAAATAACGGAAGTGCAGCTGTTTTATTAAATGCACTTAAAATTGCTGGTGAAAATATAGATACTACTGATTCTGAATTAGTTTGTAACTTTTCTGATATTTTTTTAGAAGAAGCTGTTAAAGCATTCACTCCATATATTTCTGAAGCAAAAGGTGAAGACCATAAAAATGTACAAGTGATTTCAGCACTTGCTTCATTATCTGTTGAAAATGGATTCATAGCAGATGATTATAAAGTTGTGTTCATTTTTGAAGATGAGAATGCGAAATCAGTTGAATCTGCATATTTAAAATTATATGCTTTATCAACTGGTAAAGCAGCACTAAGATCATTAAATTTAAATGGTATTTTTGGACAACTTCATAATGTTGCATGGGTTGGTAATGTACCAATTGAATTAGATTGGCTAAGAGCTAATGAAATTTTATTAAAATTATCAGGTAAATATCCTACTATTGATATGGTAGATAAATTCCCTCGATTCCTATCTCATGTTATTCCTGCTGATAATACAAGAATTTTAGAAACTTCAAAAGTAAGAATGGGAGCACAATTAGCTGGTGGTACAACTGTAATGCCTGGTGCTTCTTATATTAACTTCAATGCAGGAACTGAAGGTTCTGTTATGGTTGAGGGAAGAATTTCTTCTTCTGCAATTGTTGGTGCTGGTTCTGATGTTGGAGGAGGGGCTTCTATTTTAGGTGTTCTTTCAGGAACTGATGGTGTACCTGTTTCTATTGGTGAAAATACATTATTAGGTGCAAATTCTTGTACTGGTACTGCTATTGGTGATTCTTGTATTTTAGATGCAGGTGTGACTATCTTACCAGGTACTAAAATCACATTATCTGAAAAAGCAGTTGCAGCAATTGCAGAAGCTAATCCAGAAAAAGAAATTAAAACACTTATGAGAGGTATGGACTTCTTAGGTGTTAATGGTGTTCACTTTAGACAAAACTCTGTAAATGGTCAAATTATTGCTATGAGATCAACTAGAGAAGTTAAACTTAACGCTGATTTACATTAGTAATTAATTTTAAAATATTTATCCTAATATATAGTAAATTATATATTAGGATTTTATTCGATAAATCTCCCTTTAAATTTCTCATTTTTTATTCAATTAACAATTTAAATAACTATAAATTAAGAGGCTTATTTAATTAGGCTATAACTCCTTATTGCGTATAATCCAATTTATAAATTAATAAAAAAGAGTAATATGATAGAACTTACAAATGTATCCAAAGCTTACGGTCAAAAAGAACTATTTTCTAATTTAAACTTTAGATTAAATAAAGGTAACAAAATAGGTCTTGTTGGACGAAATGGTAGTGGAAAATCTACAATTTTCAAATTAATTCTTGGAGAAGAATTTAGTGATGGAGGTGTTGTTAGTATTCCTAAAAACTATAAGATTGGTGCATTAAAACAGCATTTAGTTTTTACTGAAAAAACTGTAAGAGAAGAAGCTGCTTTATCTTTAAGTGAAGAAGATATGTATAATGTTTACAAAGTTGAAAAGATTTTATTTGGTTTAGGTTTTAGTGATGAAGATTTAGACAAAGATCCATTATCTTTTTCAGGGGGTTATCAAATTAGAATTAACCTTGCTAAATTATTAGTAACTGAACCAAACTTGTTACTACTAGATGAACCTACAAACTACCTTGACATTTTATCACTACGATGGTTAAAAGCCTTTTTAAAAAGTTTTGAGGGAGAAGTGATAATTATTACGCATGATAGAGATTTTATGGATCATGTTACTACACATACTATGGGACTAGTAAGACGAAATCTAGAAGTGATACCTGGAAATACACACAAATTTTATGCACAAATTGCCTCAAATGATGAACATCACGAAAAACAAAAAGCAACTCAAGATAAAAAAAGAAAAGAACTTTTAGAGTTTATTGCTAAAAATAAAGCAAGAGCATCAACAGCAGCACAAGCACAATCAAAACAAAAAGAACTTGATAAAATGGATGATTTAAGTTCAATTGTTCATGACAATACTTTAGATTTTGATTTTAATTTTAAAGAAACACCTGCAAAAGTATTATTAGATGTAAAAGATGTAAATTTTGGATATTCAAGTGATAATATTCTTTTTAAAGATATTTCTTTTACACTTAAAAAAGGTGAAACATTAGGAATTATTGGAAAAAATGGTAAGGGTAAGTCAACTTTATTAAATGTTATTGCAGGTGAACTTAAACAATTAAATGGAAAAGTTGATTATCATGGAACTAGTACTTTTGGACACTTTGGACAAACAAATATCGACCACTTAAATCCAGAAAATAGTGTAATGGATGAAATCCAAACAGGAAATGTAAAATTAGCAGAATCAAGTGTTAGATCAATTTCTGGTTCTATGATGTTTTCAGGTGACGATAGTAAGAAAAAAGTATCATTACTTTCAGGTGGTGAAAAGTCTAGAGTAATGCTTGGAAAAATACTAGCAAAAGATGTAAATATATTATTTCTAGATGAGCCAACAAATCACCTTGATATGGAATCAATTGACTCTTTAACAACAGCTATTGAGAACTTTCCTGGTTCATGTATTGTTGTTACACATAGTGAAGAATTATTAAGACGTGTATGTGATAGGTTAGTTATCTTCTCAAAAGGTGGAGCTGATTATTTTGATGGAAGATATGATGAGTTCTTAGAAAAAATTGGTTGGGAAGAAGAAGAGGGTGAAGTTAAAGTTAAGTCTAAACCTAAAGTTAATAAAAAAGAAAATAAAAAGAAAAGAACAGCACTTCTTACAGAGAGAAATAAATTAACTTCTTCATTAAAGAAAAAAGTTGAGAAATATGAAAATGAAATTATGGAAGTTGAAGATTTAATAGAAACAGAACAACATGAACTTGTGCAAGCATCAAATGCAGGAGATAATGCAAAAGTTATGGAACTTTCAAAAACAGTAAAAATCAATCAAAGTAAAATTGAAGAAATATTTGCAGCCTTAGAAGTTGAACAACTAAAAATAGATGAAATTTTAGAAGAATATAATTCTAAAATAGAAAAGCTACAATAAAAGGAAATAACATGATTATTAGAAAGCAAGTAAATGAAAGAATGAGTAGAACGGTAGTTCACAATAACACTGTATATTTAGCAGGAATTGTATCTGATGATAAAACACTTGATATTAAAGGACAAGCTGCAAGAGTTTTAGTAATTGCTGAAGAACGACTTGCTCAGGTTGAAGTTAGTAAACATGATATTTTAAGAGTAGAAATATTTGTAAAAGATATTTATAGAGATTTTGCAGGTTTTAATAGTGTTTGGGATGAATGGGTTTCAAAAGAAAATCCACCTGCACGAGCTTGTGTCGAAACAAATATGGCGAGTGTAGAAACTTTAGTTGAGATTATAGTAACTGCTGCAAAAAACTAGTTATCTTTCTTTTAGAAGTAAGGATTTTTAATCTTTACTTCTTTGGTATAAAATACATAACTGTTTCATAAATACCTTCCATATAATGTCGGATAAAGACCTTATAGTCATTTCTAATATCCAGTACTAGTTCAGGCACTTTATACCAATCTTCGGCTTTGTGATAGATACAAATAGCTAAAATTGGATGATTATCTATAATAGTTTGTTTTGCACCAACAATTGCATCTTGTTCCGCACCCTCAATATCAAGTTTTATAAAGTCTACTTTTTCTTTTATTAAGTTATCTAGTGTGTTTATATTTATAGCTTGGTAGTCATGTGTACAAATATCTTGTGATTCTTGAGCTTGATTGATTTCTATTTTTTCTTTTCCTAAACCACAATTTATGAACTCAATATTTTTTTGGTCTTCAAAATCTCTTTTCGCAATTTTTATATGTAGGTCATTTGGTTCTATGCAATATATCTTTTTATAATCAGGAAAGTTTTGTATTATATTAGGAAGTGTATCACCTACATATCCTCCTCCATCTATAAAAATGACATCTTTGATATTTGGGATTAACTCTTTATCAAAATATTGTTCATCAAAGTTATTTGTAAAGCCTTTCATAAATTTTAAATCAAAACTTATTTTAAAGTTTATTACTTTTGTAAAAACTTCTTTCGATTTTTTATCACTTAATAGATTGTATATTTTTTGATATTTATGTATATTTTTCAAGAAGTCATCTTTGAAGTCCATAATAAAAGGAGGGTAAACTAAGTCTAATTTTGAGTATCTAATGAAGCTTAGATAGTTAAAATGTGTGTATCCTAACTCATCTAGTTTTATATTTACTTCAAGAGGACTTCCTGTCGCAACTGTTAAAATAATAGAATCTTTAGGAACTTCTTCTATTTGAAGCACAGTTTTTTTTCTTGACTTTTGAACCCTTGTAAAATCATCAATTATTCCATCAACTTCTAAATATTTTTGTACACTTTTACCTAGTTTATTTATTCCTAAGATATATTTTTTTATACTCTTTGATTCAATAAAAAGTTTTGTTAACTCTTTATCTTTTTCATTTATATATGCAAGTTCAACTAAATGCATATATTATTTGTCAAGTAACAGTTTAAAACTTTTTGCAGTATATAACCTGAGTGTCTCATCTTTCAATGCTTTAATTTCATTTGTAAAGCCTTTTTTTGTAAATAATATACAAATATCAGGTTCAAATCCAACTTCTTTACAAGTTCTTTTTAAGTTGTTTAATTCACTTTTTTTGATCTTAGAATTAATATATTTACATGATGCTGCTATTGTTTTGCCAGATTTTGTTTTTGCAATTAAATCAATATTATTTTTATCATCCCAATATTTACCAATATTTTTAATCTCATCATCGGCATATAGATCTCTTAAAAATTCCATTGCTAACTCTTCAAATACAAAACCTGAAAAATCAGCTTTTTTATTTTCGTAATTTTTATAAAATTCATTATAATTACCTTCTTTAATACCTTTATAAATAGGTGAAACAAAAGCAAACCAAAATCTTAAAAAAGGAGTAGTAAATAGCAGTTTTTTTGATATTTTACTATCTCCTCTTTGATTAACTAAGAAGTGTTGAGATGATTCCATCTCAATAATTCCTCGTTCAGCAAGACCTTCAACACATTTCATTCCCTCTTCAAAGCTTACAAACGCTCTTTTGAAAGATGAGTTTGTTCTTCTATCTCCTAATGCAATACCACTTAAGACTGCTTGGTCTACACTATAACCACCTGTTATTGCATTAATTTGATTTTTTAAATATCTATATTTATCTAAAATCTCTGTTTGTATTAAATCTTTTAAAGGAATTGTTATATCAATATCGATGTTTAGTCCACCAAATACAGTGAAATATTCAATTGCAGTTTCTAAGTCTTTTGGATTGTTTTTTTTACAAAATGACTTAAATTGTTTTTTTGTTGATTGGTCTATTAAAATGATGGTAAATCCTTTATATTTGTAAGTTATTTTATATTCTGCAAAAATTTATTTAGAGAGTTTGCAAATTGTTGTGAGTCTTTAGCTGAAAATGCGGCTGGACCTTTAGTCATTTCTCCACTATCTCTAATTTCTTGCATTAAATTTCTATAAGCAAGATATTGTTTTATATTATCTTCTGTATACAAAGCACCTCTATGATCTATTGCATGTGCTTTTTTTGTTATTATCCTATCCGCTAGAGGAATGTCTGCTGTTATTACCAAGTCTTGTTCTTTTAAAAGTTCAACTATTTTATTATCAGCCTCATCTGCACCAGCTTCTACAATTATATAGGTAATATATTTTGATTTTCCTATATTTATTTTTTTATTTGCAATAACTATAGTTTCAAGTTCTAATCTTTCAATTGCTCTTAAAACAATAGGTTTCAATAAATTAGGGAAAGCATCTCCATCTATATATAGTATCATATTTCTTTTACTTGCTTAAATTTTAAATAAATCTTTTGGATTTACATGAGAAGAATTTTTAGTTGCTTGAAAAGTTAAATTTTTATTTACACGCCCAACTACATATCCTTTTTTTATCCATTTACCAATTCTTAATGTAGGAGCAATTTCATCTAAATGAGAATATATTGTATGTAAACCATTTAGATGTTGAATTATAACAACATTTTGCAGCATTCCTGAGTTTTTCTTAGCATATACAACCTTTCCATTTAAAACAGAAACAACTTTTGCTTTTGGTTTTTTGGTTTTTAATACAATTGATTCATTGAATAATTTTATCTTATAAATGGGATCATAGTAAGTACCAAATTTTTTCACAACATTAAAAGACTTAAGAGGTGCTATTGTCTTTTTCCCTCTGTATCTAACTACTTTAACTCCAGAAGTTGATGAACCTATTTTTTTTACATCTAAATTTAAATTTTTAGCATATTTTTGATTTCGTACTGCAGCTGTTTCAATTTTCATTTCTTTATTTGTTTTTTTTACAGTTACTTTTCTACTTTTGTTCTTTTTTGCAAGTAATTTTTTTATCTTTTCTTTTCTTAATTCTTTTGCTTTTAAAATATTTAAATTAGATAAAAGTCTTTTTAAAGACTCCTGTTGATTTACAACTTTTTTTAATTCTCTTTGATAAGATTTATGTTCACCTTCTAAGTTAGTTAGAGATTTTGAATGTTTATTTTTAAGAGTGCTTAATGTTTTTTTTATTTGTTTTCTTTTTTCAATATAAGTAGAAATACTTTTAATTTTTTTTTGATTTTTTTTAGTATTATTTGTTAATAAATCATAATTGTTATCTAATTTAAGTATTTGATCTTTTGAATTTTCTGAAAGTATAGTATAGATTTCACTATCTATTAGTTCCCCTAAAGTATTCTTAGAAGCTAACCTTAGTGCTATAGAAGTAGAAAAGTCTTCGATAATAGTATCAACTATTTGTGTTTCATTACCTTTTTTTTCTTTTATAAGATTAAGAGATTTATTTTTTAACTGTTCTAGTTTAATCTTTGACTCTTGCAAAAGTTTTTGGTGTTTGTTAATATCTGAGTTTACTTTTTTAATGTTTTTTTCTAGTTTAATGATATTTTTATTTTGTATGTTGATTTTATTTCCTAAAGATCTTACTTTTAATGATGTTTTTTTCTTTTTTGATAAACTCTTATTTAAATTATCTTCATTACTCTTGATTCTATTCTCAATTGCTTTTGTTGAGGCATAACTATTACTAAAAATAAGTAATAGTATAAATACTATTTTACTCATCATTAATCTTGTACTTTAATAGTACACCTAGTATTGTGAAAATAGAAATAGCAAAAGATAACATAAATAATTTAAATAATTCATATTTTAAATTAATTTCTACGTCAATAATTTCATGTAATTCAATTGGAAATAAAATTCCCATATTATTTGAAATATAATATAAAAGTATACCTACAATTAGAAAAGCCAAAAAGGAGCTAAGAATTGCATAGTTTAACACAGCTGAACCACTATATAATACAGATGCACCATGAAGTCTTAATATTGCAATTCTAGTACTATGTTCATGAAACCATAGTTTTATTTGTTTAGCAATTATTATAATCGCAAAAATTGTAATGATAAAAAATAATATAAAAGAAATACTGCTTAATAATACTAATAGTAAATAAGTTTGATTATGATTTTTATAAAAAACTTCAACACTTCTAACATTTTTATTTTCTAATAAAGTCTCTTTAATAGTTTCTAATTCGCTTGTTGTTGGAAAAACTTCTAAGTATATTTGATAAAAATATGGAAGCTTTCTCTTTAGTAACTCAATTGAAGTACTTGACAAATTTGATTTAATATCATCAATTATTTTTTCTTTGGGTAAAGTTTGAATTCTTTCAACTTTTATATCTGCAAGTTCATCAATATTTTCTTTTATAAGTGGATTATTTGTAACTATTACAATAGAATAATCTCTTGAAATCTTATTTTTATAATTTTCTACTACATTATTTATTAATAAATATAATGTAAATGTAAGTAACATTGCACATAGAGGAATTAAAAATGCAAGTATATTTTTAAGAAACTTCATAAATCATACCATCCTCTAAGGATAATTGTCTAAATTTAATCCCTAGATTTTTAGGAACTCTGTGAGTTACAACTACAATTGTAATTCCAAGTTGTTCATTTGCACCTTTTAATAAATTCCAAATAACTTCAGCAGAGTAATCATCAAGATTTCCAGTTGGTTCATCAGCTATAATAATCTTTGGGTTATGGGCTAAAGCCCTAGCTACTGCAACTCTTTGTTGCTCACCTCCACTTAATTCATTTGGATAGTATCCTGCTCTATGAGATAGTTTTACATGAGATAGTAACTTGTTTGCTTGATCTTTAGAAATTTCACTTGAATAGCCATTTATCTTTAGAGGTATCATTATATTTTCTTCAATTGTATATTCATTTACAAGTTTATAATCTTGAAAGATAACACCAATATCTTTTCTTAAAACTCTTAGCTTTTTTCCTTTAATTCCAAAAACTTCTAGCCCATCAATTTTTAAACTTCCATGTTTTAATGGAATTTCTCCATAAAAGGATTTTAATAAAGTAGACTTTCCACTCCCTGAGTTTCCACCAATAAAGATGAATTCTTTTGGGTTAATAGTAAAATTACCTTTCTTTATAATGTATTTGTTATCATCATATGATAAATAAACATTTTTAGCTTCAAGCATTAGTTAAGAATCTCTTTTAATTTGTTATGTGCTTTAATATTCGAACTTGTAGGAATTGGAGTTCCTTGATAGTATTTAATTTGACCATTTCTTATAATTAGATATTTACTAACAGGTCTATCAAAATTACCCATTGTCAATTGTATTAATCCTGAATTTTCTTCATCAAGAATTGTAAATAAATCTTCTATATGAACAAAAAAATCTTTTTCAACAATTGACTTTGTTGGGATATCTTTTATCTTTTCTTGATAGTTTATTTTAAAATCAAAAGAAAAATCTTTTTGAATTTCTAAAGGTTTATCAACGCTATGTGATAATAAAACAACATCATAAATATTTTTACCTTGTTTTCTCCATCTATCTTCATATTTACTTATAATTTCTAGATCTTTATTTATATCAATTGTAATTTTTCCAGTTGGAAGATTTGTTAGCAGTTCAGTACAATAATCAAAATATTTTCTACTGTCAGTTCTAAGTTCAAGAGTTCCTTCAACTTTTAATACTCTTAGTGCTTCATTAATAAATTCATTTGAATAAATTCTTCTATGTGGTTTCTTATCCCATGGAACTGGGAAATGAACAAATATTTTTCCAACTTTATTTGAATCAATAAATTCCATGAAAAGTCTTGCATCATAATTTACAATTAGAACATTCTTAATATCTTGAAGTTTCATTTGTTTTAGTGCTTGTTCAATTGATGGTGTGTGAATTTCAAGGCCAATAAATTGAATATCAGGATTTTTTTTAGCTTGATGTAATAAATGTCTACCACTACCAAATCCAACTTCTATTTGAATTTCTTTATCTGTTTGAAACTCATCTACAAAATAATTGATGTCTTTTAAATATTCTTTATTAGGTTCAGCTTTTTGATTAATCGTGTTAGTATTTGAAAATACAATAGGAGCATTAATAGTTTCAGTATAAGCATTCAATGCATCTTTTACTAAAGTAATTGGAGCAATTCTAGTAACTTTATCAATTTTTATCATTTGATTATTATCTTTATTTTTTAAAGTTAATAGAAATTCTTTATTTTCATTTTCAACTGCAATTTTATATTCAGTATTTCTTTGGGCTGATGTAAAATTGTAAGATTTTGCAATAAATGTAAAAGTTACACCATCTTTTGAAGATGGTATATTTATTAATGGTGTTTTGTTAAATACTATATGAGGCATGTTTTAGAACTACTTTTCAAGAGAAATTTTTGGTATAATAAGTGAAGCTTCATCTGTTTTGTCAGATATCAAGCCATACGTATCATTTGCTTGAATTGAATATTGATATTCAACTCCAGCAACAATATTATTATCTTCAAATCTTAACTCTTTAATATCTGTAAACTTTTCAGTTTTAGATTCAAAGAAATTGATCATAGCTTTTTTATAAATATTGTATGAGATAGCTCTATTATCACCTGCATTCCAATTTATAATTGCTTTAGTTCCTTGTATTTGAGCTAAAGTAATAGTTGGTTTTTCTGGTTTATTTAAAGTTCTTCCTTTTACAGGATCAACTTTTGATGAACTTTTAAGATTATCTTTATCAACTGAAATAACTTTATAAAAATACTCTTTACCATCATCATCTATTTGATCAACAAAATTTAAAGTGTTACTATTAACTTCTTTGATTTTAATAAATCCAAAAGATTTTATTAAGCTTCTATATATTTCATATTTCATGATATCAGTATTAGCTGAGGCTTGCCATTCTAATGCAATTTTTTTAGGTTCATTATTTGTAGCTTTTAATTCTGTCACACTTATAGGTAATGCTTTTGTTTTAGCACTAACTTGTTCACTAGGATTTGTAGAAACATCTTCAAATGTATAAGCAGTAATTCTATAAATAAAAGATTCATTATTATCTAATCCTGTATCTATATATTCAGACTCTAATCTACCTTCAATTTTCTTTTTTGTGTTCCATTCATTAAGAATAGAATTAAATTTTTCGATTTTATAATATGCAACTCTCAAATCTGGATGTGGTCTCCAAACAATTTTAATTCTATTTGGTAAATCTGATAAAGCTTGTACAAAACTTACTGGAGCTATACGTGGAAGTGTTTCTGCAACATAGGCATTTGTTGTATTTGATTCAATTCCATTATCAGCTTTTGAAGAAATTTGATAAACATATCTTGTTCCAGGTTCAAGTTCTTTATCAACAAAGTGAGTAGTATATTTATTATCTACAGATTCAATTAACTTAAGTCTTCTTCCATCTTTGTGCATATGCGCTCTATAAAAGTTGTATCCAATAACTCTTGGATCTTCAACTTTTTTCCATTCAAATGCAATTGCAGTCATATCAGAAATAGATTTTAGTGAATTATTTTCAATAACTTCAATTGTTTCATCAACTTTTGGTTTAATAGGGGCATTTAAACTATTATTTAAATTTGAACAACCACTAAGTAAAAGAAGTAAAGCTGTTAATGATGTTGTTTGCATCAATCTTGTCATGTATATTCTCCATTTGAAAATGTTTAATTAAAAATTCATTCATGTCATTTGGTAAATCTGCTTTAAAAGTCATTAAAATACCCGTCTTAGGATGTATCAAATACAGATTATATGCATGTAAATAAAATCTATTTATCTTATTTAAATCTCCCTTAAAACCATATAAATTATCTCCTAGTATGTGCCTATTTATCGAACTTAAGTGGACTCTTATCTGATGAGTTCTACCTGTGAATAATTTGGCTGCAATCAGTTCATATTTTTCATCATTACTAATATCAATTTTTTTAAAAGCAGATTTAGCATTTCTACCATTTTCTTCTATAGACATTTTTAACCTATTATTAGGATTCCTTCCTATTGGTTTATCTATAATGATGTCATCTTTTAAAGCTAGATCAGTAATAGCTAAATAATACCTTCCCATTGTTTTATCTTGCAATTGTTCTGACAGTGAAGCGTGTGCTTCGTTTGTTTTTGCAACTACCATTACTCCTGTTGTACCTTTATCTAACCTATGTACAATTCCATGTCTCTCTTCTCCTGAAATTGTTGATAAAGAGATTTTATTTAATTTTAACCAATCAACTAAAGTAGCATCTTTTACACTTGGAGCATTATGTATTGTAAGATTTGCAGGTTTATTTATAACAAGAATATGCTCATCTTCATAAATTATTTTCACATCTTTACCAGATAAAGATTCCTGAACAAAAGCTTCATCTTTTATAACTTCAAATTCTGCTTTTGGAAAATAAACTTCAATTACTTGATTCTCTTTTAATTTCAATCCTGTTTTGCTTACAGTTTTGCCATCAACTTTTACAAACTCTTTTTTTATAAGTTGTTCTACTTGGTTTCTTGAAGCATCAATTTGTGATGCCAAGAATTTATCTAATCTATTTTCTTCTTGAACAATAAAATTTTTATACATTTTTAGATACTCTTTCATTATGCGTTTATTTGATAAGAGAATAATTTCCCATTTTGACTATTTGTTAATACTTTTTGTTTTACCATTGATATTTTTATCATATCATCTAATTAGTGAAACTAATGAAATATTAGCAAATAAACAATTAATATACTTTACACTTTCTTTTTTTGCATTTATATTTGTTTTTATTTTACCTATTAGGAAAAAATTACGTTTTATTCCTTTTTTATATTGGTTAGGAATTTTTCTACTATTAGCAGTAGAATTTTGGGGTGTAACAAAATTGGGTGCAAAAAGATGGCTTCCCTTGCCAATTTTAAATACTACAATGCAACCATCGGAACTTATAAAACCTATTTATATTCTAATGCTTGGGTATTTAATTCATAACAAGCCACCACCAAAAAAAGGTTATGGTTTTGCAGATTTTACATACTTTTCTTTTTATATTTTATTGCCATTTATTTTAATAGCAAAAGAACCTGATTTAGGTACTGCACTTATATTGTTACTTGTAGGTTATGGGATTTTATTTATAGTTGGTGTAAATTGGAAGATTTGGGCAACTATTATTTTAGTAATTGGGATATCTTCTCCTTTTATTTATACATATTTAATAAAAGATTATCAAAAAAAAAGAATAAACGATTTTATTTCAGAAAAGCCTAGTTATCATGTTCAGCAATCAATTATTGCAATTGGATCTGGTGGCTTAACTGGAAAATTGAGTGAAGATGCTACTCAGACACATCTGAAATTTCTTCCAATTGCTACAAGCGATTTTATTTTCGCATATTTTGTTGAAAGATATGGTTTTATAGGTGCAATTGGTCTTATTTTTTTGTATGGATTATTAATAGCACATTTACTTACTTTAAATTATTATTTTAAAGATGACTACGTCATACGTGTATTTGCCTCAGGGTTGGGGCTACTGTTATTTTTCAATATGAGTGTAAATATATTAATGGTTATAGGTTTTGCACCAGTTGTTGGACTTCCTTTGCCACTATTTTCTTATGGTGGAAGTTCTTTTATTAATTTTATTATCATATTTGCTATATTGGAAAATTTATTAGCATTTAGATATATGGACTTGTATAATTATGAGAGGAGATTATAAGTATGAAAGCACAAAATAACTGTTTTATAGCTTGTGAAAAAAGTTTTGAAGAATCAAATGCAGTAATATTTGGAGCAGGTTTTGATGGTACTACATCTTTTAAACCAGGTGCAAGATTTGCACCAAGTGCTATGAGAGAGGATTCTTGGTATATTGAAAGTTACTCACCATATCTAGATAAAGATTTAGAAGATTTAAATATATTTGATTTTGGTGATTTAGAACTCCCTTATGGAGATAAAAAAGCAGTTTTACGAATAATCCAAAATCATGTTCAAAAAATTATTGACGCTAATAAAGTTCCAATCATGATAGGAGGAGAGCATTTAGTTTCACTAGCTCCTATTAAAGCATTAAGTAAGAAATATGATGATTTGCATATTATTCATTTTGATGCACATACTGATCTAAGAAATGAGTATATGAACGAGGCTTTGAGTCATGCAACAGTTTTACGAAGAATTTATGATCAAGTAGGAGATAATAGATTAAATCAATTTTGTATAAGAAGTGGTTTAAAAGAAGAATTTGAGTGGGCAAAGAAGCACTCTCATTTAGAAAAATTTACATACAATACATTAGATGAACGAGTTGAATTTCTAAAAAACAAACCAGTTTACATTACAATTGATTTAGATGTTTTTGATCCATCGGTTTTACCTGGAACTGGTACACCAGAACCCGGTGGTATAGATTTTCATGATATGATAAAAATCATTGAAAGTTTATCAAAACTTGAAAATGTAGTTGGTATGGATATTGTAGAGCTTTCTCCTAAATATGATATGAGTGGTTCTTCTACTGCAGTTGCATGTAAGACTTTGAGAGAATTAATATTAGCCACGGTTAAATAAAAGTTTAATAACTTTTATTTAATATCTTATTTAATCTAGAATTTCAATCATTCTTTCAATTCTTTGAATATTTGCTTCATAAATATAATTGTCATTTTGTTCTTTATCTGCATTTATATTTATTAAAAGTAATTCTTCAAGTTTTTTCTTTAGAAGTTGTTCTTTTTCATTATTATTTTTTATTTCAAAGGGTTTTTCTAAATCATAGTTTAAACTTGAGTTTACTTCAAGTAAAAAACTTAAATCATATTGAACTTCTTCTCCTTCATAATAAGACCTATTTATTATAAAGTGTCCTGATGTAAAAGTTATATCTTCCATTTCTCTTGAAAGATAAGCCATTTTTATTAGTCCTTTAATATTATTTATCAAATCTTCTTTTAAATAGTTTTCATCTAATTTATCTAATATATCAGTGACTTTTTTAAAATCGAGATTATTTATTAACTTTTCTTGTATTTGTTCTAAATTCATATATCAATTACCTTCTTCAATTAGTTTTCTAATTATGTCTAAGTCATATATATCTTTACCACAACTAGATTTATTAGTTTTAATAGTTATTAATTCTTCTGTATTTTTATCTATATATTTATAATGTAGAATATAATCTTTTTTTAATAATTCTAATGTATCTTCTTCTTCACATAATGAATTTTGAACTTTTGATTTAAATTTTTTAAAATTATAACTAGAACTATTTTTTTTATCAATGTCATTTAATTTGTATGTATAGTATATATTTCTTTTTTCAATATTCACATCCATCAATTCACTAAATGAGTTCACTTTTAGAGGTAAATTATCTTTAAAACTATTTATTTGATTTTTAATTATATAATCCTCTAATATATTTATTTTAAATAAATTATTATTTATAGCAATACTTATAATCAATCCAATGAATATAAATAATATTAAAAACTTTTTATTTAATCTTTTATTTTTTATCATTCTTTTCCTTTTTTATTAATACAAGTTATATTGAACATGAAACTTTAGTTTTGTAGAAGTTTTAGGTTTCGGATAATCTTTATATGCTATTTCTATTAATTTTAGAGTATATTCATCAAATATTTTATAGCCTGAAGAATTTGTAATTCTAAGATCCGATATATTTCCATTTGGGTGGAATGTAAACTCTACAATGTTTATACCAGATATTTTCAACTTTATAGCAAGTCTTGGATATCCTAATCGTGTAAGTACTCTTTGTGTTACTTGTTGAAAGTTATTAAAATTTTTTTTTATAAAAGCTTTTTGTATTTTTGTAAATGTTTCAAATTCTCTACCATACAATTTTTCTATTTGATTTAATATTTTTATGTCTACTGGATCTTCTTGAGACAAAAAATCTTCAAGTGTTCTTTTTTCTAGTGCTTTTATTTTTTTCTTAATAGCTATTTTAGGCATTCTTTTTTTATCATAAGTTATTTTTTTAGGTGCTTTTTTAAGTGTTTTAGATATTTTTTTTGTAATATTTGTTTTTGTGATAGTTTTTTTACTGTTTACTTTAGACTCATTAGCTTCAGTTTTATTGATTACTTTATTTTCTCTTTTCTCTTTTTTAATTTTTACAAAAGTAATACTAGAGGTTTTCTTATTTTCTTCTATTTTATTAAGAGTTAAATTATTTTTTGTAAGTTGATAATCTGTATATAATAATAAATGTAAAGATATTGAAATAAAAAAGGCTAATATAATAAGTTTCATAAAGTGATTATAGTAGAATAACGCTAATATAAAATTAATAGGATATTAAATGTTTGATAATTCAGTAAAAGCATATACACAAGCTTGTGAAGTAATACCAGGTGGTGTTGATTCTCCGGTTCGTGCATTTAAAAGTGTAGGAGGAACACCACCTTTTATTGCAAGAGGTGAGGGTGCCTACATGTATGATGTTGATGGTAATAAGTATTTAGATTTTGTTCAATCATGGGGACCTTTAATTTTTGGTCATTGTGATAAAGATATTGAAACAGCAGTGATGAAGACTGTTAAAAATGGTCTTTCATTTGGTGCTCCAACTGAATTAGAGACACTATTAGCAAAAGAAATTGTTGAAATGTTTGACCATATTGATAAGGTTAGATTTGTAAGTTCTGGAACTGAAGCAGTAATGTCTGCAATTAGGCTTGCACGAGGAGTTACAGGAAAAGATGATATTTTAAAATTTGAAGGATGCTATCATGGACATTCTGATTCATTATTAGTACAAGCTGGTTCTGGATTAGCCACTTTTGGAACACCAAGTTCTCCTGGCGTTCCAGCTGATTTAACAAAACATACATTACTTTGTGAATACAATAATATTGAAAACTTAAAAAAATGTTTTGAAGACAGTGATGATATATCATGTATTATAATTGAACCAGTAGCTGGAAATATGGGATTAGTTCCTGCAAGTCAAGAATTTTTACAAGCATGTAGAGAGTTATGTGATGCGAATGGAGCATTATTAATTTATGATGAAGTAATGACTGGATTTAGGGTTTCTTTAACAGGTGCTTCTGGAATACTTGACGCTCAAGCAGATATTATAACTTTTGGAAAAGTTATAGGTGCAGGAATGCCTGTAGGTGCTTTTGCATCTTCAAAAAAGATCATGGATCACTTATCTCCAGATGGGACTGTTTACCAAGCAGGAACATTAAGTGGAAACCCAGTTGCAATGAGTGCTGGTTTAACTTCACTTCGAAAGCTAAAAGCAAATCCATCAATTTATAATGAATTGAGTGATAAAACTTTAAGACTTGTGAATGGTTTTAAAAGAGTTGCAAATGAGAATAATATACCTTTACAAGTCAATGCTAGAGGTTCAATGTTTGGATTCTTCTTTTGTGAAGAAGAACCTACAAATATAAAAGAAGTAGCGAAATGTGATTTTGATAGATTTGCAAAATTTCATCATGAAATGCTAAAAAAAGGTTTTTATTTTGCTTGTTCTCAATATGAAGCTGGATTTATGTCAACAGTAGTTACAAATGAAGAAATTGATGCTTGTATATCTGCGGCATCAGATGTTATGAAAGATTTTTAGGAGATAAAGAATGGAAATATTAACAAGTGTAGATTTAGTAAAAAAAGCAAATATCTATTTTGATGGAAATGTTACTAGTAGAACATTTACTGATGCTGATGGTTCAAAAAAGTCTTTGGGTATTATGATGCCAGGAGAATATAACTTTGGAACAAATGAAGCAGAGTTAATGGAAATATTAGCAGGTGAGGTTGAAGTAAAATTAGCAGGTGAAGATACATGGAGTATTTATACAGAAAACACATCTTTTGATGTAAAAGCTAATTCTAGTTTTGATATTAAAGTAAAAGTAATAACTGATTATTTTTGTTCTTACATTAAGTAACAGGATAAGTAATGTCTAATAGAAAAGAAAAAGTAGAAAAAATTACACCAAAGCATAAAGATAAAATTGAAGCCTTAGATAATATGTCATTAGGTATTTCAATGGTTGTAGCTATTGCCATTGGTTTTGGTGTTGGTTATGGACTAAAAACACTTTTTGAAATTGACTGGTTATTATGGCTTGGTATATTTTGGGGTATTAGTGCTGCGGGTCTTAATATTTATCGAGCATACAAAAGAGCACAAAAATCATATGAGGGTATGGAAAATGATCCACGATATGCTCACCGTGCTAAATATGGTGATAAAGAATTAAATAACGATGAATAGTAATCAATCTTTAAAAAATATTGCTATAGCTTTCATCTTTTTTGATCTTAGTTTAATATTGTATGCAATTGTATTTAATACTCCAATTTGGCTATTAAATACTCAAGTTGCTTTTATTTCATCACTTTTTATAACTATCGGGACTTTTCTTTCATATAAAAAAAATATCGAAGGAAGATTGTCTAATTTAGAAATATCAAAGCAATTGAATAACGATAGGGATAAAATTGATGAGATTGATGATCCATACGACTTATATACAGAATACGAAGAAATACCAGAAGAAGAATTAACACCTGAAAAAATAAAAGAGATTATAAGTGATGAGAAATCAAAAGTAAAAAAGAACTCTTTTAAAAATACTATTTTTTCTGCAACAGGCTTTTTATCTGTTTATAGAGTTCTAGGTTATGGAACTTTAATACTTGGATTCTTTGCTTTAAACAATAATAAATTATTTCTTCCTATAGCTTTTATAATTGGATTAGCAATAGTACCTATTGGAGTATTAGCCTCAAAGCTTTTATATAAAAACAAAAGCTTTGAATAAGATAATAAGTATGTGCTAAATAATTAGAGGTAAATCAATAGTGATTTTATTTTTGCTAGAACTTAGAATAAATGAACTATCTTCTTTGAATTGTAGGATATCTTTAGCAGCATCTATATTTGATGTGATTTCAACTGTAATCAAAGAATACTTTTTACCCTCTATCTTTATATACTCACCAATCTTAAGTAAAATTGAACATTCGATATTTGTTGAACCTTTAAAAGCTTCAAAAGATTGAGAAAGTGTTTTAATAAATGAACTTGCATCTAATTTAAACTCTGGTATTGATGGATCATAATTTTTTTTGTAAATAGTATCAGTTTTAATTTTATTTGTAGATATTGCTAGATCAACAAGTGTAAAAACATTAGTGCTGTTAATATTTTTTATATTAAGCGTTGATTCTTTTTTTGCCATAGTACTTTTATAAAGTTTCATATGAATTTCATCTTCATTATCATACTTTACAGTAATTGCATAAAATGTATAGTTTTGTAAATTTAAATCTATATATGATGTTTCTGCTCCAAAAGATTTTGGAGCATACTTTAATGTTAGATCATAAAGTTCTTTTTGTTTTATTCTATTTAGTAAAAACTGTGCTTCACTGTTTGAATATAAAATTTTCGCAGTCGAAGAAAAAGAAATAACAGGGTTTAAATCTAAGTCAACCCAATCTTCAAAAAAATTCATTTTATTAACTTTCTACGTAATTTTTAAGGTTTTTACCTACTTTTGGATGTTTTAACTTTTTAATAGCACTTGATTCAATTTGTCTAACTCTTTCACGTGTTACAGAAAGTTCTTTTCCAATCTCTTCTAATGTTCTATCAGATGCATCATGCATTAATCCAAATCTCATTCTAACAACAGCTTGTTCTCTTTCATTAAGTTGAGCTAAAATTTGGTCTATTTGACCTTGTAAATCTTCTTTCATAATATTATCAACAGGTGTTGGAGCTTTTTCATCAGGAACAAAGTCACCAAATTTACCATCATCATCACTACCAATAGGAGCTTCAAGTGACACAGGTTCTTTTGTTATTTTTATTACTTGTTTAACTTTATCAACAGGTAATCCAACTTCTTTAGAAATCTCATCAACATCTGGCTCTTTACCATTTTCTTGAATACCTTTTCTAATGATTTTATTGATTCTATTAATAGTTTCAATCATGTGAATTGGTATTCTAATTGTTCTAGCTTGATCAGCAATTGCTCTTGAAATTGCTTGTCTAATCCACCACGTTGCATAAGTAGAAAATTTATATCCCTTTTTATATTCAAACTTGTCAACAGCTTTCATAAGACCAATATTACCTTCTTGAATTAAATCTAAGAAAGGTAAACCTCTATTTGTATATCTTTTTGCAATAGATACAACAAGTCTAAGATTTGATTTTGCCATTCTTGTTTTTGATTTATCAGTTATGTCTTTACCACGTTTAATTTGCTCTAAAACATTTTTTAGTTCTTCTGGATCTAAATCAAAACCATCTTTTGATGCTTCTGCTGTTTGGAAAAGTTTTTTAATTTCCATATATGTAGAAACCATTGTAGCTTCTGGAACCATTGTAGTAATTTGTACTTTTGTTAAATTTACAATATTATCTAAAATCTTTTGGTGATTTTGTAATAAAGTGTCATTAAATAAAGGTAGTTTATATTCAAGTCTTTTTAATTCATGATCAAAACCTGTATCAGATTTTAGTGCTGTTTCCATAGCCTTTACAATTTCTGTAATAAGCTTAGATGTAGGCCCTAAATCTAATAGTGCTTCTTTTAAAATTCTTTTCTTAAAAGCAATTGCAAGATTATGTTGCATTTGATCAGTTTCTTCTTCAGATTTAGCAGATTCTTTATTTAAGAATTTCAACCAATCTTTTTTGGCTTTTTCTAATATTTTAAATGCTTCAACAATAGTAGTAGCTCTTTTATCTAGCTTTTTTTGTTTTTTACCATCTTCTTTTTCTTTATCAACTTCAACTTCTGCTGAATCATCACTTGAATCATCTGAATCTTCATCATCAAAGTTTCTAAAAAGTTCTTTCACTTTTCTTTCTCTATTTACTAAAGGTTCTTTGTATTCTAAGATAAAATCTATTAAGTAAGGTACATAACAAATCGCATCAAGAATTACATCTTCACCCATTTCAATTTTCTTTGAAATTTCAATTTCTTCTTCTTTTGTAAGTAAAGGGATTTGTCCCATTTCTCTTAAATACATTCGAACAGGAGAGTCAGATCTTGACCATTCTAATAATTCTTTGTTTTTCAGAAGATCATAAACTTCATCTTCATTCATTATTAGTTTTTCTCTTTGTTCTTTTCTTTTCTTTGCCTCTTCTGCATTCATTCTTTTTGCTTGTTCTTGAGAACTAATTATCGTTACATTATATAATTGGATAAAAGCTAAAAGTTTTTTTACATTGGCACCTGATGGTGCTTTAGGAAAGATCTTAATAATTTTTTCATAAGTTAGTATAGAGTCTTTGTACTCTTTTACAGTTTGTTCTATTGCTTTATTTAAATCTTTTGCGCTCATGTAGTGAAGATTCCTCTCTTTTAAATAGATGGATATTATACCCAAAACATATAAAAATATGATTAGTTTTTCATATTTAATCAAAAATTACTAAATTGTTAGATAAAATGCAACTTTAAAAAATAATTCTTAGAATATATCGAGAAATTTATTGAAACAAGGATACAAAATATGAATAAGATTGAAGGTAAAGTTTGGAACTTTGGAGCTAATATTGATACAGATGTTATTATTGCTGCGAGATATTTAAATAGTTCAGACCCAGAACATTTGGCTAAGTATGTAATGGAAGATGCAGATCCAGAATTTCCAAATAAATTACAAAGAGGTGATATTATTGTAGCAGGTGAGAACTTTGGATGTGGTAGTTCAAGAGAACATGCTCCTATTGCTTTAAAAGCTGCTGGTGTTGCTGCTATTGTTGCACCATCTTTTGCAAGAATTTTTTACAGAAATGCATTTAATATGGGGTTACCAATTTTTGAACTTCCAGAATCTTTAGAAATTAAAGAAGGTGAAAAAATCAGTATTAATCTAGATAATGGAGTTATTACTAATGAAACTACAAATAAAGACTATGAATTTACTCCAATTCCTCCTTTTATGCAAGAATTAATTGCAAGTGGTGGATTAATTAATTATGCAAAAGAAGAAATGTCAAAGGAAAATAAGTAGATGAAAAACTATAATATTTCTATCATTAAAGGTGATGGAATTGGTCCAGAGATTGTTGATGAAGCTATAAAGGTATTGGATGCAGTTTCTGGTGCTTGTGATTTTACATTAGATTACAAAGAGTATTTAATGGGAGGAATAGCTATTGATGAAACTGGTGTTCCTTTACCTGCTGAAACTGTACCTGGTGTTTTAGCATCTGATGCATGTTTATTTGGATCAATTGGTGGTGAAAAATGGGACAATCTACCAAGAGAATTAAGACCGGAAACTGGACTTTTAAAACTCAGAGAAGAGCTTGGCGTGTATGCAAATTTAAGACCTGCAATTGTATATGATGAATTAGTTAATGCTTCAACATTAAAACCTGAAGTTATTGAAGGTTGTGACATTATGGTAGTAAGAGAGCTTATTGGTGGAATTTACTTTGGACAACCTAGAGCAAATGATGGACAAAGAGCTTACAACACTATGGTATATACAAAAGATGAGATTATCAGAATTGGTAAACAAGCTTTTGAATTTGCAATGAAAAGAAATAAAAGATTATGTTCAGTTGATAAAGCTAATGTTCTTGAAGTTTCTCAATTATGGAGAGACACTATGATTGAATTATCAAAAGATTATCCAGAAGTTGAATTAACTCATATGTATGTTGATAATGCTGCTATGCAACTTGTAAGAAACCCAAAACAATTTGATGTTATTGTAACAGGAAATATTTTTGGAGATATTTTATCTGATACTGCATCAATGGTTGTAGGATCAATTGGATTATTACCAAGTGCTTCAACAGGAGATAAAACAGCAGTTTATGAACCAATTCATGGTTCAGCACCTGATATTGCAGGACAAGGAATTGCAAATCCTATTGCAACTATTGAAAGTGCTGCTATGATGCTTAGATACTCTCTAGGTGAAGAAAAAGCCGCTGATATGATTGAAAAAGCAATTAGAAATGTATTAAAAGATGGATATAGAACTAAAGATTTAAGTGCTTTTGATGCTAAAGAAGTTTTATCTACAACAGAAATGGGTGATGTTATCGCCAATTATATAAATAAGTAAATAATTAAGAAAGGATATTCCTTTCTTAATATTTTATAATTTATCTTTTATAATTTTAAAAAATTTTTCAAAAGAAGGTAAATCAAGTTTTGCGTCTCTTTGAACTTTTCCCCACATTGGTTCTGGAAAATATGAATCCTCTTCAAATCTTGCCATAATATGAAAGTGTACATGAGGAACATAGTTTCCAAATGATGCAATATTTATTTTTGTAGGTTTAAAATATGATAACATTTCTTTCTCTATGATATCTAAACATCTAAATATTTCAAGTTTTGTTTTATCATCACATTGTGAAAACTCTTTTATCTCTTTATTTGTAAATATTTTAAGCCAAGGAATTTCACTATTTTCTATTTCAATTTTAATTAATGAGTTTTTATAAACTTCTGACATCTTTAGCCTTTTAAATTTATTTGTAATATGAAGAAGTATTTTACTACAAGAACTATTAAATAAGCTTTTATAAAACTAATTAATCAAGCTTTAAGTAAATCTTAAATATAATCCCTTTCCATTTCTACAACCATAAAAGAAGTTTTTATAAAATGTTTTGTGTTTTATAAAGAGTTGGATGAATGATATGTACGAGATTATCGTTCATACCTGTTGTATGATATTGGCAAATACACAAAAAAAGAGGATGACTTATGAAAGTTAGAGCTTCAGTAAAGAAGATGTGTGACAAATGTAAAATTGTCAAAAGAAGAGGTGTCGTGAGAGTGATTTGCGAAACTAAAAAACACAAACAAAGACAAGGATAAGACACATGGCAAGAATCGCAGGTGTTGATTTACCAAATAAAAAAAGAATGGAATATGCTTTAACGTATATTTTTGGAATTGGGTTACATAACTCAAGATTAATTTTAGATGCTGTTGGAATTGATAGAAATAAAAGAGCTCATGAATTAACTGAAGATGAAGCTGCAGCAATTAGACAAGAGATCCAAAAAGACTATTTAGTTGAAGGTGATCTTAGAAAAAAAGTTGCTATGGATATTAAATCATTAATGGACATTGGTTCATACAGAGGTTTAAGACATAGAAAAGGTTTACCATGTAGAGGGCAAAAGACTAAGACTAATGCTCGAACAAGAAAAGGTAAAAAGAAAACTGTTGGCGCAGCAGCGAAGTAAGGATAACTAATGGCAAAAAGAAAAGTTACTAGAAAAAAAGTTGTAAAAAAGAATATTGCTGACGGTATCGTTCATATTGCGGCTACTTTCAACAACACTATGGTTACAGTTACTGACAGCGTAGGTAATGCTATTGCTTGGTCAAGTGCTGGAAACTTAGGATTTAAAGGTTCTAAAAAGTCTACTCCATTTGCTGCACAAGCTGCTGTTGAAGATGCAATAGCTAAA
Source organism: uncultured Campylobacterales bacterium (assembly GCA_905479135.1). Taxonomy (GTDB): domain Bacteria; phylum Campylobacterota; class Campylobacteria; order Campylobacterales; family Arcobacteraceae; genus Poseidonibacter. Next base: position 21,123 of record CAJQLJ010000048.1, on the reverse strand, counting down.
GCTATGGAACATGGAATAAAAAACATTGGTATTAAAATTCAAGGACCTGGTTCAGGTAGAGACACTGCAGTTAAAGCTGTTGGTGCAATTGAAGGTATCAGAGTTACATGGTTAAAGGATGTTACACCATTACCACATAATGGTTGTAGACCTCCTAAAAGAAGAAGAGTGTAAGGGGCAATAGATGGCAAGATATAGAGGACCAGTAGAAAAAATCGAGAGAAGACTTGATGCAGACCTTGGATTAAAAGGTGAAAGAAGACTTAACGGAAAATCTGCTTTAGAAAAAAGACCATTTGCTCCAGGACAACACGGACAAAGAAGAACTAAAATTTCTGAGTATGGATTACAATTAAGAGAAAAGCAAAAAGCTAAATTTATGTATGGTGTTTCTGAAAAACAATTTAGAAAATACTTCAAAAAAGCTGCTGCTTCAGAAGGTAATACAGGATCTAACTTAATTACAAGTATTGAGCAAAGATTAGACAATGTTGTTTATAGAATGGGATTTGCTACAACTAGAGCAAATGCTAGACAATTTACAACTCATGGACATATTTTAGTTGACGGAAAGAAAGTAGATATTCCTTCTTACGTTGTTAAACCAGGTCAAAAAATTGAAGTTAAAGAAAAATCTAAAACTAATCCTCAAATTGTTAGAGCATTAGAATTAACTAATCAAACAGGTATTGTTGATTGGATAGATGTAGATACAGCAAAAGCATTTGGTATTTTTACAAGAGTTCCTACAAGAGAAGAAGTAGTTATTCCTGTTGAAGAAAGATTAATCGTAGAGTTATATTCTAAGTAATAAATAAAGGTAGCCAATGAAAAAGTTTGCGGATGCACCGTTTTTACCAACAGAAGTTGAAATCGAAACTATCAGTGATAATGAAGCTAAAATTTCTGCTTATCCATTTGAAAGTGGTTTTGCAATAACTTTGGCACACCCTTTAAGAAGACTTCTTTTAAGTTCTTCAGTTGGTTACGCACCAATTGCAGTAAAAATCGAAGGAGCTTCTCACGAGTTTGACTCGTTAAGAGGGATGCTTGAAGATATAGCTATTTTTATTATTAACCTTAAAAATATTAAGTTTAAAATTAATAGTGATGCAGAGCAAGTAGTTGTTGAATATTCTTTTGATGGACCAAAAGAAATTAAAGGTGAAGACTTAATCAACTCTGAAGTTGAAGTGGTTTCTCCTGATGTTCACTTAGCTACAATTAATGCGGATTGTAATTTAACATTTTCTGTAATTATTCAAAAAGGTATTGGTTATATGCCTTCTGAAGATATTAGAGAAATAGTTGGACCAGATTATATTCCAGTAGATGCTTTCTTTACTCCAGTAAAAAAAGTTGTTTACGATATTGAAAAAATGTTAGTTGAAGATAATCCTAACTTTGAAAAAGCTGTATTTAATGTACAAACAAATGGACAAATTTCTCCAATATCTGCTTTTAAAGAAGCAGTTTCAGTTATGTACTCTCAAATGTCAGTTTTTAATAAAGTATTTGATTTATCTGAAGTAACAGTTAGTGATGCAGGCGAAGAACCAGTAGAACTAAAAGATTTAGTTGTCAAAATTGATGACTTAAATTTAAGTGCTAGATCATTCAACTCTTTAGATAGAGCTGGATTAAAATTCTTAGGTGAATTGGTACTTATGAGTGAAGTTGAAGTTAAAAATATCAAAAATCTTGGGAAAAAGTCTTATGATGAAATTGCTGAAAAGCTTGAGTCACTTGGTTTCCCAGTTGAAGATACACTTCCAGAAAATGTTGCTTCTGCATTAAGAAGAAAATTAGAGCAACTTAAAGCATAATTAAGGGTTAGAATATGAGACATAAGCACGGATATAGAAAGTTAAGTAGAACTTCTTCTCATAGAAAAGCATTGCTAAAAAATATGGCAATAGCTTTAATTGAAAGAGAAAAGATTGAAACAACTGTTCCAAAAGCAAAAGAATTACAAAGATACATTGAAAGATTAATTACAACTTCTAGAAATGCTGATTTAAATACTCATAGACAAGTATTTGCATCATTACAATCTAAAGAAGCAACTAAGAAAATCATTAATGAAATTGCACCAAAGTATAATGAAAGAAATGGTGGATACACTTCAATAATTAAAACAAGAATTAGAAGAGGTGATGCTACTCAAATGGCATTCATTTCATTCGTATAATAATTAATTTTATTGATTAAAAAGGTAGGAGTTTCTCCTACCTTTTTTTATACCTAAAATTCTCTCTTATTAAACACTTTAAAACTTAAATTTTTATTTTTATTTTCAATCAATATTTGCTTTACCAAATCTTAATCATTTTTTAGATAAAATCGGGTGTAATACTATAATTACAAATTACAGGAGACGTGTTTGATAACTCTAAAAGAAGCACTAAATTTAGATAGTGACGATATTAAAAAATTAAGAGATAATTTAACTACAAAAATTAAAGAAAACAAAACTGGTGCGTATGTTGAACAATTAACTTCAACAAATATTTCTACTTCAGGTACTGGTATTCCAATTGCTATAAAAGATAATATTAATGTTAAAGATTGGGAAATTACTTGTTCTAGCAATATTTTGAAAGGTTATATTTCACCATATAATGCAACTGTAATCAATAACTTAGAAAAAGCAGGTTTAAGTCCATTTGGTAGAGCAAATATGGACGAATTTGCAATGGGAAGTTCAACTGAATCTTCTTGTTATGGAAAAACTTTAAATCCAATTGATAATAATAAAGTTCCAGGAGGAAGTTCTGGAGGTTCTGCAGCTGCAGTCGCAGGTGGAGTTGCTATTGCTGCTTTAGGAACTGATACAGGTGGAAGTATTAGACAACCAGCTGCTTATTGTGGTGTTGTTGGAATGAAACCAACTTATGGAAGAGTTTCAAGATATGGTATCACTGCATATTCATCATCTTTAGATCAATGTGGACCAATTACTCAAAACGTAGAAGATGCCGCAATCTTATATGATATTATTTCTGGATATGATCCTATGGATTCAACTTCAGCTAATGTAGATTATAAAGCAGTAACTCCAAACCTTGATGCAAATAAAAAATTAACAATTGCAGTTATTGATAACTTTATAGAGCAAGCTAGTCCTGCTATTAAAAATGCTTTTGAAAAATCTATTAAAGCATTAGAAGAATCAGGACATAAAATAATTCATAAAAATATGTTAGATACAGGAAAAATTCTTTCTTCTTACTATATTGTAGCAACTGCCGAAGCATCTGCAAATCTTTCAAGATTTGATGGTGTTAGATATGGAAATAGAAAAGGTGAGACTGGTTTAAAAGATATGTATGTTCAAACTAAATCTCAAGGATTTGGCGATGAAGTTCAAAAAAGAATTTTATTAGGTTCTTTTGTTTTAAGTTCTGGTTATTATGATGCATATTATATAAAAGCCCAAAAGGTAAGACATTTAATCAAAGATGAATACGAAGCTATTTTTGCTGATGCTGATTTAATTCTTTCTCCGGTTGCTCCTACAACTGCTCCAGAGTTTGGAAGTTTTAAAACTTCATTAGAAATGTATTTAAGTGATATATATACAATTTCGGTAAATTTAGCAGGATTACCTGCAATTTCATTACCTGTTGATAATGATGAAAATGGAATGCCAGTTGGTCTTCAATTTATTGGAAAAGCTTACGATGAACAAACTATGTTTGACGGTGCTTTGTCATTAGAAAAAGCAATTAATTATAAAAAATAAGAAAGGGATATTATGAGAATTAGAAAAAGAGCATTAACATTTGAAGATGTATTATTAGTACCAGCAAAGTCAGAAGTTTTACCAAAAGAGGTTTCACTTCAAACTAAATTAACAAAAAAAATTACATTAAACATCCCTTTTGTTTCAGCTGCAATGGATACAGTTACTGAATATGAAGCTGCTATTGCAATGGCTAGACTTGGTGGAATTGGAATTATTCATAAAAATATGGATATAGAAACTCAAGCACTTCAAGTTAAAAAAGTTAAAAAATCAGAATCAGGAATGATTATTGACCCAATTACTATTAAAATGGATCAAACACTTCAAGATGCTGAAGATATTATGGCTGAATATAAAATATCTGGAGTTCCTGTAGTTGATGATAACAAAATCTTATTAGGAATAGTAACTAATAGAGATATGAGATTTACTAAAGATTTTTCTAAAAAAGTTAGTGTTAAGATGACAATGATGCCTCTTATTACTGCTAAAGAAGGCACAACTTTAGAAGAAGCTGCTGATGTTATGCATTCTAACAAAATTGAAAAATTACCAATTGTTGATGATAAAAATAAATTAATTGGTTTAATTACAATTAAAGATATTAATAAAAAAAGAGAATATCCAAATGCATCCAAAGACCAATTTGGAAGATTAATTGTAGGTGCAGCTATTGGTGTTGGACAACTTGATCGTGCAACAGCTTTAGTTGAAGCAGGTGTTGATGTATTAGTTATGGATTCTGCTCATGGACATTCAAAAGGTATTTTAGATTCAGTTAAAGATATTAAATCTAAACTTGATGTTGAAATTATTGCTGGAAATGTTGCAACTTCAGAAGGAACTAAAGCTCTTATTGATGCTGGTGCTGATGCTGTTAAAGTAGGAATAGGACCAGGATCTATTTGTACTACAAGAATTGTTGCAGGTGTTGGTGTTCCTCAAATTTCTGCAATTGATGAATGTGCCCAAGAGGGAGCTAAATATGGAGTTCCTATAATTGCTGATGGTGGAATTAAATATTCAGGTGATGTTGCAAAAGCATTAGCTGTTGGTGCATCTTCTGTTATGATGGGTTCTGCATTAGCTGGAACTGATGAAAGTCCTGGTGAGTTAATTTTATATCAAGGTAGAAAATTTAAAACCTATAGAGGAATGGGTTCTATTGGAGCTATGACTAAGGGAAGTACTGATAGATATTTCCAAGAAGGAACAGCTGCTGATAAACTAGTTCCTGAAGGTATTGAGGGTAGAGTTGCATATAGAGGAAGTATCGCTGATATTATTCACCAAATGACTGGTGGGTTACGATCATCAATGGGTTACTTAGGATCTGCAACAATTGGTATATTTCAAGAAACTGCAGAGTTTGTTGAAATTACATCTGCAGGACTTAAAGAAAGTCATGTACACGATGTAACAATTACAAACGAAGCTCCAAATTACCACGTATAAAAGTTAAAGTAAAGCGTTTTCTTATCGCTTTACTCTACTTTGAATCTTAAATAAAATCTTTAATTGTAAAAGTTTTATATATTTCTAGTCGTTTGTATATAAGCTTTTTTTCTTTATCTGTATTAGCTTCTTCATACTCTTTTTCAATTTCAAGTATTTGTTCTAAAGTTTTTTTAATTTTTATAACTTGATCTGTTGTCATATAATCATTATACTTTCCATGTCCTACATAAAATGCTACTTTTCTTATACTATCAAGTATTTGTTCTATTTCTTTATTTACATTCATTAATGACTCCGTTTAATCTTCATACAGTTTATCAAAAAGGTTTTTAAACAAACTTTTTTAATTTGGCTTTGTAGTTTTTATCTCTTAGGTACAATTAACTAGTTTTTTTATACAATCACAAAAAAGAAATCAAGGAAATTGAACATGAATTTAATGGTATTTGGAGCTCCTGGTGCAGGAAAAGGTACACAAGCTAAGTTTTTAATAGAAAAATATGATATTCCTCAAATATCTACAGGTGATATTTTAAGAGCTGCTATTGCAGATAAAACTGATATGGGTATGGAAGCTAAGAATTTTATGGATGCAGGTAAGTTAGTACCTGATTCGACTATTATTGGTATTATTAAAGATAGATTAGCACAAGATGATTGTAAAAAAGGTTTTATTCTTGATGGTTTTCCAAGAACTCTTGGACAAGCTGAAGCTTTAAGCGATTTAATGTCTAAAATGAATATTTCTTTAGATAAAGTAATTTCATTAAATGTTCCTGATGAGCTAATCGTTGGTAGAATAACAGGAAGAAGAGTTTGTTCTTCTTGTGGTGCTTCTTTCCATGTTGATTTTAATCCATCTAAAAAAGAAGATGTATGTGATTACTGTGATGGTGAATTGATTATTAGAAAAGATGATAATGCTGAAACTGTTAAAAGTAGACTAGGGGCATACCATGACCAAACTGCACCACTTATTGATTTCTACACAAAGATGGGTGTTATGGTAGAACTTGATGGTACTAAAGATGTTCATGAAGTTACTGCTGATATGTTTTTGGCACTTTCAAAATAATTAAAACAAATACTTAATTTAGAAGTTGGAGTTTATTATCCAACTTCTATTATTTATTACTTCCCTATAAATCAAATTCTTTTTCATTTAAAATATTAATTTTGAAGTATAAACTAACACTTAACTAGATAAGATATGTATAGAATATAAGGATAAAAATGCGAGATAATAAAACAATGAAATTAGCGGTTTTAATTGATGCAGATAATGCACAAGCTTCAGTGGTAGCTGAACTACTTGCAGAAGTAGCGAAATTTGGAGTTGCTAGTATAAAAAGAGCGTATGGTGATTGGACTACTCCAAATTTAAAACAATGGAAAGAGCATTTAAATTCACATGCTATTCAACCTATTCAACAGTTTTCTTATACTCAAGGTAAAAATGCAACTGATGCTTCTTTAATCATAGATGCTATGGATATTTTACATGAAAATTCTTTAGATGGATTTTGTTTAATTTCTTCAGATAGTGACTTTACAAGACTTGCAACAAGAATTCGTGAGTCTGGTCTAATAGTATATGGTTTTGGTGAAAAAAAGACTCCTGATGCATTTATTGCTGCTTGTGATAAGTTTGTATTTACTGAAATATTACGTGAGAAAAAAGATACTGATACAGTTGAAGTAGAAGAATCTAATAGTCCAAAATTAAGACCTATTATTATTTCTGCAATTAATGCTGTATCCAAAGATGATGGTTGGGCAAGACTTTCAAATTTAGGAGCTTATATAAATAAGAAACATCCTTCTTTTGATCCTAGAAATTATGGCTATGATAAACTAGGAAAACTTATCAGAGATTTAAATTATATTCTTATAGATGAAAGAAAATTTAATGATGATTCTGATAATGTACATATCTATATAAGAATAAGAGATTAGAAGTTTTTAATAAGTTTTACTCTTCTCTATGTCTTTTTCCATTGAAAGTAAGAACAGTATCTAATCTTATTTTCACATTGGAATCTAAAACCATAAATTCAATTCCATCTATTACTTCCATAGTTTTAACGATTCCCTTTATAGTTTCTTTTTTAATTTCATTATCTTTTAAATAGATAATAGTTGAAGGAATTTTTCTTTGCATTGCAACATTTAATTGATCAAAAAACTCACATGATATTGGATTGTACATTTGATTTTCCTTATATTTAATTTTTAAAAGTTTCCATAATATCTCTATATGAATCTTTTTTATATATACCTAATTGTTTCATATCTTTAGCAAAAAACTTTAACTCTTCAATAGCAAACTGCATTCTTCTCTCACTTATATGTCCATCAATATCTATATGAAATTGACTAGCATTCATACTTCCAGGAACAGAGTAACTTTCAAGTTTTATAAGGTTTATACCATTTGTAGCAAATCCGCCCAAAGCTTTATATAAAGCAGATGGGATATCTCTTACCTCAAATACTAAAGATGTAATATATTTTTCATTTTTATTATATTCAGGTATTTTGTTATTTTTACCAAGAATTAGAAACCTTGTTGTATTTCCATGATGATCTCCAAAATCATCATCTAATATATTTAGGTTATATAATTCTGCTGATAAACTCGAAGCAATAGCAGCGTGAGTATTATCTTTTATCTGAGTTAATTCTTGTGCTGCACCTGCTGTATCAAATTTTGCAATTGCTTGTATATTCATTTTAGTGATATTACCAAGACATTGTGCAAGTGCTTGAGGATGAGAGGATACATACTTGATATCTTTTAAACTAGAATCTTTTACACCTAGTAAGCAGTGTTTGATTGGTTCAAAATGTTCATCAATAATAGTTAATTCCATTTTAGGAATTAGTCTATAAATTTCTTCAACTCTTCCTGCAGTTGAGTTTTCAACTGGTATCATAGCAAAGTTTGCAGATCCCGTTTCAACTAGATACATAGCTTTTTTGAAAGATTGACATGCAATTGTTTGGGCTTGAGGAAATACATTTTTACAAGAAAGATGAGAATAAGCTCCATCAACACCTTGATATGCAATAGTTAGTTTTTTCATATTTGATACCTATTTAAATTTTGTGTATTTTACTATATGATACTTAAAAATAGGTATTTGTACTTAATTATTATTTTCTTTCAAAGAATATTAAATAATTGATTTAATAACAACTTTAAATTCCAATTCACAACCTGCTAATGGATGATTATAATCAACTGTTACATGCTCTTTAGTAACATCTGTTACAGTAGCTCTTAAAATTTCTTTATTTTCATTTTCTGCTTCTAAAACCATTCCTATTTCTAGATCGATTCCATCAAATTCATTAATATCAGAAACTTCAGAAAGTTTTTCATCATATTCTCCATAAGCATCTTCTGCACTTACTTTTATGATTTTTGTTTCACCTTCAATCATATTTTTTATTCCTGATTCAAGACCATTAATTATTTCTCCTGAACCATATATAAACGATATAGGATCTTTATCCATATTACTATCAATTATTTCATCGTTTAATTTTAACTCATAATTTAGTGTAACATTTTGATTTTCTTTTATTGACATATTTTACCTTACTTGTTTACTTATTATTTATTTAAATAATAATTTCACCATTTTGTATTTTTCTTAAATCATCAATTTGAAAACAGGCATTTGCAATATTTCTAGGGCTAGTACTTTTATGTTCACTTACAATTTTGTAAATTGTTTTTAATTCATCTTCGTTAAAAATTGATTCATCAAACTCTTCTTCCATTTTAATAAACTTCAATTCAGCAAACTTTTTTCTTTCAACAACTTCAATATCTAAATAATCTAAAAGTTCTTGTATGAAATAAAGTCTTTCATCATCTTCTTCTAAATCTTCATTGTTTGCAATTACATCAAAAAGTTCACTTAGTAGTACTGGTTCAGGGTTTCTTGAATTTTTAATGTACTCTTCATTGAATATTTTTTTTTCACAAAATTTTAGATGATTATATTCCATTAAGAAAAGCATAATTGATACTTTTTTATCATTTAAATGGTCAACTTTTTTATGTAACATGTATAAAATCACATTAGCTATTTTTGTAATATCTACGTTCAAATAAATTCCTTTAAATTAGTAATCGCAGTATATAATATAATGTATAAAGATTTGTTTTAGTGTCATTTAAGTTTATTAATATAAAGTTATTTTATAAAAGGAATTTAATGAATTGGTTAGCACATGCTTTTTTATCTGAAGATCACGTAGATTTTAAAATTGGAAATATACTTGCTGATCCTTTAAAAGCTAGAACTTGGGATAATGCAAGTATTTTTATAAAAAAAGGTATGGAAACACATCTAAAAATTGATAGCTATACTGATTCACATGATATTGTGAAACTAAGTAAAAAAAGACTTAGAGAAAAAGGTTTACTAAAACCTGTAATTATTGACTTGACTTATGATTATTTTCTTACAAAAAACTGGGATTTATATTCAAATATTCCTCTTGATGAATTTACAAGAAGTTTTTATTTAAAAGCCAGCAACAGTTTAGAGTATTTACCTCAAAATGCATCATATATTGTAAATAATCTTATAAATAAAGATTTATTAAACAAATATCATACTTTAGAAGATTTAAATATTTCATTTAAAAGAATGGATTTAAGATTGTCTGAGCGTTTACTAAAAAGAGAAAGTGCTTCTGAATATTTTAATGATGTTCAAATAAATATAAAAGAACTAGAAAAAGATTTTCTAGATTTTTTCCCACAATTATGTGAATATACAAAAAAAGATTTAAACCACAAAAAAATAAATCATTGGAAGATTTAAATTATTCAAAAATTAAACACTATCCTAAATAGATAGGTATCTTTATAACAGCTTTATAAATTAACTCATTATTATTGACTTTAATACATGGTTGATGTGCATCACTTGGATAAAAAATAGCTAAGAATTTCTCTTTGATAAGAAGTTTTGATGTTCCTTCTTCCTTTACTTTATATTTGATGAAATCTGTTCTTTCTTCATATTCATTTTGAATCTCTAAAGACTTTATATCAGTAACATCCATATACTCTTCACCTTTTACCATATACTGTATATCTATATATTTTTTGTGAGATTCAAAAAAACAATCTTCTCTATTCTTTGTCGTATATGCTTGTTTTAGAACAAAAATATCTTCTATTATAGTTTCTTTTATACACTCACCATTTTTAATATCTAAAAATTCATTTGTAATACTTTCTAGATAATCAAAAGCTATCTGGAAAGCTTCATTTGAAACTTGTTCTCTTAGCTCTTCTAAGCTACCAAAAATTGCCATTGTTAACCTTTATGATTTGATACAGTTGATGGAACAATATTTCCACTTGCTTGCATACTTAATGCTTCTGGATACTTTTTATAATGTTCTCGAACTACTTGTGCAAGTTTCTCTTTTGTTTTTGTATCTACTTTTCCATCATAGCTGATTGATTTTACTAAATTTGATACTAACTCATCTTGTGGTTTTGTTGCTTTTTCTTGCCATGATTCTAATAAAGTTTTATTTACAAAAGTTGGAAGTGAACCCATAATTCCTACATCATTTTGATTATGGATTAAAAGTCCTGAAGTTGTACCTCTATCTAGTGTTAATACTTGAAATAAATATAATGTGTGATAATTAAGTTGTTTCTTTTTATCATCTTCTAAAATATTTTTTCTTGTATTAAAAGCATTTGTAATAATATCTGTGTAAGTATCAATTATTCCCTCACCAAAACTATTAGCAAAATCATAATCCTCTTTGATATTTGATGTTTTATAGTTTTCTAAATAAAAATGAGAAATACCTCTATGTCTATTTAAATCAGGAATATTAAAGTATTTATCACCTTGTTTAATACCTTCTTCAAAAGTATCTTTAGAAAGATTTTTTAAAGCTTTAACAAATACTTTCTTATCTTCTATATTTTCAATACTTGGATTTAAATCAGCCATTATACGCCAATATGAAGCATTTCCTTTTATTTGTGTTAAAGAAATATGAATATGAATAGATGGAACATTAGGGTTTTTAGGATGAATTATAGTCGAGATTGCACTTGCACTTTGAAGTCTCTTTGTATCATCCTCATCATAATGTACTTGAGATACATTTACACTAGCAGTGTTAAAAAGAATATTATCTCTTGCTTCAAATCTAGAACCACCACCATGAATTCCTTCATCTCTTAGCCATGTTACTTCTTCAAAATTTTTGCTTTCACCTATTGTGTTACTTAAGTTATTTAGTTTGTTTACAAATCTTTCTTGTAAACCTCTTACAAGTTTATAAGCATCAATAGCTTCATTTGATTTTGCCATAATCATAGTCATTTATATGTACCTTAAATTTTTTCTTATTGTATCATAGTATAATTTTAAAAATAAATAATAAACAATGGAAATAAATGGAAAATATATTAAACTATATAAAAATCAATGAATTAATATCAACATCAGGACAACCAAAAGAAGAACAATTTAAAGTAATTGCGCAAAATGATTTTGATGTAGTTATAAACCTAGCACTTCATAATGCTTCAAATTCAATAGAAAATGAAGATAAAATAGTAACAGATTTAAAAATGGCTTATTTTCATATTCCAGTAGATTTTGAAAATCCAAAACCCTCAGATGTAAAACTTTTTTTAAATACTTTACAAGCTTTAGGATCAAATAAAGTATGGATACATTGTGCTTTAAACTATAGAGTTACAGCTTTTATGTATCTTTATCATAAGTATATTTTAAATACACCTTTTAATGATATCAATATTTCAATGTTTGAACAATGGTCTCCTGATAATAAATGGCAAGAGATTATGAAAATAGACTTAGAAGAAATTAAGAAAGCTTAATATTATTGATACAGTTTAAGAGTAAAAGCAAGTCTTATCCTAACTTTTGATATTATTAATCTATAAAATAATAATGGAACAAATTTGAAAATAGAAACAAAAACCCAGAAATTTGATGAACGCTTACATTTAGAAAGTGGACGAATACTAGAATCTTATGAGCTTGTGTATGAAACATATGGGGAATTAAACGAAGATAAATCAAATGTAATTGTTATATGTCATGCACTAGCAGGTTCGCATCATGCAGCTGGTCGATATGGTGATGAAGCAAAGCCTGGATGGTGGGATAAATTTATTGGTGATGGGAAAGTTGTAGATACGACAAAGTACTTTGTAGTATGCTCAAATAACTTAGGAAGTACATTTGGTTCCACAAATGCTTTGAGTATAGACCCATCTACAAAAGAAGAATATAGACTTAAGTTTCCTATCTTAACAATATCTGATATTGTTAAAGCTCAGATGGCTTTATATAAAAAGTTAGGGATTGAAAAAGCAGTTGCTGTTATTGGTGGTTCAATGGGTGGAATGCAAGCACTTTGTTATTCTATTGAATATCCAGAATTTACAGATAAAGTAATTGCAATGGCAACTACAGCATATACAAGGCCATGGGCAATTGCAATAAATAAAATAGCAATAGAAGCTATAAGACATGATCCTATATTTAATAATGGGCATTATAAAAAAGAAGATTTAGAAGCAAATGGTTTACCAGGACTTGCAATAGGTAGAATGGCTGGATTAATAGCATATTTAAGTCCAAATTTATTTAATGATAAATTTGGAAGAGAATACTCTAATAAAGATGGACTTTATGAGCTATTTGGTAGATTTGAAGTTGAAAGATACTTAGAATACAACGCTTATAGTTTTCCAAAGGTATTTGATCCTTTGTCTTATCTTTATATTTGTAAAACAATGAATATCTTTGATGCAGGAAGAAATAAAGATAAATTAGAGGATTCATTTGATAAATTAAAGTGTAATTTACACTTAATAGCTTTTGAAGATGATATGTTATTTTTCCCAGAAGAAATGGAAGAAATAAGAGATATTATGATAAAGCTAGGCAAAGAAGACCAAGTAACGTATAAACTTATAAACAGTAAATCAGGACATGATTCTTTTTTAGTTGAAGTTGATAAGTTTGCAGAATACACAAGAAATATATTAGAAGGTAAATAATTATGAGTAATGACACAGAAAAATTAGTATTTGAAGATAAAATAGTAGAAGCAAAACAACTTCTAGAAAAGTTATCAAACCCACAAATTACATTAAGTGATTCTATTGAAGTATATAAAACAGGTATCAAAGAACTAGAAGATGCACAAAAACTTTTAGATGAAGCAAAGCTTATTTTCTCAACACAAGAAAAACTAAAATAAATTAGGGTTTTTACTCTAATACCTTGGAATAAAATATGAATGAATCACATGAATTTTTTAATAGACAGATAAAACTTTGGGGTGAAGAAACACAAGACTCTTTGCAAGCTAAAAAAGTAGCAATTATAGGAAGTGGTGGGCTTGGATGTTCACTAGCTATTGCTCTTGGAGCTTCTGGAATAGGGGAGTTTGCTTTTGTTGACTTTGATGTTGTAGGTATTCATAATATTCATAGACAAATAGGTTTTAAAGTTGGAGATGATGGAAGATTTAAAAGTGAAGTTTTAAAACAACTAGTTGAATCAAGATGTCCATATACAAAAGCTACAGCTTATATTGAAGGTTTTGAAGAGTTTGCAAAAAGAGGTTTAGAATTTGATTTAATTATTGATGCTACAGATAATCTTCCTACTCGAGCTGCAATTAATGATTATTGTATGAGTAAAAAACAGCCTTGGATATATGGTTCAGTTGAAGAGTTCCATGGTCAAGTTTGTTTCTTTGAAAAGGCTTCTTATGAAGCAGTATTTCAAATAAATGATAGAAAACCTAATGGAATTGCCTGCCCAATAGTTATGCACATAGCTTCACTTCAAGCAAATCTAGCAATTAGATATCTTACTAAACTTCCAGTAAAAAAAGATATTTTATACTATTTATCTTTTGATAGCGAAGGTATTTTAGATACTAAAAGATTTAATCTTCCTACTTCTTAACTACTGAAAATAATAAGAAAAAAAGGAACTCTAAAATGCTATTTAATTTAAAAGTATTTAATAAAAGTATAAAATGGTACGTAGCAACTTTATTATTAATCCCTTTGATTGTTTTAACTTATTATATCTTATTTATTAATATGGGTGAAAACAAGGCAAGTGGAATGACGAGTGTTTTAATACTGTTTTCATATAGTCAATTTTTCTTTCAAAGAAGAAAATTAAACTATTTACTAAGAACAGTTGTACTTTTTTATTTATTTGGTATTGTATCAACACTTTTGATCTCATATGCATATTTTTATACACAGTATGATTGGTTATCTTTATTAGTTCTAATTCAGACATACCTTCTTATTCAAGTCATTGGTAAAACATGTTTTTTAAGTGATAAGGGGATGGAAAACTTAACTCAAATTGTCAATGAGAGAATGAATAAAAAATGGTACCACGGGTTAATTGGAAGTAAAACTCAACTAAAAGAAAATAAACATTTTATTTTAGATCTTCTGCTTTTTATGGTCTTTATAGTAAGTATTTTATTTCTAAAAGACAAATTGTTTTAATTTCACATAACCGAATTTTAAGCACTTTAAGGATATAATCTCCAAATTTATAAAAATATATATGGGGAATTTTTATGCCAAAAAGAGAAGATATAAAATCAATTTTATTAATAGGTTCTGGTCCTATTGTAATTGGTCAAGCCTGTGAGTTTGATTATTCAGGTACACAAGCTACTAAAACTTTAAAAGAATTAGGATATAGAGTTGTATTAATTAATTCCAATCCAGCTACTATTATGACAGATCCAGAGTTTGCAGATAGAACTTATATAGAACCAATCACTGAAGAAATGGTTGCTAAAATAATCAAAAAAGAAAATATTGATGCAATACTTCCTACAATGGGTGGACAAACAGCACTTAATGTTGCTACTTCTATGTATGACAAAGGAATGCTTGAAGGTATTCAATTCCTTGGAGCTCATCCTGATGCTATTAAAAAAGGTGAAGAAAGACAACTTTTTAATGATGCAATGATAAAAATCGGTATGGATTTACCAAAAAGTGCTAATGCATATTCTGTTGAAGAAGCTATAAAAGTAGCTAAAGATATTGGTTTCCCAGTAATTTCTAGAGCTTCATTTACTCTTGCAGGTGGGGGTTCTGGTGTTGCATATAATATGGAAGAGTTTAAAGCATTAGCAGAGTCTGGTATTGATGCTTCTCCTATTAACGAAATTGAGATTATGGAATCTATGCTTGGTTGGAAAGAATATGAGATGGAAGTTATCCGAGATAAAAAAGATAACTGTATTATTGTATGTTCTATTGAAAATTTAGATCCAATGGGTGTTCATACAGGTGATAGTATTACTGTTGCTCCTGCACTTACATTAACTGATAAAGAATACCAAGATATGAGAAATGCATCATTTGCAATTCTTAGAGAAATTGGTGTTGATACGGGTGGATCTAACGTACAATTCTCAATTTGTCCAAAAACTGGAAGAATGATCGTTATTGAAATGAACCCTAGAGTTTCAAGATCTTCAGCACTTGCATCAAAAGCGACTGGTTATCCAATTGCGAAAGTAGCAACGCTATTAGCTGTTGGTTTTACTTTAGATGAAATTGAAAATGATATTACAGGTACAACAGCTTCTTTTGAACCAGTAATTGATTATGTTGTTACAAAAATTCCACGATTTACTTTTGAAAAATTCCCTAAAGCAAACTCTACATTAACAACTGCTATGAAATCTGTTGGCGAAGTTATGTCTATGGGTAGAACATTTAATGAGTCTATGCAAAAAGCACTTTGCTCACTTGAAACTGGTCTTTGTGGATTTGATTCTATTTCAAGTGATTTAGAAAAAATCAAAAAAGAAATTAGAAGACCAAATGATTCAAGAGCATTATATGTTATGGATGGAATGAGACAAGGACTTACAAATGAAGAGATTTTCGATCTTTGTGCAATTGATCCATGGTTCTTAACTAAATTTAGAGAAATTTATAATATTGAAGCTTCAATGACTGAATCTATTTTAAGTGATGAAGAAGCTATGAGAACTGCAAAAACAAATGGTTTCTCTGATGTTATGATTGCAAGACTAATCTCTAAAACTGAAGAAGATGTTTATGCTGCTAGAAAAACTTTAGATGTAAACTTAGAATATAATGAAGTTGATACTTGTGCTGCTGAATTTAAAGCATTAACTCCATATCTTTATTCAACTACAAATATTACGAAGTTACCAAAAGTACAAAAGCCTGAATCACTTCAGAAAAAAGTTATGATTATAGGTGGAGGACCTAACAGAATCGGTCAAGGTATTGAGTTTGATTACTGCTGTGTTCATGCTTCATTTGCTTTAAATGAAATGGGTGTAAAAACTATTATGTATAACTGTAATCCTGAAACAGTATCAACAGATTATGATACTTCAGATGTTTTATACTTTGAACCAATTGACTTTGAACATGTAAGATCAGTAATTGAAGAAGAACAACCAGATGGTGTTATTGTTCACTTTGGTGGACAAACTCCACTAAAATTAGCAAATGCTTTAACAGATGCAGGTGCTAAAATTATAGGAACAACTGCTGCTGTTATTGACTTAGCAGAAGATAGAAAGAAATTCTCAAAATTTGTTGAAGAAGCTGGATTATTACAACCTGAAAATGGTACAGCAGTAGAAGTTGAAGAAGCTATAGAAATTGCTGAAAGAATAGGCTACCCAGTACTTGTTCGTCCTTCATTTGTACTTGGTGGAAGAGGAATGAGAATTGTTTATTCAACAGCAGAATTAAAACAATATATGGATGAAGCGGTTTCTGTTTCAAATGATGCACCTGTATTAATCGATAGATTCCTAGACAGAGCAGTTGAATTAGATGTTGATTGTATTTGTGATGGTAAAGAAGTTTATATTGGTGGAATTATGCAGCATATTGAAGAAGCTGGAATTCACTCAGGTGATTCTGCTTGTTCATTACCTCCAATTTCAATTTCGGACGAATTAATCAAAGAATTAGAAACAAAAACTAAAACAATGGCTCTAAACTTAGGTGTTGTTGGTCTTATGAATGTTCAATATGCAATTCATAAGGGTCAAATTTACTTAATTGAAGTAAATCCAAGAGCTTCTAGAACAGTTCCTTTTGTATCTAAAGCAACTGGTATGCCATTAGCAAAAGTTGCCACTCGTGTTATGTGGGGTGAAAGTTTAAGAGATGCTTTATCTTCATATAATTTTGATTTGGTTTGGGAAGGAAATGGTGTATTAAAACCAATTTTAAGAGATCATGTAGCTGTTAAAGAAGCTGTGTTCCCATTTAATAAATTATCTGGTTCAGATATGATTTTAACACCTGAAATGAAATCAACGGGTGAGGTTATGGGTATTTCAGATAGCTTTGGAGAATCATATGCAAAAGCACAAAGTGCTGCTAAAAATGATTTACCATTAAGCGGAAAAGTATTTATTTCATTATGTGATTTAGATAAAGAATTTGCTCCAAAAATTGCAAAAGGTTTAGTAGATGAAGGGTTCACAGTAGTTGCTACTGGTGGAACTCACAAAGCTATTGAAGCTGCTGGAATTGCTTGTGAAAAAGTTCTTAAAATTTCTGAAGGTCGTCCTAATATTACAGATTCAATTACAAATGGTGAAATTGCACTAGCATTTAATACATCAGATGGAAAAGAATCTTCAAAAGATGATGGTAAAAATATTAGACGAGCAGTATTAAAAGAAAATGTTCCTTATGTAACGACAGCATCAGCTGCTCTTGCTTGTGTTGAATCTATTACAGTATTAAAAAAGAAAAATGGATTAGGTGTTAAATCAATCCAAGAGTTCTTGAACGACTAAACTTTTTTATGGACTCATCACTAGTTTATCTAGTTCAAACAGATACAACAGTTGGATTCTCATCTTCAAGTGATGAGAGTTTATCTGTTGTAAAACAAAGACCAAAATCAAAAAAAATACTTCACACAGTAGATTCTTTTAAAACACTACAAGAAAATACTAGAATTCCTAAAAAGTTTCGAAAAAGAGTTAGAAATTCTAAAAAAACTACATTTATTTACCCTAATAAAAAGTCATTTAGAGTTATTCCCAAAGAAGATAAGTTTTATTCTTTTATATCTAAGTTTAGTAATTTATATTCAACATCAGCAAATTTAACTTCAAAAAACTTTGAAATGGATTTTGCTTTGAAAAGTTGTGATATTATTGTCTATACAATAGATGGATTTAGTGAAAAGATTTCATCAAGTATTTATATACTAAGTAAAGATAAAAAAAAGAAAATTAGATAAAGAAAGTGTGAATAAATATGTTTTTTCAAAGAGAAAAAGAACTAAAAAGTCTAAATAATAGTTTTAATAGAGCAAACTCTGCTATAGACTTTATTTTTGCTTCTAAAAATGTTGGAAAAACATCTTTAGTTAAAGAATATATAAAAGATAAAGAAAACATATATCTTACAAATTATGAAATGATACCTAGTCATTTCTTTTCACAAATGGCCAATATAGTTAATAAACACTTTAATCATATAGATGTAAGCTCTTCATCATTTAGTTCTTTTATGGACATCCTTGAGCTATTAAATGAACAAAATATTGAGAAAAAACTTGTGATTGTTTTTGAAGACTTTCAAAATATTATAAAAGTTGATAAAAATGCCCTAAAAGATTTAATACAATATTGGAAAAAGAGTCTAAAAAATAAAAATATACAGATAATAGTAACTTCATCATTACTTTTTAGTGATTCTTATAAAAATAACCTAGAACGCATATCAAATGAGATAATAAATCTTGAGTATCTAAGCTTTAGAAAAAGCAAAGAATTATTTCCTCAAATGAATAAGCTAGAACAGCTCTATATATATTCTATTTTAGGAACAATATCAACAAATATAACATATTATAATCCTAAAATCAATATATCTAGCAATATTAAAAATCTTTTTTTATCTAAAGACTCATACTTTTTTGATTATGGTATTCGTATTCTTAAAAATGAAATAAGTGATATTGGAACTTACTCTTCAATTTTACATTCAATATCAAAAGGAAATACTAAAATTGGAGATATTGCAAGTTCTTTAGAGCTCAAATCAACTCATTTAACTAGATATTTACAAAAGCTGATAGATATGATGATTATAAAAAGAACTATTCCTTTAGGGGATAATCAAAAAGTATCAAAATTTGGAAGATATGAGATAAAGGATAATACTTTAAAGTTTTGGTTTTCTTATTTATACCCAAATTTTATTGACTTACAATTAGGAAATATAAATAAAATAAGTGATTTGATACAAGAAGAGTTTATAAATAAAGTATTATTTCCTTCGTATAAAATCTTTGTAAAAGAAAGGATCAAAAATAAGCAAAGTGATATATTTGAATATACACCTATTGTAATTGATTCTTGGTGGGATAATAATAATTCTATTGATTTAATAGCTCACGATAGAAAGACAATTACTTTTGTACAAATAATTTGGGAAGATGATAATTCTGATATTTCATATGAAAAACTAAAATCCGCTTCTTTGAAGTTTGACACTTCATTAGAAAAGAAATATATGTTGATAACAAAAGACACTTTTTTAAGATAAAATCAAACAAGTTTTTTATATACTCTAAAGCTTGATTGACCCCATCGTCTAGCGGCCAAGGACGCCAGGATTTCCTCCTGGATACGTAAGTTCAAATCTTGCTGGGGTCGCCAATATTTACTTTTTTACTTATCTATAATTTTTAATAAAATCGAATAATTCTTCTTTGTCAAATAGTTTAGGAGCAAGAGTTTCATTTATTCCATTTGTAATCTTTATTTCTAATTTACCACGAACTTCTTTTATAGCACTTATTCTTCCAAAGTATTCATTTCCTGATGAATCCTTAACAGGTATTTTTGCATTTTTAAATAATTCAAATAATGTAGGTTCTTTTTTATTTCCTATATATTTTCTATTTTCTATTTTATACAAATATTTCCATATCTTTTTTTCTTGATTAGAAGAAAGAAAGTTTTGGGTGTATGAACTAAGTATTTTATTTCCTACTAATTTAAACTCAGTTTCTGGGAAAAACCCAGGAACACAATTACATAAGAAACCTCCTTTATTTTTTAAAGACAAGTCCTTTATAGTCATAAACTTAAATTTTTGTAGCTTTTGCTCTAAACTTATTTGTAATGTATGAGTATCAATGATATTTAGAAGAATAGTAAATAACTCTGATTCATCAAATTTTGCTTCATAGAGTTTTTCAGTATGAATTGAGAAGTATTTAAGTACTTCAAATAAATAATCATTTGATTCAAACTTAGGTAGGTTTGCACTTAAATGTAATGACTTTCTAGTATCTAAAATATTTACTTTGTTTTCATCCATACCTATATAAATATTTATATAGTAGCATTTTAAGTTATTGCTTACTTGTTCTATTAAAAAGTTATTTTTATCAATAGTAATAATTTTATAATTTAATTTTTTTTCAATAACTTTTTTTGTAGTATATTGGATATTATGATTTTTTAAAAACCATTTTAACTCTTCTAGTATATTTTCATTAATAGCAGAACTGTTTGAATAAAATTTTTCATCAAAGTTATAATGTACTCCATAGGTTTTTAATGAATCTTTTAATTCATATGTTTTATCTGATTTTTCTACAATTATTTCTTCATAACTAGATTCATGTTCCATGAGTTTACCTTTTTAAATTATCTTCTAATAAAGCTTTTAATTCACGTATTTCTTCTCTTAAGCTTTTTATTTCATCATTTATATGTGTTTCGTTTGCTTGAACTTCATCTATTAAGTGTTGTTCTTCTTTCTGATTTAATACAGCCATTGCATCAACTAT